>RFGV01000444.1 GCA_003696605.1 Chloroflexota bacterium | reverse complement strand
ATTATTTTGTAAGTATGATGACGACGCTACTTTATATGACCCCTGAATAGGGTGTCATGGTGGGTTTGTCATTGCGGTTGATTTTGTGAAAAGCGGTCACCAAGATTTGATAATTAATCCGTAGTTTGGAGACAATAAGAATATGGATATCGGAACGTTACAGGAGAAGAAACTAAGTGAATTGCGGGATATGGCCCGGGATATGGAGATTAGTGGCTTCAGTACAATGAAGAAGCAGGATCTTATCCTGGAGATTATGCGTGTGCATGCTGAATCACAAGGCCACTTGTTCCGAGGTGGGGTGCTGGAAATAAATGATGATGACAAGCAGCCAATGGGCTTTTTGCGCGTGCATAATTATTTACCTGGGCCGGATGATATTTATGTGTCGCATTCGCAGATTCGCCGGTTGGGTTTGCGCACTGGGGATATGGTTTACGGACAGGTGCGTGCTCCCAAGGATAACGAGAAGTATTATAGCTTGTTGCGGGTGGAGTCTGTAAATGGTATGAGCCCGGAGCTGGCAAAGAAACGGCCGCGTTATGAGTCGTTGACGCCTATTTTTCCAGATCAGAAGTTGAAGTTGGAAACACGGCCGAATATTCTTTCCACGCGATTGATTGACCTGGTTGCACCGATTGGGCGGGGGCAGCGTGGCCTGATTGTGTCGCCCCCCAAGGCAGGTAAAACGACTGTTTTGAAGGAAATTGCCAACGGTATTTCTGAGAATTATCCAGATATTCATTTGATGGTTGTGTTGGTTGGCGAGCGTCCCGAAGAAGTGACTGATATGCAGCGGTCTATTGATGGCGAGGTGATCAGTTCTACGTTTGATGAGCCTGTTAAGCAGCATTGCCGGGTTTCGGAGATGGCGTTGGAGCGGGCCAAGCGGCTGGTGGAATGTGGTCGAGATGTTGTGATTTTGTTGGATTCGATTACTCGATTGGCTCGTGCGTATAATTTGACAGTGCAACCGAGTGGACGGACATTGTCGGGTGGTTTGGATCCGACGGCGTTGTATCCACCGAAGCGATTTTTTGGTACGGCGCGTAATCTGGAGGAGGGTGGTAGTCTGACGATTATTGCCACTTGTCTGGTGGATACGGGGAGCCGTATGGATGATGTGATTTATGAGGAATTTAAGGGGACGGGTAATATGGAGTTGGTGTTGAGTCGTCGTTTGCAGGAACGGCGAATCTTCCCGGCCTTTGATATTGAGCGGTCGAGTACGCGACGTGAGGAGTTGCTGTTGTCTGGTGATGAGTTGTCGCGGGTGTATATGATGCGCCGAATGTTGGGGCATTTGATGGATACACCGGGGTATGATATTAGTAGTGCAACGGCAGCTGTGTTGCAGCGTTTGCGGGCGACGAAGACGAATTATGAGTTTTTGGAAACGTTGACGAAGGATCTCTAGTTCTGGTTGTACCTGAAAGTTTGTTGAGAAAGCGGGTCTGATTTTGGGGCCCGCTTTTGCTATTTGGGGGCTTTGTGATAGCATCTGGCGCGTTGGGCTTATGAGTGAGAAAGAAGGATTTGGTTTACGTGTTTTGCGGTATGTGGCACTGGGTTTGATGGCCGTGCTTGTTGTGTTGGGTTTGCAGTGGGCTTTGGCTGGGGGACGGCAGGTGGAAACGGCCGTTTCTTCCACTGATGTTATACCATCCCCTACACCTGATTTTTCCCAAGCTGATATCTCTTCAGCGGTTGTTAGTTCGGATTCATTTACGGAATTGCCGATTATTAACGATACTAGCCTTATGCCTGTTCCCAATCCGCACACTTACCAGGCCAAGTTACCCCAGCACAATTTTCAGATTTATAAAGTGAAACGGGGTGATACCCCCAATCTGATTGCAGCCCAATTTGGTATTTCTCCCGAAACTTTGCTGGGAGGAAATCCCTGGCTTAGTCAGGAGTCCAGTGAGCTGCAAACGGGTTCGGAGTTGGTGATTCTGCCGGTGGATGGCGTATTGCATACGGTGAAGCCGGGAGAACGGCTGGAAGATATAGCTGCCCAATATGATGTACCAGTTGAGGACATTATTGCCTATGCGCCTAATAATTTGGAGTTTCCATATCGTTTGGTTCCGGAGACGCAGTTGTTAATTCCGGGGGCAAAAATTGGACAATTTTACTGGACTGCCCCTAAAAGTGTGGCTGGTACAGGGGCAGGTGGGCAGAATTGGGCTGTTGTGGGTACAGGTACGTTTATCTGGCCGGTGAACGGCCGTTGTATCACAAACTATCATTGGTACGGGCATCCGGCAATTGATATTGCTGTGCCGGAAGGGACACCCGTTTATGCTTCTGACCGGGGAACTGTTACTTATGCCAGTTGGGCGGCGGGAACTTACTATGATTATGGCAACCTGATTGTGATAAATCACGGAAATGGGTTTGAAACATTTTACGCCCATTTGAGTAGTATTGGTGTGTATCCGGGGCAGACGGTAGAGCAAGGGGAGTGGATTGGCGCAACGGGGAATACGGGACGTTCTTCAGGCCCACATATCCATTTTGAAATTCGTATCAATGATTATCGTGACGATCCGTTGTTTTACCTCTCTGGTCCAACCCAAAATTGTACTTGAATTGAATGTGTTGCAAGTGTAGCAGGGTCGGCGTAATAGACCGATTTATGTGAGCTTGCGTGGGAGTTGTTTGCTATGAATCGAAATGAAAACACAATTTGGCAGCGATTTCGTGGCCATTTGGCTGTTTTGTTGTTGATTTTGCTTTTTTTGGCTGGCTGGCGGTTTGGTTTTGGCAGAAGTGAATCCGAAGATGCAGGACGGCAGGAAACGGCCGTTGAGTCCACGCCCACTCAGTTAACTGCACCCACTCGACAGACTGAAGCAGAAACAGTCGTTGCAGGTATTGGTGGTGAACTGCCAATAGTAACCGATACCAGCCTCATGCCCGCACCCAACCCTCATACCTACCAGGGTCCCAAGCCAAATGTAGAGTACCAGACCTATGTGGTGAAACGTGGGGACACACCTATTTCTATTGCCGAAAAATTTGGCATTAAACCAGAAACAATTTTGGGCGGAAACCCTCAGCTAAGTCAAGAATCCAGCCTGTTACAAACGGGGGTAGAAATAAAAATCCTGCCCATAGATGGCGTATTACATGAGGTACAACCTGGTGACACTTTAGAAGGCTTGGCTGCCCGTTATGGTGTCCCAATGGAAGATATTATCGCCTATAAGCCAAATAATCTGGAGTTTCCATATCGGTTGTATCCTGGCACGCAAATTATCATTCCGGGCGCAGTACGGGACGTTTTTGTCTGGACACCACCAGATCTTTCGGAAGTAGTGGGGCGTAGTTCTTTTGAAGGACGGGGGGTAACTCCGGTAATTGTGGGAACAGGTACATTTATCTTCCCTGTAAATTCGCGAAATTTCACCCAATATTTCTGGTATGGACACCAGGCTGTGGATATTGCCTTGCCTGAAGGGTCACCAGTGTATGCATCGGATACGGGGACGGTAACATATGCCGGATGGAATACATATGGGTATGGTAATCTGATTGTAAT
>RFGV01000443.1 GCA_003696605.1 Chloroflexota bacterium | reverse complement strand
TCAGCGGCAGGGCTTTCAATAAACTTTTGCAACTCATCTTGGACTCCTTTCAATGGCCCTTCCGGGTTCCCCCGGCAGGGCGTTTTCCTTGTCAGGGTTTTGTAATGACAAATGGGACATCCGAGTCGTCTGCACCAACCCAAGCTGGACCGTTCTTGGACACTACCCTGATCACAGCACTCGCGATGTTCCAATTGGGGACAACCCAGTCAAAGCTGGTACCAACAACATTGTCAGCAATGTTAAAGAAATTATTCCCGTTCAACGACAATCTAAGCCTGTAATTGTCGGCGGCAGGATGGGCTGTCCAAGTTATTCGATAAACTGTTCCTCCGGTCAGGGTTTCACCATTATTCGGAGTAAGAAGTGTGCCACCTTTGACGATTGTAAAGGTTGCGTCTGAATCGTCCCTTCCAAGCCATTGGCCGCCCGCCCCATAGGCCACAACCCTCATGGTCACAGACGATTGGTTGACGTTGGGAACATTCCAAACGAATGAGTTTCCGGACAACCCAGTGGCAATATTGAAAAAGTTACCGCCAAAAGATACCCGCAAATTGTACGTAGCGGCGCCCGGCAAAGGATTCCAGGTTACTGTCGTCTGTGTCCCACCGAATAGCGTCTCCCCTCCATTCGGAGTGAGCAGGGCAAAAGGAGGAGGTGTTGCACCCGGGACTTCATCAGCACCAATATCCGTCAGACCCACCGGTCGCACTTCCCCGTCGTAATCTGATGAAAGCTCGGTGGCACTTACAGTTGCGCCATTTTCGACGGCCAAAGACGTCGCCCCAATGTGGTAATCCCCCAGCTCCGTGTTCAGTTCGGTGAACCGCACCGAGATGTTGTTGCCGCCCTCGTCGAGGGTTGCCGCGGCCTGCAGGGTGTTCTGGTAGGAACGCACAAATTGTGGATCGCCGGTGATGTTGCTGCCGGTGTTGTAATTTTCACCGTTGAAACCCGTCAGGCTGGTCAACAGTGAGCTGACCGGCTGAAGGGCGCTGGTTCCGGGAACCGCCTCACCGGTAATCCCGAGATCCCAGACACCGTCCAGGGCAATGGCACCACCACCGACATTGATCCCCTGGTGG
>RFGV01000442.1 GCA_003696605.1 Chloroflexota bacterium | reverse complement strand
CGCCGCGGCAGTGCGACCGGATAATGCACCTGTGCGCGGACCAGTCCCGGCTGGAGAGCACCCCCGTGGACGAATTTATGGAGCTGTGGGTGGTGTAGGGGACGGTAATACTGTGGGTAATGGCGGACGGGGATGGTAATAAAGGCAGAGTTGCTGGGGCGGCGGTATAACGGAGCGAATGGCTTCTATCTGGAAATTATAAGGCAAAGAGCAGGTCAAGATTGAAACTGCCGGCCAGATTGATAGAAGTAATTACCGGCTAACGATGAGTTCATTCAAGGCCTGCCATTTTCTCTCCGCCAGCCCCAGCTGTTTATATATTTTAGCGGCCTTATCGTTAAGTAAAAATGTGTCCGGGCCGTTATAACCCACAATCACTACCGGGTACTGCAGCTTTGCCGCGAACAGCTCCAAAGGTTGTTCATCAGAAAATTCATCTGACAATTTTTGGTATCCCATCACCACGATGTCGAGTAAATGCTGGCGCAGGCAACGTACCAGCTCCACCTGATATGCCCCTTCGCACAGTTTAAAAGCGACATTTGTAAAATTGGCTAATTTGGGTTCGTAGTATTCGCGCAATTTCAACTCCAGTTCTTGCAGTAATTTCGGCCCGACCACTGAAGTTTTCTGGTGTTCAAAAAAATCGGTGTAAACAATATCGCGCCGGATTCTATAGGGCGATTCCAGCCAGTGGCAGATATTCAACTGCCAGCCGCGCAGCTGGGCCAGATGAAGCGCATACGCAAATGCCCACTCATCTGTTTCTGTAAAATGGGTACAAAAACCTATACTTTGCATCGCTACCTCCTTAATTTAGCCAAAAATTCTGCCGTGTTTTAGCCTACTTGACGGCAATAAATTTTTCCTCAACCATAGTGTGGCACGCCGGACACCGGCCCAGTTCCGGTTTGTTTTCCAATGTGGCTTTCTTCTGGTGGCAGGGGATGCACGTGCCGTGCATTGCTTCTCGGTATGGTGGGGCGAAATAGTTAAAAGTTGTCTCACCAGCATTGGGTTTCATTGTATCGTGGCACTCCCCGCACGCTTTGGCCGTACGGGCGGTGTGCTCACCGGTATGACACTCCACGCAAGAAGCATTGCCCCCCAATACCTGCTGGTGCCGGGTGTGGACAAAAATCGATGTTGGCCGGTTCATATCCTGGTGACACTCCGAACATGCGGTCACTTCATCATTGGGTTTACTCAAATGGTGACAGGTTATACAAACCCCCTCTACCAGGCTTTGATGGTCTAGATGGTCAAACGTCACAGCCCGCTGGTTGCGGTTACCATCAACTTGCAATGTTGACCAGCCTAACGCAGCCTGAACCGGCTGGCGCGGGACTTCATGCCCGGAGACCACGGCGGGCGGTAAGAAAGCCACTGCAATCGCCGCGGCGACCAGGCAAACCGCCGACCGGCGAGCTGCTGTATCCCACAAGGTACTGCCCACGTATACGCGGGTTTCCGGGTTGAACACAGGCCGGGCGTAGGCAGAAGATTCTTCCGGGATGTGTTCTGTTTCTGGCTCAAAAACATTGAAGTTTTCAACCGCAAACAGAAACACCAGACCGGCCCCGGACACAATACCAGCAGTGATGGCAAATTCCGTCCAGGTTGGAAAATAGGAAACCCCCGGAGTTTGAAACATAGCAATCATACTGGCCGAAAGGCGGTTAAGCACCATCCCCGCTACCACCAGGCCGGCGGATGTAGCCAATCCATTTGGATTGGTACGAATAGAGGGTACAGCCAGCAGAACAGCCGGTAGCAAGGCTCCGGCCCCAATTTCAGCCAGAAACAGGTAGCTATACCAGGAGCCGTCCAGAGCTGTAGGCAGTACACCGCGCCACGCCAGGTCACCCAGGCGCAGGGCCAGATACACCCACAATATCCCCCCTGCCGCCCGCCCCAGTGGAGCATAAAGGTCAACCCGCAGACGGTGACCATACAGATAGGCGGAAAAGAAGCCTTCCAGCGTTACCATCATCAGCCCCAAAGCCACAGCCGATACAAAAAACAGCACTGGCAACAGCGGACTGTACCACAGCGGATGCAGTCGGAAAGGCATAATCAGCAACAAAGACCCCAGCGACGATTGGTGCAGGGTGGAAAGGACAATACCGGCAATCACCCAAACCAGGGTCAACCGCTTGAGCCAGTAGTAAATCCGGCGAAAAACTGTCCTCTGAAACAAGGGATGCTCCAGAACGGTTGGCGCAAACTCCAACGCCAGTACGGTAGTGTACAGCATAACACACCAGGCCACCTCAAACATCACCGAGTGAGGTTGCCAGTGAACAATCGGTTTCCAGATATGCCAGGGCAGGCCCAAGTCGCAAAGAAGCCCTACAATTACTGCTCCGTATCCCAAAAAAGCGGTGAGAATGGCTGGCCGGAGAATTGGGCGATATTTTTCAAGATGAAAAATGTAAACCACTGCGGCAATGGTAAATCCACCCGCGGCCAGCGCCACGCCGGCCATTACATCAAAACCAATCCATAATCCCCAAGGCTTGGCATCGTTTAGGGCGGTGGTTGCCCCCAGGCCACGCCCAAAGCGGGCAACCGCCGCTACCAGGCCGACTGTAGCCCCAATCCAGAGGATGTCTTTTACAACGGTGCGCTTATCAATAAATTTCATCTTGGTCCTCTGCTGTTTTTGAAGGAAGTGTGTCTACCAGGGCAGTTCTGGCCGCAATTTTCATCCGTCGGGAAATAATCCAATGGATGCCAGCAGTCAGCACGGTCATCCCGATAGCGACCGCCGGTATTTTACTCATCACCACTTCGGTCAGTTCCGGCAAAGGTTTTTGGCCGGGGTAGCCGCGATACCCCAAAAAGTCAAGCGGTACATCAGAGATGTAAAGCACCGACGTTCCTCCTACCTCGTGCTCACCATACACCTTCTGCACATATTTTGCCGGTTCCGCCTGCAACCGGCGGTGAGCTTCGGCCAGCAGGTCGTCTCTAAGGCCAAAGATGGTGGCTTGCTGGGGACATGCTTCCACACAGGCCGGCAATTTACCGGCCTGCAATCGCTCGTAACAAAGGGTGCATTTGCGCACCACCGGGGCCAGGGAGTCCCATTGGTAGCGGGGAATCCCGTAGGGACAGGCCATCATGCAGTATCGACAGCCCAGGCATTTACTGCTATCGTAAATGACCGGCCCCAAGGCTGTTTTTTGCATAGCTCCCACCGGGCAAACCGAAACACAGGCGGGGTTCAGGCAGTGGCGACACTGCTTGCGCACATAATGGTTTGCCGGCTGTTCAAGAATGGTTGTCCAGCGCCGGGCAGAGAGACCATCGGGCAAATCTTGAGGGGCAGGAATATCCGGCCCAAGATTATGAACCTGGGCACAGGCGTCTACACACTGGTAACAGCCCACGCACCTGGTTATGTCCGTTAAAATACCTACTGTGTCACCAGCGGTCATATTTTTCTCCCTTCGGTTCCGTAAAGTGTTCTGACCACATCCGCGCCGCCGTGCGGGGTAAGATGCCAGGCAATTTCCGAGGCCAGCCTGACCAGCGGAAAAAGCACACAGTGGGCAATTTTGGTAAATGGAATCAAGATAATCAGCACCAGACCGTTTATCGTGTGAAACAGCATCAGCCCATCATAAGGAATGGGGTTCCACGGGCGCCCGGCGATGTAGCCGGAAACAAAGATATTCAGCAGGAGCAGGAGCAAGATGTAGTCCATCGCTTTGCTCAGGACGCGGGCACTGCGAATGTAGAGCCGGTGCAGTAACAGGTAAAATCCGGTGGTAATGGTGGCCAGGGTAAAAATATCTAGCAGGGAGCGGGGGAGGGCAGGCCAGGATACGCCCACGGTTGACCGTAAGAGGTCAAGATGATTTTGCAAGAAAAGCATCCCCAGAATAATGCCCACATGGAAGATAAAGGAGGCGTAGCTGTACGCGGGTCTGGCATGGTGAAGCCGGTGAATTGGAAAAAGCCATACCAGCGTGTCCTTAAAAACCTGCGCATAAGGAAGATTGCGGTCTCCGGCATGGCGAAGGGCGGCTACCATTCCCCACACAGCCAGGAAAACCAGCCGCGCCAGCCCTACGACCACAACCACCAGTGCGAAACGGAAGAGGGGACCTCTGGCAATTTCCAGCCAGGTTGGTGTTGGAGTCATTTTCTACCTCACCATAATCTAAAGTTTGATGGCCCGAAAAACCAAATCATGCACGCCGACAACTTGCACCGGTAGTTTGTAATAATCCGCAATTTCCCGAAGCTGTTTTTTACAGTTGGCACAAGGCGTAGCAATGATATCTGCCCCGGTAGCCCGGACTTGTTCAGCCTTGGTTTTGCCGACGACTTGCATACGAAAGTCGTGCGTTTCATCCAGAGCGGCCAATCCCCCACCACCACCGCAACAGTAATTAGCCGTGCCGTTGGGCTGCATTTCCACAAAATTCTTTATGAAACTGCGTAAAATCTGGCGAGGCTGTTTGACCAGCCAGCCGGACCGGGCAATATTGCACGGGTCGTGGTAGGTTACCCGTTCCTGTATGGCGTCAGGGTCCAGTTGAATTTTGCCTTGCTGGATGGCCTGAGCCGTTACTTCCAGCACACTGACCACTGGCGGAGCATCTTTTCCCCCAAAGGTGGAAATGAATTGTTTAGCCGTTCGGGCGGCATGTCCACATTCACCGACAAGAATTTTCTCGGCGTTCAACCGCCGCGCTTCGGCTATCATTTTTTTGATAATTCGTTCCAAAATCCAATCATTGAAAAACAAGCCGTAATTGATACCATCAAAATATTGGGAGCCGATAGTCCAGCTAATATTTGCCGCGTGCAGAACTGCGGCATTTCCCATCAGGGTGTCGGCCTCCATCAAATAATCGCTCACTGCCGGGAAAAAGATGTACTCGGCATTCTGCTGGTCGACCGGAAACTGGACGGCCACCCCCTTATCCTCTTCAATTTCTTCGGCCAAAAACTCCAGGTTGTCTATCAAGGCAACCAGGGGAATGGCCGAGGTGTTTCCGGTTTTGCCTTCTAACTGCTCCCGCACCGATACCACCAGCCCCTTGGGGGCAATCCCGATTTCGCTGAGGATGTAGCGGCCTAACCGGGCCATCAAGCCGTGGTCAATACCCAGCGGGCACTCAATTTTACAGCGACGACAGGCCGTACAGCGGTAAAACAATTCGGCCATCTCGTCAATGGTTTCTTCGGTTAATGGTCGAGAGCCGGAGAAGCGGCTTTGCAGCCAACCGGTGGGCGTAAAATGCCGCCGGTAAATATCTAACAAAAGATTGGTGCGGTAACAGGGCACATCGCGCGGGTCGCCCGAGGCCTGGTACACCTGGCAGGCTACCGCGCACCGGCCGCATTTGGTACTGGTGCGGGCGTACAGGTCCAGCAAAAACCGGTAGTTGCTGTGGCGCAAAATAGCGGCAAACGCGGTTAAAAAATCATCAACCCGGTTTTTACGGGGTGATGTCGGTTCAACATGATAAAGACGAACCGGGGTGGGGGGCTTATTTTGCTGCATTACACTTTTTCCTCATTGCTGTTGAGTTCCATCTGACCTGTTTCTTTTTGGGAAATTGAAACAGGTCGGAAGATTAATACAACTGTGGCCACTTCCTCGCCGATACGACTCCAGCGGTACCAATTGTCTTCTTTTAACGTTATCCGGTCTCCGGCTTCCAGCCGGTAACTTTGGTCAGAAGACTCAACTTCCAAACATCCGTTCAGGCAGAGGAGAAAGCCCTGTTCAGCGGACAATCCGTTTTCGGTCTGTTCCAAATCATCTGCTGTATTTATCTGGCAAGGCGACAGAGTATTTAATATCGTTTCGGCCATTTGGTTTGAGGCTAAAAAACTCTTCTGTCCCGTCTCCTCCGGACATATTTGCTGAAAAAAGGAACTTATCGGCATTCCCAAAGCCGATGCAATTTTACAGAGGGTGGCAATAGTAGGAGCGACTTTTCCACGTTCCAAAAGGCTGATTGCGTTGGGAGAAAGACCGCACCCACGCGCCAGTTGACGAATGGTCAACTGGTGCTGTTGTCGCAAATGGCGAATTTGTTTGCCGACATTGCGCCATGATTCGGTCATAAATATCCATCAAGTTTATTGTGAAATTACTAACTTTTTCAATGGAATATTACCACTAAATCGTGAATTTGTCAATTATTTTGGTCTAAAAAGAAATATATATTAATTTTGTCAAGTTTATTGTGACGCTATACTGAAGTGATGACCGGCCCAAAAATCGTAACGTATTTGCAAAAGGGGGAAGATATACCTACAATGAGTTATCAAGCATCAAGAGGGAGCAAGATGGGTGATACTTTTTTCTTGGGGGCCAAATTACGCGCCTTGCGGCAGGAACGGGAGCTGTCTCAAAGGGAGCTGGCTAAATTGGCGGGGATATCGGCTAATGCTATTAGCCTGATTGAACGGGATGAGATTTCACCCAGTGTGGCTACCCTACAGCGGTTGGCCGCAGCCCTCCAGGTAAAAATCAGCTATTTTTTTGAAAGCGACGATGCCGAAGACAACGTCATCTACGTTAAAGCCGACACCCGCCCAGCGCTAAGCAGTCGGGGAGTTTCGATAGCAGGGATTGGCCGCAGGCTGGCAGGTCAGCAGATTGAGCCTTTTTTTATTACCCTTACACCGGGTGCCGAAAGCGGACACCAGCCAGTAGCTCACTCCGGGCACGAATTTGTCTGTTGTCTGGATGGTACCATAGAATATAACATTGACGGTAATGTTATACTCCTGGAAAAAGGGGATTTTCTGTTATTTGAAGCTACCCTACCCCATCGCTGGCGCAACCCTGCCAACGAGCCGGCAGAATTTCTGCTTATTCTACAAACTCCGGGGGAATCGGATGACCCCATACGACGGCACTTTTCCAACCATCCCTCAATAACCCATTTGGGCTGAATCTGAATGTGCCACCTCAAGGGGCCGGTCCAAAATTTTTGAATAGACAGGGGGATACGGGGGAATCCCCCTTGCGAAGCATCCATCTCTGCCGGGCGAATCCCCCCAGGTTTATCCAGAATTCCTGAAATTCTAGAGGCATTCCACATCAAATTGGGCGGTGTATTGAAGAGGTGAGCAATTATCTTATCGCCCCCGCGGAATGAATCCCCTCTCACACAAACGTGGCAATCTCTTCCAGCGGCTTTTTTGAAATAGCCGGCACTTTGACCCCCTCTGCCGGATAACCGACCACCAGAATCAGGAAAGGCCGCTCGTTGGGCGGGCGGTTGAGAATCTGGCTCAGGAAGTTCATCGGGCTGGGGGT
>RFGV01000441.1 GCA_003696605.1 Chloroflexota bacterium | reverse complement strand
TTTACAGTGGACGGCACTTATACGGTTCCTGTGGCTGTCACCTTTTATGGTGAAGCCAGTGGCAACGCCCCGCCCTTCTCTAGCAGCAACCGCCCAGACAATCGCGCTTTGACCATAGCTAGTGCCGATTGGAGCGTGACTGACACGTGGATACTAGGCGACATTCGCAACAGCCCGGACCTGACAACGCTCATTCAGGAAATTGTGAACAGGTCTGATTGGAATAACGGGAATGCCTTAGCCATTATTATGGCTGATGCTGGTTCAACAGCCAACCAGCACCGACGTGTCATTGGTTACGATCGGGTTGACCCAACGCACGGGTACAATGGGATCGATCACGCAGCCCGTTTGGTTGTAACGTACATAGAGAGCAGTGATCCAACACCAACGCCAGGGGCCACGCCAACACCATTGCCCACAGCCACGAATACGCCTATACCCACACCAACACCACAACAATGCAACTGTGTGTTTAACTGCGATGATACCGGCAACGATACAACAAATGTCCCCCAACGCTACGGACTTGGCGTTTTGGCAGCCCTCAGTCAGGTAACCGACCTGACTGAATTTGCTGGACTACTCTACCAGTTGCGGGATGATGTGCTGAGCCAGACGGCAGAGGGGCAGCGTTATATTGACCTCTATTACGAATACAGTTTGGAGATTGCCACTATATTGCTGGCTAATCCCGACCTTTATGATCAGGGATATGCGACATTACAATCGTTTGTTCCAGCCATTGAGGCAATCATCGATGACAATGGAGATTCAGTGACGATAACCTCTGCTCAGATTGATCAGGCAGAAGCCTTTCTGGATGCATTGGTAGCCGAGGCTGGTAGGGGTTCGCTAAGGAATACAATCATTCAGGAGCGGTATCGTCTGCCGCTAGAGATGCTGGTAGGCATGACTGTAGATGAAGCCTGGGATTTCATCAGAGGGTACAAGTTCGTGTGGCGGCCGCCACTGGATTCAAGTGATCCATACGAAGCGCATACTGGTCAAACAATTCCGGTGAAATTCCGCATAGAAGATCCAAATGGAAATCTCATCCAGGACAATAGTGTGACGGTTTGGATACGGGAAGTAGGTACAACAGGCCTAAATGGGCTGATAGGGATTGTCGGTGTAGCGGACAATCCGAATGAAGGTGTGAAAATCAGTAACAATCAGTACCATTTCAACCTGCACACGGGCGACCTTGCCCCTGGAACGTATTATCTGGTAATTTCAGCCAACTCTCTACCGGCTGGAATTGAGGCTGAAAAGATAATTGTCTTGACCGATTGAAGTTGGTCAGAGAATTGCGAGGCTTGGCTCATTGGGTGTGAACATAGTATTCGGTGTTCTGTGTTTCACGCCCTTGTCAGACCTATCTGTTTCAAAAACTTTAGTTGGTAGTAGGCCGTGCTAACAACGCTTGGAGCGGACGGGCGAGGTCGGGGCTTTTTTAAGGTTTTGGTAAAACCAAAAGTAGTTTCTCCATCCGCCCGCCGCTCAAGCAAGCGTTAGCCTGCTTCTGTAAAATAGATGTGTTGTATCACGCTCTACGGCGAGCTTGCTGACATCGTAACTCCGAAGCAATGATTTGGTCAACACAACACGAATAGAAAGGCTGATGATTGAGGAAATACGCGCGAAAGTTCAGGCAGGACAGTTTGAATTCTCTAAACACGCAGTTGATCAGAGTGTCCTTCGCCGCATTAGTGTACAGGAATTACGGGAGCAATCGCAACCAGCGAAGTTATTGAAGATTACTCAGAAGACAAGTATGGTCCGAGTTGCTTAGTGTTGGGCTTTACGCAGGCGGGCAGACCATTGCACATTCAGTGCAGTTACCCATCTCGCCCATTGGTAAAGATTATCACCCTATACGAACCAGATCCAGACAAATGGATAGATTTCAGGGTAAGGAGAACGTGAGATGGTCTCTCATCAGTGGAATGAAAAATTGGTAGAACGGAAGGTTACATACGTGCTTGACCTAAACGGTCAACTTATCATCGTGGAGAATGTGCCTGCGCGGGTGAACGTGGAAACAGGCGAGCAATTATTTTCGCCTGATACCGTGGAACATCTACAGAAGATGGTGCGGCAACGAAGTAAGCCGAAGCGGGTAATTCAAGTTCCTGTGTACGAGTACGCTTAATACGGT
>RFGV01000440.1 GCA_003696605.1 Chloroflexota bacterium | reverse complement strand
AGTTCGGATACAGAACAAGGCTGGAGGCATTATCCAGACAGTCTCATTAACCGCTTTCTGGACTACCCCCACGACGGGGCTGAATGGGACGCCGTTCGATCCTCATGTCATTTACGACACTTTATCCGGCCGCTGGATTGCTGCATGCGCTGCCAACGGGAAGTCAGCGAATTCCCAAATATGGCTCGCAGTAAGCGCCACCAGCGATCCGACTGGCTTGTGGCATTTTTATTCTTTTTCCGCTGATGCCACGGGAACCTACTGGGCGGATTATCCCGGCTTGGGCGTAAACAGCAAATGGATTGCCATTACGGCCAATATGTTCCCGGTCGCTGGCGGCCCCAGTCCAGGCATTCAGATGTGGGTGGTAGACAAATCCACAGCGCTGAATGGCGGAGCTTTGACCGTCAAGAATTTCGCTCTTGGGTTTACCAAATATTACACGATGATTCCGGCAGTAGTACGGGATGCTGCTGAACCAAACCTATATTTTGTCAATACTGGATTCTCTGCCAATCAAAAAACTGTTGATCTCATCGCTTTATCTCAAATCACCGGAACGGCCGCCAACCCAGTTTGGTCGCCGGTGCCGGATGCGGCAGGCCCATTCCCTGGAACCGGGTTATTCAAGGCGCCAGTTCCTTTCAATACGACCCTCACTTGCGGTGCTCCGGGAACAAGTGGAAGAAGCGTGGTGTGTGGACAACAGCTTGGCTCTGCAAAACTGTTAGAAGGGGGTGACTCACGCATCATCAATGTTGTGTTTCGCAACGGAAAGCTTTGGTTCTCTCATGGAGGCGGCTTGCCAAACGAACCAGCCAAACCGACTCGCATGGCAGCTTTCTGGTATGAAGTGGATCCGCTGTTGCTAAATACAACCGGAAATCCAGTGGTGCAATCAGGTGTGATAGATGCCGGTGTGGCGGGCAGTGCAATCGCTTTTCCCAGTATTGCAGTGAATAAAAACAATGATGTAGTTGTCGGTTTTTCGCGTATGGATTCCACTCGCTATGTGGAGGCCGCGTTTGTCAGCAGGCGCGCAACTGATCCGCTTGGCGCCATGAGTGCAATCCAGGTAATCAAGGTTGGCGAGGCACCCT
>RFGV01000040.1 GCA_003696605.1 Chloroflexota bacterium | reverse complement strand
GCGTAGCTTTGGCTGACGAGCAGGATGTAGGCTTCTTTGTGGGTACTGCTGAGGCGTGCAGGGCTGGCGTTGGTATAGACAACGGGATCGATGATCCAGGCGTAGTACAGACTGGCGGCCAGCCCAATGATGAGGCCGAGAAAGAAGAGGCTGGTGGGTGAGAAACGGCCGTTTTTCTGTTCGGCCATTTCCAGTTCCGGGCGGACAGTGTGTGGGCGACGTGAACGACGGCGCAACTTCATGGGACACGCTCCGGCGTAGGCGCCAGGTAGGGGGCCATCGCAGGTGAGGAAAGCCCCAAATCTGCCGCCAAATTTACCAGTTGTCGGATGGTCGTTTCATTTTCAGCACGCAAGATTTCGTCAACAAGCACGGCAAGGAGAAACTCTTCCCCATTTTCGCCCAGGCTGGCAATGCGCTGGCGGGCTATTATCAGGTTGCCATCGGCTGCATACACAGAGGCTGTCATCAGAACGATGTCCCGTCGATAGCTTTCGTCGAGTAATGTGGGATCGGCGTTGGTGAACTCGGTAGGCCAGGCTACCCAGCCAATGTAAAGCCCCAGCCCGCTACCAACAAGAAGACCGAGTAGTAAGAGCAGGATATTGTGGAGTGGGGAACGGCCGTTCTTATTCATCAGCAATGCCTTTTTGACGATAAACTTTTTTCTGCCATACCTGCTTTGCTATTTTACCGTCAGTTTCTGATAAAAAAACAGCCACCATTTTGTGGTGGCTTGTGCTACTATTTGCCTTTATAATCTCTTTTGATGCCGAAGGTGGGAATCGAACCCACACTCCCGAAGGAACACGATTTTGAGTCGTGCGCGTCTGCCAGTTCCGCCACTTCGGCACATTTTTTTACGGCGTGGAGTATAATTCAACCTGCCCAATCTGTCAATCTATTTTCCAGAGAAAATGGGCAGTAGTAGCAAAAAATAAGGAAACTTTTATCAGATTTGTATGGACGAAACTGCCCTCATTGCCCAGGCTCAAAAAGGGGATGTAACCGCCTTTAACCGACTGGTTTTACATTATCAGGAGTCGGTTTATAACGTGGCATATCGCATTATGGGTGAGCCGCAAATGGCGGAGGATGTTACGCAAGAGGCGTTTATTGCTGCTTATCATGCGCTGAATAAGTTTCGTGGTGGCAATTTTAAGGCCTGGCTAATGCGAATTGTTACAAACCGTTGCTATGATGAGTTACGACGGCGTAAACGGCGGCCACAGTCATCGTTGGATGAGTTGACGGATGATAATGAGTCCTTTGCTTTTTTGCGTGCAGATGAAGATACGCCGGAGCAGTTTCAGCAACGGGTGGAGTTGATGCTGGCAATTGAGCGGTGTCTGGAGTTGTTGCCGGATGATCAACGGATAACGGCCGTTCTCTGTGATGTGGAAGGGTATGATTACAATGAAATTGCTCAAATCACTTCTGTATCTTTGGGGACGGTGAAGTCACGAATCAGCCGGGCACGGGCACGGTTGCGAGATTGCCTGCAAGATGTGTTGGAACTTTTACCGTCCCGGTATCGTCTAACATCTGAGGAATCCTGATGGCTTGCTCATGCTTTTGGCATGAAGCAGGCGGGTTTTGATGAAAATGCTAGACTTTTTACGACAATTGCGGAAATCGGCTGAAGAGAGACGACAGGAGCAGCTGCATGCTTATTTGGATGATGCTTTGTCGCCGCGTGAACGGCAACAGTTTGAGCAACTGCTGGCACAGGATGCAGAGTTGCAGGCGTTGGTGGCGCAGCACCGCCGGCTAAAGCAGCAGTTGCGAGAGTTGCCACGTCGTCCTGTGCCGCGTAATTTTACGCTGGATCCGGCTGTTTACGGCCGTCCTGCGCGTCAGCCTTTGGTGCAGCTGTACCCGGTTTTGCGTATGGGTACGGTGCTTACTGCTTTTTTCTTTGTAATTGCGCTGTTTGCAGGGCTGGGGGGAGGCCTGGGTATCGCCAGTAGACAATTGGAAATGGCAGAGCCTGTGGCTTTGAGTGTGGAGAGTGCTGTGACGGAAATTCCACCTGAAGCAGTGTCGGCAGAGGCGGAGATGCCGGCGGCGGATGTGGCCGCAGAAACAACGGAGGAGGGAGAGGAATTGCCAGCAACTGAGTTGGCGGAAACGGCCGTTTTCTCTGAAACGGTTATAGAAGGTGAGGAAGTTGTAGAAGAAGCCCCTGCAGAGGAGGAAACCGGCGCATTTGAACCGTTACCACCACTCGCTGCCACCCAGCCGGCTGCTGTCCCGTCTGTGTTGCCCACGGCTACCCGCTCAGACCTGCCTCGCCCGACACCGCTGGCAACACCACCCAATCGGGCATTGGAGGAGACGGCGGAATCGGTGGCAGTGGTGACGGATACCGAAAAGATAGCGCCAGAAGAAACGGCCGTTTTGCCTACACCACCCACGCCACCATCAGCCTCATTCCAGTTTGGCTTGCGCCAGATTCAATTGGGACTGGGTGTTTTGCTGATTATTTTTGCTTGCCTCACCTGGCTGGCACGCCGCCAGGCAAAATGACCGTTAATTAACCAGGGTGGAAGACAAATGACTGAACACCATACGCATACCCACAACATGAGCGCCCCGACTGAATTTGTTTATTGCCCACGGTGTGCCACGCCAATGGAAACCCGACAGGTAGGGGATAAGCCGCGACGGGTATGCCCCGCTTGTGAATATATTTACTTCACAGATCCGAAAGTGGGGGTAGGGGTGCTGGTAGTTTCCGAAGGCAAGGTGTTGTTGGTGCGGCGAGTGATGAATCCGGAACGGGGCAAATGGAGTATTCCTGCCGGGTTTGTGGATAGGGGTGAAAATCCACAAGAAACGGCCGTGCGCGAAGCCCAGGAAGAAACTGGTTTGGATGTCGTGATTGATCGCCTGTTGGATGTGTACTATAACCCGCCAGAAGCAGGAGGAGCGTCCATTTTTATCCTGTACGAAGCGCACATAGCGGGTGGAACACTGCGCCCTGGTGACGATGCAGACAGAGCTGAATTCTTTGGCGCGGATGAGTTGCCCGACCTGGCTTTTGCCAGCACAAAAGATGCGATTCGTCGCTGGCAGCAGACCCTGACCGCTGATAAAGACGTTTAACGCTTGACCCCCTTCTTTTCGCCCTCTACAATCTCCATATGGTAAGAAAATGGAATAAACTGCAAAGTGCTCTGTTAGGTGATTACCGGATTTTCAAATTGCGGCAGGATACAAGCCGTTCGCCGCGCACGAACAAGACGCATGATTTTTATGTGTTGGAAGCGTGTGACTGGATTAATGTGATTCCCCTGACGCCAGAAGGTATGGTGGTGTTTATTCATCAGTACCGGCATGGCATAGAAGCGGTAACGCTGGAGATTCCGGGTGGTATGGTGGATGATACAGATTTGTCGCCAGCCGATTCGGCCAGACGGGAGTTGCTGGAAGAAACGGGTTATATGGCGGAGGAGTTTGTGCATATTGGCACGGTTGCGCCGAATCCGGCTTTTTTGAATAACCGGTGTCATTCATTTTTGGCGTTGGGAGCGCGAAAGGTGCAGGCGGCTCAGCTTGATGGGGCAGAAGATATTGTGGTGGAAGAACGGCCGTTATCCGAAGTACCAACGTTGATTAAAAACGGCCGCATAACCCACGCCCTTGTCATCGCGGCCTTCCACTTTTTGCACCTCTATCAGTCACAACACCCATTATAAGAGAGGGGTATCATGTCTCAAGAAACTACCCAAAACCTGCTTAGTCGTGACATTCACCTGCTAGGCGATATTCTTGGTCAGGTCATTCGGCGGCAAGCAGGCATCCAAATTTTTGAGCTGGAAGAGCGAGTCCGCGCCCTTACCAAAGCACGGCGCATGGATAATGATCCGGCCATTGACACCCACCTGCAACAGCTGATAGACAGCTTGTCCCTTGACGAAGCCGAATTGGTTGCCCGTAGCTTTGCCATTTATTTTGAGTTGGTCAACCTGGCCGAAGAACAAAACCGGGTACACGTTTTACGACAACGAGAACGCGCCAGTCATCCCCAGCCATTACCCGAATCCATTCCGGATGCTATCGCCACCTTGCGCCAAATGGGTGTGGATGAGTTTGAAATGGCGCAATTGCTGGAGCGCCTGCACGTGGAATTGGTTTTTACAGCCCATCCCACGCAAGCCAAACGTCGTACTGTGCTTTCCAAGTTGCGGCGTATTGCTCAGGCGTTGACTGATTTACAGGTGCGTGATTTGTTGCCAGCAGAAAAGGCGGCAATTGAGGCACAAATTCGAGCCGAAGTCACTTCGCTTTGGGTGACAGACCATAGCCGTACGCGCCAGCCAACGGTGACTGATGAGGTGCGTACTGGTCTGTATTATTTTGATATTACCCTTTGGGATGTGTTGCCGCAGGTGTATGCGACGATGGCGCAGGCGCTGGCGGAGTATTACCCTAATTTGCAATTGCCGGCGCGTTTTTTGACGTTTGGTTCGTGGATTGGCGGGGATCGGGATGGTAATCCGAATGTGACAGCGGATGTTACGGCCGAAACGCTCCGCTTGCATCGCGGGTTGGCTGTGGAGCGGCATCGAGCAATGGCTCGCTTGCTGGATCGTTCGTTAAGTGTGTCGGCACGCAAGGTGGGGATAAGTACAGAGTTGGCACAGGCATTGGCTGACGGCCGTTCTCGTTCGGATCATGTTGCCTTTTTGCATAGCCGGTATCCCAATGAGCCGTACCGCTTGTTGGCGGCTATATTGGCCGCAGATTTGGGGGAGGCCTCGGCGGGTAATATGATTGCTCGCTTGAAAGGAGTTGCCAATCCGCCGCTCCGTTTGCGTACAATGAAGGATTTGCTGGAGCCACTCGATCTGATGGATCGATCTTTGCGAAGCTGTTCTCTGGCCGATATTGCGGATGCCGAACTGGTACGAATGCGATATCAGGGGCAGGTGTTTGGGTTGCATGTGGCTTGTCTGGATATTCGGCAATATAGTGACTATAACACGGCCGTTTTGGATGAAGTGCTGGGGAAATTGGGGTTGTGTGACGGGTTTGCCGATTTACACGCCACAGAAAAGACGGCCGTTCTTACCCAACTGCTAGATGCACCTGTCCCAGACTTCGATCACATCCCCGATCCTTCCCCCGAATGGCAAGAGACACATACCCTTTTCCAGATCTTGCGCCGGGCTATTTCTTTTTACGGTCCGGAACTTATCGGTCCCTACATTATCAGCATGACACACGGCCCTGAAGATTTGTTGGCCGTATTGTTACTTGCCCGATGGCATGGTCTGAACCTGAACCCGGAGCAGGATACGGATAGCCTGGCTATTGCGCCTCTTTTTGAAACACGGGAAGATTTGCGGGCAGCCCCGCGCATTATGAGCGAGCTATTCACCCATCCCGTGTATACGCGGCATCTGGCCCGCCTGAATAATCAGCAAACAATCATGATAGGCTATTCTGATAGCAATAAGGATGCGGGGTATCTGGCAGCAAACTGGGAGCTGTATCAGGCACAGGAGCAGTTGGCTGCTTGTTGTCGTCAGCATAATGTGACGATGACCTTGTTTCATGGGCGGGGAGGCACGATTGCGCGCGGGGGAGGGCCGGCAAACCGGGCGATTTTGGCACAACCCCCCGGCTCTGTGGACGGCCGTATTCGCATTACAGAACAGGGGGAGGTGATTGATGAACGGTATGGACATCCGGCTATTGCCCGTCGCCACCTGGAACAGGTTATGCATGCTGTGCTAATAGCCAGTGCTCCCCGACATCACCATGTGTTACCAGAGCCTGAACCGGGTTGGCGGGCGGCAATGGATGAACTGGCAGCACTTTCTTACCGGGCATATCGGCAATTGATTTATGAGACCCCTGCTTTATTGGCTTACTGGCAGCAAGCAACACCTATTCATGAAATCAGCCAAATGCGTATTGGTTCACGACCAGCCCGGCGTTCTTCATCAGCCACATTTACCAGCCTGCGGGCAATCCCCTGGGGATTTAGCTGGATGCAAAGTCGGCATGTATTACCGGGGTGGTATGGTGTGGGGGCGGCGTTGGCGGAATACGGCCGTTCTGCCAGCAACCTGCACCAATTACAACGCATGTATCGAGAGTGGCCCTTCTTCCGCACCCTGATTGATAATGCCCAACTTTCATTGGCCAAGGCAGATATGGGCATCGCTCGTCTTTATGCCTCTCTGGTAGAGGATGTAACCATACGAGACCAGATTTTTGGCGAAGTGGAGCGGGCATTTGCCGAAACGGTTACGTGGATTTTGCGCGTGACAGAATTGCGTCGGTTGCTAGATAACCAGCCGGTTTTGCAACGCACCATTGAACGACGCAATCCGTATGTTGATCCGCTTAACTTCATTCAGGTAAGTTTGTTGCGTCGTTTGCGTGCAATGGATGATGCGGAGAGTGAGGCCGGACGACAATTGCTGGATGCAGTTTTTCTCACTATCAAGGGAATTGCTGCCGGCCTTAAGAATACGGGGTGAATAACTCAGCTTAAATGGTGGGAGAATGCTGAGAACATAAGCTAGAGCGCAATTTCCTGAAATGGTTTGCCCGGCCAACGGGGATGCCGTTTGTCGAATCGCCACAATCCCGCCTTTTGGGCTGCATGGATAGCCGCCTGGTATTCGTTCTGTGAAATGTGTCGGTTAATTTCGGGGTATTTTTCGGGTGTGACTTTGCCAGCCGGATAGTATTGCGCCATTATGTTGACATAAGTGTCTACGGAAATTTCCTTTGCCAGAAAGTGCATGATGGCTTCTGTTTCGGCAATGTGGCCAGGCATAACCAGGTGGCGAACGAGCAGGCCACGTCGTGCCAGTCCGAATTCGTCCAGCTTGAGGTCGCCAACCTGGCGGTGCATTTCGCGAATGGCTTGCCGGGCGGCTTCTGGGTAGTCTTTGGCTTTGAGGTAGCGTAGGGAAAGTCGCGTGTCCCAGAATTTGAAATCGGGCATGTAAATATCTACGATGCCGTCCATGAGATGGAGGCTGTGGAGAGAATCGTAGGCGGAGGTGTTGTACACGATGGGAAGACGGAGGCCGGCGGCAATGGCCAGGGGGAGTGCTTCGAGGATTTGGGGGACGACGTGTTCGGGGGTGACGAGGTTGATGTTGTGGCAGCCTGCTTGTTGGAGTTTGAGCATGATGTGGGCAAGTTGTTGGGGGGTAACGGCCGTTCCTTCTCCGCCCTGGCTGATGTCAAAGTTTTGGCAGAAGACACAGCGCAGGTTGCACATGGAAAAGAAAATGGTGCCGCTGCCGTTCCAGCCTCGCAGGCAGTCTTCTTCACCGAAGTGGGGGAAGTAGCTGGCGACTAGTGCAAAACGGCCGCTTTTGCAAACGGCCGTTTCATCAGCCAGCCGGTTTATACCACAATCACGAGGGCACACATGACATTCGGCCAACTCTTGTACAGCTTGCCGGGCACGTTTTTCCAGTTCGCCACTGCGATAGAGAGCCATATAAGCTGGCTCAAATGTATGGGCGGGCAGCAGGAAACGGGACGTTGTTTTGGGTAGGGGCATAGTTCCCTTCCTTAAATTGTCTCGTTTGCCAGTGTAAGGGTGTTGGCGTTAAGCAGTTAATTACAGTATAGCATATCTGGAAAACGGAAAGCCCCTTTTTGCAGGAATTTAGGCATGGCAGCCAATTAATCCCCAAATGAGATTCCCAAATCACGGGCTGTGAGAATTGTGTCACAATCGAGGGGAACGGTTTTCATGCGACTGGTTGCCAGTTCTAAAGGAACGTAGTTCACAGTGGGTGGGTCGAGGGCAACCATCACATCAGTTTGACCTTCAGCCAATGCCCGTACGGCGGCTGCCCCAAAACGCAATGAAAGCAGCCGATCATAGGCGGTTGGCTTGCCGCCACGAAGCAGATGACCTAATACCACCACCCGCGTTTCCTTGCCGGTAAGTGTTTCAATTGCAGCGCCTACTTTGTGGCCAATGCCGCCCAATCGCTCTGTTTGTCCTGCTGCGTGGCGGATGACGCTGTATGTTCCGCCAATGGGGCGTGCTCCTTCGGCCACAACGATAATGGAGAAATGACGTCCTTTTTTTTCTCGTGCCAGTACTTTTTCAGCCACTTTATTGATGTCATATGGGATTTCGGGGATGAGGATGGCATCGGCTGAGCCAGCAACGCCGGCATGCAGGGCTATCCAGCCTGCGTATCGTCCCATTACTTCCACAACGATGACGCGCTGGTGGGCTTCGGCTGTGGCGTGTAGGCGATCAATGCATTCGGTGGCAAAGTAAACGGCCGTATTGAATCCAAAGGTCACCACGGTGCGGTCGAGATCGTTATCAATTGTTTTGGGCACGCCAACCAGTCTGACCCCTTTTTGTGCCAATTGATGGGCAATACCCATCGAGCCGTCTCCGCCAATTGTGATGAGCGCGTCAATATGATGTGCCTGGATGGCAGCAATTAATTCGTCTAATCGGTTTACTTCTTTTATCTGTCCATTTTCGTCCATCATCGGGTATTTAAGCGGGTTGCCTCGGTTGGTTGTGCCCAGAATTGTGCCGCCTAAATGGGTGATACCGCGTACAGAATCGGCCGTTAGTTCAATCAGGCCGCCCTGGGGAAACCGGTCTGGTTCTAGTAGGCCATTATATCCTTCCCGAATGCCACAGCATGTCCAGCCTCGGTTAAGTGCCGCCAGCACAGCAGCCCGGATGACTGCGTTTAATCCGGGGGCATCACCACCACCTGTTGTAATTGCGATGCGTTTAATGTTCATTGTATCCTCTTGTTTGTCTGAGTCTTGCCTGTTTTCTGTTTTGGGAATGGTTACAGATAGTATACTCTTGATGGGTGAAAGATAAAGAGGGGTGTTGAGGAGGAGTGGTTTGTGAACAGGGTTGGGCGAATTTTTATGAGCTGGTGGCGATGGCTGATTCGGCTGGGGTTTCGCCTGTTATATAACGAACTGGCATGGATGTATGATGTGGTGAGCTGGTTGGTGTCGTTGGGGGATTGGCGGGCATGGCAGATGGCAGCGTTGCCTTATGTGAGGGGGAAACGGGTGTTGGAGTTGGGGCATGGACCGGGGCATGTGTTGCTGGCGTTGGTGCAGCAAGGGTATGAGGTGGTGGGGTTGGATTTGTCGGTGTATATGGGGCGTATGGCGTGGCAGCGGTTACAGCGGGCAAAACGGCCGTTTTTGTTGGTGCGCGGGCGGGCACAGGCATTGCCGTTTGCTGATGAAATGTTTGATACCGTGTTGGCTACTTTTCCTACCCCGTATATTGTGGAACCAGAGACGATAACGGCCGTTTCCCGGGTGCTGCGTCCTGGTGGGCGGTTGGTTATTGTTCCCGAAGGCCATTTTATTCATTCTGGTTTGATCGTTCGTTTTTTGGAATGGTTGTATCGAATAACCGGCCAGCGTGCCGGCGCATTTGCTATTGATGCAGAAGGAGATTTGGGTGTCTGGCAGCAGTATGTTCCCATTTTTCAGAAGGCCGGATTCACATTGTCAAAGCATGTGGTGAAATTTACCCGGACGGCGGTTACGGTGCTTGTGGCCCAAAAGCGTGATTTGCCCTCTGATGTGCCGTTGGTACAATGAATCAGAAAAATCTACCGCTTGTGGGCGGAAAATCTTAAAGAAGTGAGTGTGCATGAAAGACGTTAATTTGCAAGAGACGGCCGTTTCCTCAGAGGCCGATAATCAAGAACAACAAGCGACGCTCACCCAGCGCTTATTGATGCTGGTTGTGGCCGCTATTGTTATTGCCATTGATCATCTGACCAAGCTGTTGGTTGAAGCAACATTGCCCCTTTATCATAGCTGGGCGCCTTTTCCGGCATTGGCCTTATTTTTTCGCATCACCCATGTTACGAATACCGGAGCGGCCTTTGGCCTCTTTTCTGGCAACAGTTTGATTTTTGCTGGTGTTGCGGTATTGGTAACGCTGGTTATTCTTTATTACAACTACACCTTGCCTTACGGCCAGGGTTGGCTGCGAGTCGCTCTTGGGCTGCAACTGGGCGGCGCATTAGGCAATCTCATTGATCGGATTCGGCTGGGGCATGTGACTGATTTTTTCGATTTTGGTTTTTGGCCTGTATTTAATGTGGCCGATACGGCAATCGTAGCCGGGGCAATTTTGCTGGCCTGGTTGATGTGGCAGGAAAGCCGACAGGAGACAGTGGATTTGCCAGAAGAGAAGGCCGTAGAAACGGGCGTAGAAACGGCCGAAACTGAGACGCAAGATGGCTGGTCAGCATATTGAACTGAAATTGAATCAACCCGGAGAACGCCTGGATCGGGCATTGGCTACGGCACGCCCCGACATCTCACGGATGCAATGGCAGCGATTGATCAAGGCAGGGATGGTGCTGGTAAACGGCCGTTCCGCTCGTCCCAGCCTGCGCCTCGAAGGGGGAGAACAAATCATTGCCACCTTACCTGAAACCACTGACACCGAACTAAAACCCCAACCCATTCCACTTGATATTCGGTACGAAGATGCAGACATCCTCCTCATCAATAAACCAGCAGGCATGGTTGTCCATCCTGCCCCCGGACATGAAGACAGCACGCTGGTAAACGCCATCTTAGCCTACTGCCCAGACTTGCCCGGCATTGGGGGAGAACGTCGCCCCGGCATTGTTCACCGGCTAGACAAAGACACCTCTGGCTTGATTCTGGTAGCCAAACATGATCAGGCATTGGCCTACCTGCAAGCTCAATTCAAAGAACGTACCGTCAAAAAACAATATCTGGCGTTAGTAGAAGGGCATGTTCAACCGCCAGCCGCTCTCATTGATGCCCCTATTGGCCGCGATCCACGCCAGCGCAAGAAAATGAGCGTAATTACCAACCCTTCCCTCACAGCCCGGCCAGCACAAACCCAATACGAAACAGTGACGACATATGATGATTTCACCCTGCTGGCGTGCATGCCATTAACAGGACGCACTCATCAAATTCGAGTGCATCTGGCATATATCGGCTACCCTATTGTGGGAGATGCGATATACGGCCGTCGCAAGCAACGCATTCGGCTTAAACGCCATTTTCTACATGCAGCCCGTCTTACCTTCCGGCGGCCTTCAGATGAACAGGAAATGACATTTGAGGCAGAACTCCCCCCAGAGCTGCAACAAGTGCTAGACGAACTTAATCGAGTCTGATCAGCAATCAGCCTTGTCGGCCGTTTTTCGCTTGTTGCAAAGGTAAGGCAATATAAAACGTGCTTCCCTTACCTTGTTGGCTGTGCACCCATACACGTCCCCCATGTCGCTCAGCAATAGACTTGACAATAGCCAACCCCAGACCTGACCCCTTGATTTTCTCTGTGCCACGTTGTCGGGCACGGTAGAATTTTTCAAAGAGTCGCATCTGATCTTCTTTGGGGATACCTGGCCCGTTATCCTGAACACTGATAATGACTTCCCCATTTCGTTGTTCAGCTTGCAAAACCATACGGCCGCTGTTGGGGGCATATTTCAGGCCATTGGAAACAAGGTTTGTGATGGCTTGTTTGATTAAAGCCTTGTCGCCTTCCAGAATGATATTTTCTGGGGCGTTTACTTCAATCTGGATGCCGTTCAAGTGGGCATGTTGCCAATATTCTTCGGCAATATCCGTAAGCAGGGTGTGTACATCTACTGGTACACATTGTAGTTCTACACCAGCTTCGATGCGTCCCAAATCGAGTAGATCATTAACCAGCTTGGCCATTTGGTCAATACCACTCAATATTTTGTCCATGTACTCTTTTTGCTTGTCGTTTAGCTCGCCTACCATAGGAATCATAGTGGCGTAGCCGCGCATAAAGGTTAGTGGTCCGCGCAGGTCGTGAGAGACGGTTTGGACGAAATCTGACTTGAGTTCGTCAATTTCTTTGAAGTGGGTGATGTCGTGCAAGACAGCGACACGGCCTAGAGCTTGTCCGTCGTTGCTGATAATGGCGGAGGCGTTGGTGTAGAAAATACGGCCGTCTTCCGTGCGGATTTCCAGATTTCGCATGTGTTCTTCGCCTGCTGTTAGTGCCTTCACCAAAATTTCGGAATCAATGACATCAGCCACATGCCGGTTAATGACTTCCTGGGCTTTGATATTGAAAATTCGTTCCATTGCCCGATTAATCAGCAATACCCGTTCTGTCTGGTCGGTGACGATAACAGCATCGGTCGTACTGGCCAATACAGCAGCCAGCCGTCGTCTTCCCCCTTCGGCCGTAGCAAACAGGCGGGCATTTTCTACCAAAATAGCAGCCTGACTGGCCAAAGTTCGCAACAGATTGCGTTCTGTCAGGTCGAAACTGTGGGGCTGACGATATCCAAGCCAAAGGACACCCTGAAAACGGTCATGGAAGACAAGCGGCAGGGCAATCAGGGCTGGGATTGGCGGGTCAATGTTGGCTTCCAGTTGCAAAACAGAGCGGATTTCTTCTGGTGTTTCTAGCATTAGCTCTTTGAGATCGCGTAGTGCCAGCATAATGTTGCGGTCAAGGGTGGTCATGATGCGGGCGGCTGGGCCTTCGCCAAAGGTTAACGGCCGTCCACCAGCTGGATTGATGACCACAGCCCGGGCGCCAGATGCCCCTGTGCCTCTTAAGGCACCGCGCAGAATGGTGGGCATACCCTGTCCAATATCGATGGTGCTGGATACGTCGTGGCTAACGCTGAGCAGAAGGGATAATTCATTTAGGCGTTGTTTCATGGAGCGCTGCATTTGGGCAAACGCTTTGTGAAGCTGACCTACTTCATCGTCCCGTATTGTGTCAGCGGAGGGTGGGGTCCAGTTACCACCAGCGGCGATGGTGCGTGAAGCTTCTACCAGTTCGGTGATTGGTTTTGTGATGTCGTGTCCTAAATAGGCCAGGTTGATATAGAACAGGGAGATGACCACCAGCATAATGATCATGAGTGGGCCGCCTATGTTTAAGGCCAGGCGAAGGACAACTTCGTATGGGACGGTAACAACGACTGTCCATTGATGATCGGGGCCGGTGATGTAATAGACTAGTTCGCGGGCGTTGGATGTGCCCTGTAGCCCCTGATAAGCAAAACCGGGAGATGTTTCTTCGGTTTCGATGAAGTTGGTGGCAGAATCGGGCGGTGTCCAGTAGTTGAGGAGTTGTTCGTGGTTGGCGTGGGCAATAATTCGGCCGTTTTCGTCCACGATAAAGCCGGTTCCTTCGCCCACAGTTCCCTGAACACCGGTGATCAGATTCTCCAGAGAGATTTCTGGCACCCGGCCTACGAGTACAGCTTTTGCTTCTCCCTGTTCATTGAGTAGAGGGGCAGCAAAGCTGATAATGGATTCGTCTTCTTCTGTTTGGGCGGGGGTGATTTCCAGGATGCCTGTTGTCAAGGTTTCGGCAACGGCCGTTTGTTCCAAATCAGTCAATTGTACTTCCGGCACATCTGGTGGATAGAATGCGACTACTTCCATTTGGTCATTCACCAGCATCACACGCCGATAAAGTGGGCTAACCCGGAACAATTGCCGTAATGTTGTTTGTACTTCTGTTTCGTTGTCTGTGAGCAATTGGGAGGGGGGTGTATATTGTGTCAGGAGATTTTGCAAGTGAGCTTGAAAATCTGGGATTTCGGCCGAGACAGTTTTGGCATTGTGGGCCATTTGGTTGATGACCAGTTGCGTAGATACGTTTACTGCCAGCCGAAATACAACGGTGCTTACCAAAAGAGTGAGTAATACAGCAAAAATGGTGAAATTGTTCAGCAAGCGAGAACGTAGGCTGCGTTGAACTGGGGAGGGCAAAAGCGGCCGTTGTGGTCGCAGATGGGGCATGCCTTGCAGAATAACCCATACGAGCCCCCCGCCAAAGGTCCCTTCAATTAACAAAGGCCAAATGTTGGCAATGGTTGTGGAAAATGCCAGGTCCATTGCGACCAGATAGCTGGCATTGGCGTTGGCGGTAACAAATGTTTCTATGCCGATGGGGACAATCATGGCCAGAGAGCTGAGGGCGCCGCTGACTACTGGATGCCGTAACCATTCGTTGATACGGCCGAGATAGTTTTGCTCCAGCCACATTGCTGCCAGCACGGCCGCAAAGCCAACGTGAAAAATGTCGAAGATTTGGTGAGATTGCCCCAATGATTGTCCCAGCCCGCCAGCCATACCGACAAGAAATGCAGCTGCTGGATTGAGGATTGCGCCAGCCAATAAAAATGGGGCAGCTGAAAATAGTGTCAATACGGTGACCGGGTTGCGGGCAGTGTATAGAGGGGGGAGTTGATTGTCGAAATTCAGGTGAATGGGAAATAGTTGACTGGCAAGAAATGAGGCAATGGCCAAAGCAGCTACCCACCGCCATTGCTGGGGAGATAAAGAGCGAAATCCTTGCTGGTGGCGGTGAACAATTAGCCCCAGCAATGCCAGATAAATTATCAGAAGTAAGTATCCCAGGGGGCGATTTGGCAAACTAATGTAAAACGAGCCAGTCGCTCCCCATAATTCCAGAGGCATCTTGTTTATACTTCCTGCAATAGGTGAAAGCGTTTGCTGATGGCCAAACTCCTGACAGGATGATTATGTAACAATCATTCAGGTTTTGATGATTATAACATGCCCAAATAGGCATCGCAATTGGGGAATGAGTATGATGGAGAAAGATGGAGAAAACGGCCGTTCTATTTGTCATTTGCCATAATGTCTACTATCATCACAGACGTTTCCAGTAAATAAATAGTGCTTTGACTATGGCACTGGTGGTTTGCCTGATAAAGAGTTGATTGCATGGATTATCGGCGTCGGACATATGCAATTCTGATAGGAATTATTTTGTTGACATTACCATGTTATTGTTTGGGGATTGTGGCTTTGGTGTTGGCTCCCGAAGGTGATGGTTCGGTTGCACCCACATTACCGGCCGTTATTTCGCCTACACCCACGCCGACAGAACTGCCGGAAGTTATACCGGGTACAATAACGGCCGTTCCCACCATTACTCCCGGTCTGCCCACTGCCACCCTGTTGCCTACTCCTCCCCAATTCCTCACCCCGACACGCCTGCCCACACAAATACCCACCAACACCCCTACCCCCACCAGTACCTCCACTCCCACAGCTACCGGAACCATTACCCCCACGGCCACATTAACACCGACACTCACAGCAACGGCCACCCTGCCACCTACAGCCACAGCCATACCAACAACACCACCGCCAACCAGTACACCATCTTCTACTCCCAGCCCATTACCGCCTACCCCGACATTTACACCAACATTTATTCCCATCACCGTACAGCCAACCAATACCCCAACGCCAACACCCCCACCAGTTGATACCCCAACGCCAACACTCACCAATACACCTGTACCGACAAGTACAGACACACCAACACCTTAGACTTTTGACGAAATAATAGAGAGTGAAAGATATGGACACATTTGAGATTTTGAAAAAACTAACAGAAACACCTGGTCCGTCTGGAAATGAAGGCGGAATTGCACATGTCATTGCCGAGCTATGGCAGCCATATGTGGATAGCGTAACAGTTGATCGGGTAGGTAGCCTGATTGCTGTGCGAAATGGGCAAGGGAAAGCACCCCGACAACGCTTGTTGTTGGCTGCACACATGGATGAAATCGGCCTGATGGTGCGGCAAATTGTTTCTCATAATGGATATGGCTTTTTGCGGGTAACCAATGTGGGGGGAGTGGACATTCGCCAGATTTATGCCCAACAGGTTGTGGTGCATGGTCGTCAGGAGTTACCTGGTGTGCTGGGTTGTCTGCCCCCTTCTATGTTGCCAGAAGAAAAACAGAATAAGCCGTATGATTATGAAGATTTGGTTGTAGATGTAGGGTTGCCAGCAGAGGAAGTGGAAAAACTGGTTTCTGTTGGGGATTTTGTTAGTTTTCGGCAGCCGTTGCATCAATTGCTGGGTAAGAGAGTTGCCGGCAAGTCGCTGGATAATCGGGCGTCGGTAACGGCCGTTACCCTCTGTCTTCATTATCTGGCACAACGTACACACACCTGGGATATCATAGCCGTTGCTACTGCCCAGGAAGAAACCCGACTGTTGGGTGCATATACCAGCGCATTTTCCCAACGACCAGATGCAGCCGTAGCTATTGACGTCACCTTTGGCAAAGGTCCCGGTGTTAATGATGCCAATGCCTTCGAACTAGGTGGCGGGCCAACAATAGATTGGGGGCCAAATGTACATCCGGGCATGTATCGAGCACTTAAAGAAGCTGCAGATGCCATCGAATTACCTGTACATACCGCTACACACAGCCGTTACAGCGGTACCGACGCATTTGGGTTGCAAATAGCCCGTGAAGGCATTCCCACTGGTCTGGTAGGAATTCCCTTGCGTTACATGCATACGATGGTTGAAACGGCCGATCTCACCGACATAGAACGCACAGGCCGCCTCTTGGCCGAATTCATCACCCGCCTCGACGACAAATTCCTGGAAAGCCTCGCCGCAGGCATGATGGAGGAAAAATGAACGAACTACTCAAACAACTAACCGAAGCTGATGGCGTTTCCAGCAACGAAAAAGAAATACGTTTACTCATTCGAGACCTCATTGCCGACCATGTGGACGAATGGCGAGTGGATAGCATGGGCAACCTGATAGCCCTCAAAAAAGGCACAGGGGCATCTGACTTGCGTGTCTTGGTAGATGCCCACATGGACGAAGTCGGATTAATGATTACCGAAATAGCCAGTGATGGCACACTTAAATTCGAACCAGTCGGTGGTTTCAATGATCGCACCTTGCTAGGCAAAGTCGTACGTGTGGGTGCCGACAAAATTTCCGGTGTCATTGGTGCCAAGCCTGTTCACCTGCTTTCTGCATCAGAGCGGCGACGAGTGGTCAAAATTGACAGTATGCGTATAGATATTGGCGCCAAGGACAAAAGCGCAGCCAATGGCAAGGTGAAGCCGGGAGATTTTGCTGCATTTGTGACAACATACCAGGAAATGGGGAATACAGCTTTGGGCAAAGCATTTGATAATCGGGCTGGTTGTGCGGCCTTGATTGAGCTTTTGCGAGGCGAACCCTATCCCTTTGATTTGTATGCAGCGTTTACCGTGCAGGAAGAAGTAGGCTTGCGCGGCGCACAAGTAGCGGCTTATAGTGTCCAGCCTGATGTCGCGCTGGTATTGGAGTGTACACCGGCCTATGATTTGCCCACGAAAGAAGATGTAAGCCCCAATGTGGCACTTGGTCAGGGACCATCTATTTATGTGATGGATGCTGTGACGATTCAGGACCCGCGACTGGTAGCGCATATTACCCGCACGGCGGCTGAACGAGGAATTCCTTATCAGATTCGGCGGCCAGGGGGTGGCGGCACAAATACGGCCGTTATTCAGCGTACTCATACCGGTATCCCCGCCGCTACCATTGCTGTCCCTGGTCGTCATGCCCATACACCCGTGATGATGATTAATTTGGAAGACTACGCCAACGTCGTCAAATTGACCGACGCTGTTTTACGAACACTTTCCCCCGACATCGTGCGGCGGAATCTAAACTGATACCAGCCAACTGAAAATGAGAGGAAGAACATGAACGAACTCATAAAAAAACTAACCGAAGCCTACGGTCCAGCCGGATTTGAAGACCAGGTACGTGATTTAATTCAGCCAGAAGTAGCCCCATACGCCGATGAAATCAAAGTGGACGCCCTGGGAAACCTGATTGTTCACAAAAAGGGAGATGGGTCTGGCCTCAAAGTGATGATTGCCGCCCATATGGACGAAATTGGCGTCATGGTCACTCATATCACCAAAGAAGGGTATGTACGCTTTACCAATATTGGTGGTGTATATCCCCGCACTTTGCATGGTAATCGGGTGCGATTTGCAGATGGCACTATCGGCATTATTTCTACAGAGCCGCTGGCTGATCGGAACAAGGTAAATTCACTGGACAAACATTTTATAGATGTCGGTGCTACCAGTTCGGAAGATTGTCCGGTGAAAGTAGGGGATGCGGCCGGGTTCTGGCGGGAATTTGCTGTGTTGGGTTCCCGGTTGGTTGCCAAAAGCATGGATGATCGCATTGGGTGTGTGGTTGCCATAGAAGCTTTGAAGCGGCTTAAGGAGACTCCCCATGATGTGTATTTTGTTTTTAGTGTGCAAGAAGAAGTGGGTACGCGTGGGGCACAAACGGCCGCTAATGCGTTGAATCCGGATGTAGGTATTGCTTTGGATGTGACACTGACAGGCGATACGCCAGAAGCCCGTCCAATGGCTGTCAGTTTGGGCAAGGGGACGGCTATCAAAGTTAAAGATACGGGAATGATTGCCCATGCTGGTCTGGTGAAGTTGATGCGGCAACGCGCAGAAGAAGCCGGTATTCCGTACCAGATGGAAGTTTTGGAGGGGGGGACTACGGATGCCCGCCCAATGCAGATTGCCAATGCCGGGTGTGCGGCTGGTTGTATTTCGATTCCTTGTCGGTATGTCCACTCACAAAGTGAGATGGTGGATGGGAATGATGTGGAAAATAGTGTTCGTTTGCTGGTGGAGATTCTTTCCAAACCGATTGCGTTGTAGATGAACTGGTAATATGAAAAGAAAAGCCGGTCAACGGAAGGCTTGTGGGCTGACTGCTGACCGGCTTTTTTGTTTGGGGTGTTGGTGTATTAGTTTTTGCTGAATTGGGTGCCTTCTTGTGCCCATTGCATCGTGTAAAGGTGATAGTAGCGGCCTTTGCGTGCGAGTAGTTCTTCGTGTGTGCCTTGTTCTACAATACGGCCGTTATCCAGTACGACGATTTGGTCGGCATTGACAATGGTGCTCAGACGATGGGCGATCACAAAACTGGTTCGGCCGTCTAGCAACCGGGCCAGTGCCTTCTGAATTTGTTTTTCGGTTGTTGTGTCCACACTGCTGGTGGCCTCGTCTAAAATCAGGATGCGCGGATTAGCCAGTAATGCCCGGGCAAAAGAGATGATTTGTCGTTGTCCGACACTCAGATTGACGCCGTTTTCTCCGACTTCTGTCTCATATCCTTCGGGTAATTTGCTGATGAATTCATGTGCGCCTACGGCTTTGGCGGCGGCTATGATTTCTTCGTCGGTGGCATCTAAACGGCCGTATCGAATGTTGTCTGCGATGGTGCCGGTGAATAAAAAGGTGTCTTGTAACACAACACCCAATTGGGAGCGCAGGCTGGCGCGAGTAACCTGACGAATATCATACCCGTCAATGGTAATACGGCCGTTTGTCACATCAAAAAAGCGAGCCAGCAAACGGATGATAGTACTTTTACCTGCCCCTGTTTCCCCCACCAAAGCAATCGTTTGTCCCGGTTCGGCCGTGAGATAAATATTCCGCAACACAGGCTCTCCATCCTTGTAGGCAAAACTGACATCTTCAAATACCACATGCCCTTTAATGGGAGGCAACTGAATTGCATCCGGGGCATCAGTAATATCTGGCTTCGTATCCAGCAAGTTAAAAACCCGTTCACTGGCAGCCATCGTTGCCTGAAACACATTATACCGTTGTGCCAGTTCCCGAATCGGCTCAAAAAACCGATTTACATACAAAACAAAGGCAATCAATGTACCCGTAGTCAGGGCGTTACCCAACACCAACCAGCCACCAACGCCAACCACCAGTGCCGTTGCCAGTGACCCCATAAAATCTACCCCAGGGAAAAAGACAGCAGCCAGGCGGGTGGCATTCACATTGGCATTGAAAAATGAACGGTTCAGGTCATCAAATTGGCGCGCATTCATTTCTTCGCGAGTAAAGCTTTTGGTGACCCGAATGCCGGAGATGCTTTCGTTCAGGTAGCCGTTGATGAGAGAAAGCCGTTGTCGGGTCGCTCGGTAAGCTGCGCGTACCCGTACCCGCCAGTAGTTGGTCAGGATAATCATGAGCGGCAAAACGGCAAAGGCAACCAATGCCAATCGCCAGTTGAGGATGAGCATGGCGATGATGATACCGGTGAGGGTGAAGAATGAGCGGAAGAGGCCAGTAATAGACCAGGTGATGAAGTCCTGAAGCACACCGACATCACTGATGAGGCGGCTCATTAGACGGCCGATGCTGTAATTGTTGTAGAAGTTGAGGGTGAGGGTGTGCAGGTGGCGAAAGAGGTGGCTGCGAAAATCGGCAACGACTTTTGTGCCCACATAGGCCATTAGGGAAATGCGCGAACGGTTGCTAATCCATTCACCAACGGCAGCAAGGATGAAGGCGATAGTCCAAAACCGCAAGGTGGTTAGAGAACCGCCCCGAATTCCGTCGTCGATGGCACGGCCGATGATGAGGGGTTGTGCTACGCTCAGCAGAGAGCTGGTGACCATGAGGATGATGGCAGCAATTAGTTTGCGGTGGTATGGTCTGAGATATTGGAGGAGGCGGCGCACAAGACGGCCGTCGTATGCCTTGCCTAGTAGTTCGTCTTCGTCTGGTAGCAGGTCTTTGATGCGCTGTTCCCGCTCCAGTTCCTCTTCGCTCATTTCAGCAAAACCAAAGAGACGATCTAGCCGGGAACGGCCGTTTCCCGCCACAAACGCTCTCTTTTCCAAAACAGTTCCTTTTTTCGTATTCTTTTCACTCATAACCCCAAAACTCCTCTTCAGGCGCTTCGTGCCTCACGATTCATCCTGGTTTGCAAAGCCACAAACTCTTCCTGATCCTTCAACTGCAAATCATAAATCTGGCGATAAAGACCATTCAACGCCAACAACTCCTCATGCGTACCCCGTTCTACAATCTGCCCTTTATCCAGCACCAGGATACAATCTGCCCCCTTCAGCGTCAGTAAGCGTTGGGCAATAATAAACGTCGTTCGCCCCTCCATCAGCACAGCCAGCGCCTGCTGAATCAGGTGTTCCGTTTCCGTATCCACACTACTGGTCGAATCATCTAAAATCAGGATGCGCGGATTTGTCAACAGGGCTCGGGCAATGGCAATTCGCTGCTTTTGACCACCACTGAGCGTCACCCCCCGTTCACCCACGCGCGTCTCATACCCTTCTGGAAAACTCATAATAAACTCATGGGCGTGGGCGGCCTTGGCGGCGGCAACAATTTCCTCCCGGCTGGCATCAGGACGGCCGTAGGCAATGTTTTCCGCAATCGTTTGGCTAAACAAAAACGGATCTTGCAACACAATACCAATATGACGGCGCAAGCTGGGAAGCCGAATTTGGCGCACATCAACCCCATCAACCAATACACGCCCCTCTGTTGCCTCATAAAAACGGGGAATCAAGTTGGTAATCGTAGATTTACCAGAGCCAGTTGGCCCAATAAGGGCAATTTTTTGTCCCGGCTCTGCCCGAAAACTCACATCTTTCAGAATGGGCACTCCCTCACGGTAGGCAAAACCAACATGCTCAAAAATCACTTCTCCCTTTGGATTCCGTAACTCTATCGCATCTGGACGGTCGGCCACTTCATTGGGAGTATCCATAATTTCAAATACCCGAGATGCACTGGCCCCGGCCGTAGCAGCCAGATTTACCAGAAACCCCAATCGTTGCACTGGCTGACTAAGCATCAGCACATAAGAAATAAGGGCAAACAGAGAACCAACAGTAATTTCGCCACTCAGAGCGCGTGGCCCGCCAAACCAGAGCAATAAAAAGATGCTGCTGGCCACCAGAAAGGTGAAGAATGGCCAGTTATTCGCCCAGGTTTGAATTAAATTGTAGCGGCGACGGAACCATTCGTCGTTGGCTTCATCGAATTTTTGTAGCTCATATGGTTCGCGGGCAAATGCTTTGACTACCCGGATACCGGTCAGACTTTCTTGCATGGTGGTGGAAAGCAGCCCAATTTGTTCCTGGATGCTTTTGAACATGGGGCGAACGGTGTTGCCAAAGCGGAGTGTGGCGATGAGCAACACGGGCATGGGAAGGAGCGCAAGCAGAGCTAATGGGATGGATTCGAATAACATGGCGCCTAATACACCCAGTAATAGCAGGAATGTGGAAAGCAGGTCCATGAGGCCAATGCCGACGAATCGCTCGGTTTCAGAGATGTCGCTGGTGGCACGGCTCATCAGGTCGCCAGTGTGGGTGCGATCATGGAAGGCGAATGGGAGACTTTGGACACTGCGGTAGTAGGCGTTGCGCAGGTCATAGGCGACGCGATGAGTAAGCCATTCGCCGTAGAATCGTTGACCGAATCCGGCAATGCCTCGTATGAGGGCAATGGCCAGGATGATGCCTCCGGAAACGAATAAAGCGGATGCACGCCCGGCGGCAAGTCCAACGTCTATGGCTTGTTTGATGATTTGGGGGATGAACAGGTTTAGCAGCACGCTGGCTATCATGGCGCCGTAGGCGAGTAGGACTTGTTTCCAGTAGGGGCGGAGGTAGCTTAGGAGGCGGCGGTAGATGGCTGGTTGTTGGTTTTGGTTTGTTTTTGTGTTTTTTGTACCAATCATAATTTCTCCTTTTACTTTCTGGCACAAAAGTAAAATTAGATGATTGTCTAACTGAACAATATAGTTTACCTGAAGAGGGGGGGCTTTGTCCATAGGACTTGTGGCAGCGTGGGGGAATCGTAGGGAGTGTTGTTGGTTATGGGGGGCTGGTGTGGCAGGGGGAAGGGAGGGTGTCTAACGAACGGCCGTTCCGCATTCGCGGCAGAATTTGTCGTTGGGGCGGAGCTTGTGGCCGCATTGGTGGCAATAACGGGCTTGTCGCTTTGGGGCTGGTTTGGTTTTGGGGCGGGGTGTCTGGCGGCGGCTGTTGTATCCCCAGATGAGAGCGATGACGATGAGGAACAGGCCGGTGGTGACGAGGATGGTGGGGATATTGAAGGTGGAGCGGGTGTTGGTTGTGGTGGTGGGGGTGGAAACGGCCGTTTCTGTTGTTTGGTTTGTGCTGTCCGCATTAATGGTAAGCACAGGAGCGGTAAGGGTGTATGCCAATTGTACCTGATAGGGTTCTCCAGCAGGGACGCTTAATTCGGGCAGGAGGTGGTAGGTGAGGCCATCGGGTGTATTGGAGACCTGGCGCATGGGCGCGGGGGTTATGGTCAGGGAAGCGGCCGTTGCTGGTTGTTGTACGGTAACGCGCAGTCGGTTAACTGTCAGGTTGGCCAGCCAGGTGAATGAGAAATTGCGATTGAGTTCTTGTGCCTGGTAAGGCACATAGTACTCTACCCGAAATTGCCGGTCGGGCAGGGTAAATGTGACAGAATCGGCCGTTGTTTCATAGACCAGGTCATCAATCATATTGCCGGTGGACGTAATACGAGCCACAACATTTAGTGTTGCTTCTGGGGGCAACGGAAGCGTGACCTGAGCTGGTAATGACACATTGGCAGAAAGCTGACCTGTGAGCAATATGAGAACTGAGGGTTGGTCAAAATCTGGCCAAAGGTCGATATTTAATGTTTCCAGATGTGTGGCAGGTTCTTGTGCCTGAACTGTGAGAACTGTGAGCAGGATAACAAGAATGGGCAGCAATAATCGCTTCATAGAAATTCCTTCAGGCGTGGCCTCTTAATCGAATTCGATTTGCCCGACAATAAGGGCATTCTAAATCGGTATAGTCGCGGCCGCAGGTACGACAGGTTCTTGTGGGGACTTCTCGTTCATCGGCCAGTGAGCCGGAAACCAACACCATTTCTTCGCCAAGGTGGTTTTCTAGCCAGGCGGTTAAATCGTGGTTGCCGACATACCAACGGCCGTTTTCATCCTGACGCACAATGCCGTTCATGACATCCAGATCCATTTCATAAGCGGCAGATGCCAGCTTGAGGATTGTGGCTCGTCGGATAGAACTCATGATTTTTATCCTTTGCGCATTTGCGCTTGTTGGTTGCTCAAAAGGTTTCTGTTGTTATTATACCCTTGCCTGAAAAATATGGCGGGTAAATTTAATGAGTGTTAAATTCAGGCGGCATGACGGCCGTTTTGGAAACATCTGGAGGCAAATATGCAGGATGGTATTAAAAAATTGAAATCTGATCTGGCTATACTGGAAGCAATGGCCAGTGAAATGGATAGCTATTTGGTGAGTGATGTACTTTTTTGGCGGATGATGAAAGGTGGTATGCCGATGTTGACGTTGGGGGGGTATCTGATGCGACAACATCGGTTGTTGGCTTTGCGGCATTTACTGGAACCAGAAGAAATAGGCCGGTTGGATACGGCCGTTATGCAATTTAACCAGGCGGTTACTGAAAAAATAGTCCGTTTGGAACAAAAAGCCCACCATGAGCTAGATGCGCGCATCCGCCAATGGAGCGAATATCTGAAAGATCTGGCACAAGGGGAATCTGCACATAGTAATTACCCGGTAGCAGTTGAAGCACGCGCTATGATTGAGGCCATTATAGACCAGTTGCAAATGCCACCATATCGTCTGGAGCCAACTGTGCCTGAGCGTGTAACCATGCTGGATAAAAGCCTGAAATCACGTTGGCAAAAAGGCACATTTGTCTGGCCAGCAGAATGGGAATCGGCATATCCGGCTGCCAAATATTGGTGGCTATACGGCCGTCCTCGTTCTGGTCAATAATTACGCCATCCATTCCGTTTGGTGGGCAAATCGTTTATACTATAAATGTCAGGCAGGGGAGGCGTTACGGCCGTTTGATGGTGTTGTCGGTGGTACAAAACGACCGGCAAAACAAAAAGGAAGTGTGCCATGCAAAACGCGCAAGAAATTTTGCTCAGAGACCTCATGACCTATGAAGCCATGGTAAACGAAATGGACCTTTACCTGGCCAGCGAAGCCACACATTGGACATTAGTTCCACCCGGTTTGCCCAAACTAACGATTGGCGGATGTTTGATGCGACAACATCGGCTTTTGGCCTTGAAATCTCAATTTCATCCCGAAGAACAGGTACGGCTGGATACGGCCGTAAACAAACTCAAACGCCTTCTTTCTGAACAAGTTGTTCGTTTCGAACAACGCACCTACACCGAAATCCGAGCCCGCCTTAGCGAATGGATTGCCTACCTCGGCGTATTTAGCCGACATGGGCGCGAATATTACGCCCGTGTGGTAGATACCCGTGTTGTCCTGCAAGCCATGATCAACAAACTCCAACAACCACCATACCGGCTGGACAAAAAAGTCATCGAAGAACTGGCAACCCTGGACAAAAACCTGAAAGGTCGCTGGCAGCCGGGCAGCTTTGTCTGGGAATCTGTATGGAAACCTGCCTATCCAGAAGATACATATTGGTGGTTATACGGCTCTCCCAAACAAGAACCAGAAACAACCACATAAATTTCTTGAGCCCAAACCAACAACAGGCCATCTGGAAAAACCGGATGGCCTGTTTAGCCTGAAAAAACAGGAGTTAATCGCCGCTGGTTTGGACCAAATCAGTCAACAACAGGCGGGGAGATTCTGCGGGCACATATTCAGGGTTGCGCCATCGGGTAAAGCGGATAACCCAGCGCGCCACTTGCCACCCCAAGCGCACCAGCCAGGGGTATTGCAACAGGTAGGCAAAACGGGCCAGACGTGTACGAATACGTAACTGAAAAAATAAGGGGTGTTTGCGTAGCCGCGCTTTATAAGTGGCAAAGCTAAAGTCTTGACGCGCAAACGCATCAGCAATGGCTGCGGCAGCCACTTCACCATATCCCAATGCGAAGGAAATACCTTCGCCAAATAATGGGTCCACACCAGCCGCATCTCCCACCAGCAGTACACGCGGCATGGCAAAGCGAGCTTTTGAACTCCACCAGTGGATAGGGTGTCCTTTTAGCTGATAATCTTCCAGGCGGCGCTGACGTTGACGCAGAGCATCGCGCAAAATTTCTTTTAGGGGGGCTTTGGGGCGGCTGGGGACGGCACGGCTGTCAAAGACGCCACGGTTCATGTGTGGCTGGCCTTTGACATAGCTGGGAAAGTCCCAATAGTAACCTTGCAGGCCGTCGGTCATGCGTGAAAAATCAAAGATGGCTACACCGTTTTTGAATTCGGGTTGGGTATGGGCGTCTTCGGGGGTGAGTACTTCTAACAGGCGGGCGACGCGCGGAGCGGGTTCGGGGCCATCGTCCCATTTGAGGGCACGGCGTATAAAGCTGCGGGAGCCATCGGCAGCGACAAGGACTTTGGCGTGGAAGGTGGCTTTGTCGGTGGTGACTTCGATGTAGTCAGGGTGGGGGGTGACTTGCTTGACGGCTTCGCCTTGTCGGATACGGACGCCGAGGGATTCGGCCGTTTTTACCAGCCAGTGGTCGAATTCATCTCGTCTTACTACCCGGAATACGGGGTTGCCATAGAATGAGTAGCTTTTGTCTCGGTACACCAGGCGTACTTCACGTACTTCGAAGTTTTGTGGCTCAAAAGGGAGTCCCAGGCGGGCGAGAATGTTTTGGCCGAGATGGGTGACACCGCCGCCACACAGTTTTTCGCGGGGGTGTACGGCTTTGTCTACCATGATGATACGTTTGGCCCATGCAGGGTTTTGTTTGACGAGGTGCAGGGCTGTGGATGTGCCGGATGGTCCTGTGCCGACAATCAGGATATCTACGTGTTCGATTTCCGCCATTTCCGTCCTCCTCCAACGACCAGAAACCGGCATGGCTGGCCGTTTGTAGCTGATGCTTACCGTATGATGACGGGTAGCATTATAGCATGAGGCAGAGGAATTGCCTGATTTGTGTTGAGATCGGCCGTGTTGGGTGGTGTTTCCTGGTTTCCGGCTGCATCGGTGGCGTAAGCCCGAAATTCGTAGGTTTGGCCGGGTGTGGGGGCGGTGAATTGGGTGTGGGTGATGGTGGTATTGGTGAGTAAGGGGGTCCAGGTGGTTTCACCAACAGCCCGATATTCGATGGTGTATGTGGCTATGCCGGAGGTGTTGTCGCTGCCTTGCCATTGGATGAGATAGGAATCGGTGGCGAGGGTGTAGATTGTGCTGATGTTGGCATCTGGCGGGGTGTAGTCGAGGCCGAAGCTGAGTATGGTTGTTTTGATGGTATCGGTTAGGCCGGGGGTGGGTGGTTCCATGGTTATGGTTGTTTGCCAGTATAGGGTGGTGTATTCCTGGGTAAAGGTGTGGGTGTAGGTGAGTTGGGGAGCGGGGATTGTTTGCGTGAGGATGGGGGTGCTGAAGGAAGGGTCGGTAGCTATCTGGAGGGTGCTGGTAAAGACGGCCGTTACATCTGTTATTGTCCAACGAAAGGTAACTGTGGGGGATGAAAGCCAACCTGGTTTGGGGGTATTTCCAGTGACTGCTGGATTGAAGACTGGCGTTGCCTGTGTGGTGTTGATGTCGCCATTTCCTGCATGGCTGGGTTCAATATTGCCGGCTATGTCTTTTCCTTGTACGCGGAACCAGTAAGTTTGTTTGGGATCTGGTGGGGTGAAGATGGCGCTGGTTGCTGTGGTATCTGTTAACCAGGGTGTCCAGTTGATGTCGTTGTCTGGGCGGTATTCTATTGAGTAGCTGGCCAGGCCGGAGAGGGCATCGCTTCCTTGCCAGGTGAGTTCGTAGGTGTTGTTGGCTAGTTTGTGTTGGAGTGATGTGATGGTAGTTGTGGGGGGTGTTGTGTCCAGGCCAAAGCGGGTGGTTGGTGAGCTGACGGTGTTGCCGAGGGTGGGGGTGAGGATGACGCGCCAATATAGGTCGGGGTATTCTTGGGTGAAGGTGTGGGTGGTATTGGTAACGGCCGTTCCCCATGAAGTTGTCCATACCGGGTTGGTGAACGCCGCATCGGTGGCTACTTGCAATGTGGTCGTCTGTACACCAGATGGATTCAAGATATTCCAGGAAAAAGAGACATTTAAGTCATTGACCCAGGCATTTGTTGTTGGCAGACTGTTTGTTGCTTGTGGGGGGACCATTTTCAGGCGTACGGCATCGAACCAGACACCACGCCCGGAATCAGTAGCTGTCAGGTCTGTGAGGCGAATGACGGTGTTTTGTCCGGCTTGTAAATCAAACTCACCTAATGGCATCCATAATCCTACGTTGTTGTTATGGCTGACAACGACGGTACTTGTGCCGTTGGCGTGTTGAATTTCGTAGGTTGCGCCATCTGTTTCTGGTGCGCCGGTGTCGCAGTAGGGGGCATAGACTTCAATGAGATAACGGCCGTTTTCCGGGACATTCGGTCGCCATTCCCCCCAGTTTGTGCTTTGTGCCGGATCAGTAGTAGACCATGTGTAATACGAATGTCCATTATTACCACACCCGCGCGGGCCTTCATGCCAGGTGCTATTACTTTTGGTAAAGTTGCCGCTCAACTCATCCACATAGATATATGGCGATACATAATTCAACCTGCTGGCGACGGCATCTCGCAACCAGGGCAAGAGATTGTACGCATTACCACCGGGGCATAGCGTGGCCGTTCCGCCATACACATCCCGATGTCCCATAAGTTGGGGGAGCCCCCAGCTTGTGTTGACCATACGGGCTGCATCGTACACATCAATGTTGCGCTGGGATGCTTTCCAGGCCAACAAATCGGCCGTTGCGTCTAGCATTGCTTGTGAGGGTGTGCCCGAAACGGAATACTCTTCTGGGGTGGTAAATGTGCCAATGAGAGCTACCCCCATTCCGCCTGCATTGGCGATGGCGGCATGGGTGCCCACGACATCTAAATTCAGATAATCTTCACTGTTGTGTCCTTCGTAAATGACGCCGTTTAAGTCAACAAGGTAGTTATAGCCGATGTCACCCCAACCACGTGTGTAGGTATGGAAGTTCCAGATGGCCCGAACGACGGCTGCCCAGTCGCTACTGTCGTTACTGGAAACGGTATGGTGAATAATCATGTGAGTGACAGGTTCGTATTCAAGGCCAGTGGTGTAGTTACAGTCGTCGTAGATGCACCACACCTGACGGCTGATGACAGTGGGGCGAGGATAGGCAGTTTCTGTTTCTGCGGCAGGATTGGTCGCATCTAATGCCTGTTGTTGGGCCAACAGCTCTTCTTCTGTGGGGCCAGCGGTGGCGTCTATGAATGTGAGGCGGAGTTGTTGCAGGACAGGAGCGGGCATGTCGGTGTAACGGCCGAAGCTGATCATTACCTGTATGTATTGGTGGGTTACGTCGGCGGCGGGAACGGCGATCATTGCGCCGACAGTATCTGGCTCGCCGGGCAACATCCAGTCTGGTTGGGCTTCAATTTCAAACCATTCACTCCAGTTTTCGGGTGTTTTGGCTGTACGGAGCATGATGCCCATACTGGTTCCATCCGGAATGTCAGCAATCCATTGGGGAATGACGACATTGAAGGTGGCCGGGGCGGTGAGGATGGGGGAGAGGTAAACGGCCGTGTTGACATTATCGGCCAGTGTCAGGCCAGCATCGGTTATTAATATGCCGGTATTTTCCGTTTGTGGGAATGTATTGCCAGCGTAAGTGAGTTCGGTGATGATAGCCTGGGGTGAATGATTACTGGCAACAGAAATTTCTGGCCAAATAGCTCCCAAGAAGATAAGACTCAAAAGTATCAGCGTAACACGCTTGTGTCGCATGGTTGTACTCCGTTATGATTCCTTTTGGTGTCGTATGTGTTGTTTATGGTGTTGGCAGGCAGTGTTCATCTTACCAGTCTTGTGAAAGGAGAAGAGTATAAAAAGGGTGAATTTGGGTGTATAAAAAGCGTGAAACTGGTGTTGGTACTATCTGCCAATGGACATTTGCCAGTGATTGTTATACGCTTTTGCGGTTAGTGCCCATACGCAAAATAGCCTGTTGATTACCGATAAATATACGGGAGAGGCGGACTTGATGACGGAAAAGAACGGATTGGATGAACAAGGATTGCGTGTGAAGTGGCTGGGAACGGCCGTTTTTCTCATTTTCTGGTTGTTTGTCCTGATGGCGGGTTACTTTTGGGCACATAAGCCGTTTGATACAACACAACTGGTCGGTTTGGGGCGCACGTTTATTAGCATATTGGGTTGGCTGGGTATCAGTCTTGTCGGTGCGGGGGCTGGTTATTGGTTGGTGGAGAGCTGGCTACAAGAGGAGGAACCGGTGGTGCGGCTGGTATTGGCTGCCGGTGTGGGGCTGGGGAGTATGTCGTTGGGTGTGCTGGTGTTGGGACTGATGGGAGGCATACGGCCGTTTTTCCTCTGGTTACTCCTGCTCCTGCTGGCATTTCTGTGGCGCAACTATTGGCGGCAAGCTCTGGCTGATTGGCTGGCCATTACCTGGCCACGTCCCCAAGATGGTTTTCAGCGCGTTTGGCTAATTTACATCATCATCAATCTGGCAATAGCATTTATACTGGCACTTGTTCCCGAAACAGCATGGGATGCACTGGTCTATCACCTTACCGGGCCACGACTTTTTTTGGAAGCGGGTCGTATCACGCATGCCATTGATTTGCCTTATCTTGGGTTTCCCCAGTTGGGTGAGATGCAATTTTTGTTGGGGATGGCATTGGTTGGCGATGGAACTGCCCCACTATTCCATTTTGGATACGGCATAATGGGTCTGGCACTGACTGTGGTGATGGCACGTCGGTTATTTGGCAAAACAGCCGCCTGGTTTTCCGCCATTTTTTATCTTTCTGTCCCACTTTTGTTAGGGTTAATGGGAGATGCGTATGTAGATATTACGCTTTTGTTTTATATGACGGCTGCTTTTTATGCTTTTGTCCGTTGGCGAGAGAATCGTGATGCCGGGTTGAGCTGGCTGATATTGATGGGGGTGTTTGGGGGGATGAGTGCTGGCGTCAAGTACACTGCTGTGGCTGTACCTGTGGCGTTGGCGGTAAGTGTGGGTTGGGTGTCAAGACGGGATGGTTGGTTATTGCTGGGGCGGCGGGTGATGATATTGGCTGTGGTGACGACAGGATTGGTGCTGCCCTGGTTGTTGGAAAATTGGCTGACGACGGGGAATCCGGTTTATCCGTTTTTGCTGACAAACGGCCGTTTTTGGGATGCATGGCGTCAATGGTGGTACGATCGTCCCGGAACTGGCTTGTGGGCAACTGCTCCCTGGCGACTGCTGACTGCACCTTTGGAGGCCACCATTTTGGGCACTACCGGCACGGAATATTATGATGCCACGATTGGGCCATTCATTTTGGGTGGCGTGTTTTTGTTACCTGTCGCCTGGCCGTTTTTGCGGCGTGAGGAGAAAGCAATCACAGGTCATCTCCTCTGGTTTTTTGGTGTGAATTATGCGCTTTGGTTGATGGGGCTGGCGCGTTCGGCGTTGCTGTTACAAACACGATTGCTGTTGCCGGTATTTGGTATTACGGCCGTTTTGGGAGGCGGGGCAATCAGTCGCATACGTCATTTGCGGCGGCCAGAGTTGGCTGTGGATTGGCTGGTGCAGGTTCTTGTCACACTCACATTGGGGTTGATGCTGTTTACACAGGTGAACGAATTTGTCCTGACGAATCCTTTGCCGGTGATAATTGGGTTGGAGGAAAACGGCCGTTTTCTTACTCGCCAACTGGGCATCTACCAACAAGTCATGGACGACATAAACCAGCTACCTGACGACAGCAAAATCATTTTCCTCTGGGAGCCACGTAGCTATGCCTGCCAGGTAACCTGCCTGCCCGATGCACTCCTTGACCGCTGGCTACACCTGACCCAACACGAAGCCGCGACAGCCGACGAAATAGCCAACCAGTGGCGAGCAGAAGGCATTACCCATGTATTACTCCATCAGGAAGGACTAGACTTTATTGTAGAGGCTGGTTTTGACCCAATACGTTCCCAAGACCTGGCGATCTTGGCCGAATTACAGACCAGTCACTTGCAAGAAATCAGAAGATGGCAGGATGCCTATATTTTATTTGAAGTGAAATGAACAGACAGAAAAGACATTATCGAATTTTACTGATTATTTTATGGATTAGTTTTGCCTTGCGCATCTACCACCTTACAGGCCAAAGCCTTTGGTGGGATGAAATGTGGACGGTAGCATTGCTGCAAATGCCACCATCAGAAATGTTCAGTGCGTTACTGGCCGACCGAGTACACATGCCCCTTTATTTTGTCGCATTGCGGGGCTGGGTTTCATGGTTGGGGCTCAATACATTTGGCTTGCGGTATTTTTCGGTGCTTGCCGGTTTTTTGGCTGTGCCGTTAGTGTACAGGCTGGGGCAACGCCTGATCGGCCGAAACGTGGCGTTATTAACGGCCGGTTTACTGGCGGTTTCTCCATTCCATATTTGGTTTTCTCAGGAAACACGGATGTATTCCCTGCTGGCGTTGGCGCCATTGCTGGTCAATCTTCTTTTTTGGCAAGCATTGCGTTCTGCTAATTGGCGGGCTTGGGCAGGGTATTCGCTGGCGATGGCCGTTTGCGTCTATATACATTATTTCTCCCTGTTTGTTTTGCTGGCACATTATATCTTTTTGTCTGTGTATTATCGGCGTTTTCCTGATGCATTTCGGCGCTGGTTGTTGGCCGTAATTGTGCCGGGAGTGTTGTTTGCCGGGTGGGTGGCGCTTACGTTGCGTATAGGCGGGTATCGGGAGGCGTCTATTAGCTGGATTGCGCCAGCACATTGGTATGAGCCGTTGTTCACATTGCTGGCTTTTACGGCTGGTCCAACGATTGACCCGGCGCAGGGGTGGCCTTATGTGGCATTGGTGGCAGGGATGCTGGGTGTGGGGATGGTTGTGTGGCGTTATGGAGGAAACGGCCGTAACCTGACCGTTCTTTCCGATAATACGCTGGTGACACATTTTTTGCTGGTTTGGCTTATTGCCCCCCTGATGCTCACCTGGCTCATTTCGCTCGATCTGCCCCTGCCACAAAAACGATCCATTTATATGGATCGATATCTCATTGTCAGTTTGCCGGCATTATTGTTGCTAGTAGCATGGGGCTGGGAACTGTTGGCTCACAAATGGCCGCTGTTGGTTTGGGCGGGTATGGCGAGTATGCTGCTGCCAGCCTCGTTGGCATTGGCCAATATGTACACACATGAGGCATATATGCGAGAGGATTGGCGGACGGCAATGGGGTGGCTTTCAGAAACGGCCGAACCTGAAGATATGATCTTGCTAGATGCTGGTCAGGTGTTGCCTCTAAAGGTATATGGAAACGGCCGTCTTCAAACCCAAACTGAAATACTGCCAATTCTACTGGAAGCAGACAAACGAGACGCCTTCATGCAAAACGAAATGCCCCACCTGATGCACCAACTCACCCGTACGACCAACCAGTTCTGGCTGGTGCGCTCACAAGACAACACCAACCCACACGGATTTCCCCAGGCACGCAACCAAACCATTGCCAACATCGCCCAAAAAGATGTGTACAAACAATGGCTCGACACACGCTACACCATTATTACAGAAAAAACATTTACCGGCATTCATCTGACACAATACCAGGCAGAGGCAGAGCATGAACCATAAAATCAGGCAACGATTTGGCATGTTTCTCATCTTGGGAATTGCATTTGTGAGCACTGTAATCCTTTTGCATTCAGTCTTTACCAGCCGCTTTTTGGGGGCAAACGACTTTTTCCCGCGCTGGAAAGGGGCACAATTGTTCATTACAGAAGGTATTGACCCTTATTCAGATACCGCCACAGAAGCAATCCAATACGGTATTCAGGGACGGCCTTCCCGCCCAGACGAAGACCAGTTTCTCTTTGTGTATCCGTTTTACACAATATTTTTGCTTATTCCGTTCGTATGGTTGCCCTATGATTGGGTACAGGCTATCTGGATGGCGGCTTTGATTTTTGGATTAGCTGGGGGCTTGTTTTTAACGTTGCAATTGATTGAATGGCGAATGAAACCCTGGCTGTTGGCGATTACGTTTTTGTGGGGAATTTTATTTTATCACAGTGCGCGCACAGTGTTGCTGGGGCAGTTTGCAGGGCTTGTGTTTTTGTGGATAGCAGGCTGTTTGCTGGCTTTGCGACAAGGACGGGATTTTGGCGCTGGTGTATTGCTGGCATTGACAACGGTAAAACCTCAGATGAGCTTTTTGTTAATTCCAGCGTTGTTGCTTTGGGGAGTGGGGCAACGGCGGTGGCGGTTTGTGGGGAGTTTTACGGCCGTTTTGGGGGGATTGGTTCTGTTATCCTTTCTGTTTTTACCCAGTTGGCTCACCAGTTTTATTACCCAAATTACCGCTTACCCTGGCTACACGGCCATTGGTTCGCCATTGTGGGTGATAACCAGTTATTATTTTCCCTGGTTAGGCAAGCCGGTGGAGATAGTGTTGTCGTTGGTGTTATTGGGTTGGCTGCTGGTAGAGTGGCGGCAACTGCCGCGCCAGTCAGCCACATCAGAAGCCTTTTTGTTTACTATTGGCCTGACGCTTGTTGTGACCAATCTGGTGGTTTTGCGGACGGCTACCACTAATTATGTAGAAATGTATGTCCCGTTATTCTGGCTTTTGCAAAGGTGGGCGCGTCGTTTTGGGGAGGGGGTGATTGTCGTTTTTTATGTGGTAAGTGGTGTGTTGGTTTGGTGGTTATTTTTAGTAACCGTGCAGGGGGATTTTGAGCAGCCGATTGTTTCTTTGCCATTGCCGTTTTTCTTGTTAGGTTGGATGGTGTGGCGAAAGTTGGCTGTTTCCCGCATGCGTTTGTTACAATCTGGCACATGATGAAGTTGTCTGCTCGCCAATTTGGTATAGGGGTTGTTTTGCTGGCTTTGTTGGCTCGTCTGCCAGGGTTAAACGGCCGTTCCTTGTGGTATGATGAAGCGTTTTCCATCCTTTACGCCCGAAATTTGCCAGCGGTTATCACCCAGGGAGCTGTCTCGATTGAAAATGGGGCAGCCGCAGATGTGCATTCCCTGTTTTATTATGGCTTGCTTAATGGCTGGATGCGTCTGTTGGGGGATACTCCCATAGGAGCACGCTCGTTTTCGGTGTTTTTGGGCGTATTGACAGTGGTGTTGATATGGCGCTGGTTGAGTTGGTTGTTTGCTGAAGAGACGGGGCGGATGACGGCCGTTTTGGTGGCATTGTCTCCTTTTCATGTTTACTACAGCCAGGAAACCCGTATGTATGCCTTGTTGGCGACAACGGCCGTTGCTACTGCCTGGCTTTTTACCCGTGCCTGGGCAAGTGGTCGCTGGCGGGACTGGTTACTTGTCAGTGTGAGTGGTGCATTAACACTGTATGCCCACAATTTGGGGAGTATGATTATTATCTCCCTGGTTATTTGGACTGGCTGGCAATGGTTAAAGGGAAACGGCCGTATGTACTGGCGCAAATGGCTGGCAGCGCACATATTCATGCTTTTATTATTTGCCCCCTGGCTTACTGTTTTATTCACCCAACTAGGCCATATCCGGCAAGCTTATTGGATAACCCGCCCCGATCTGACCAGTTTGCTTCAGACAATTCTGATTTTCCACTTTGGATACGACAATCAGGCTTTGCCAGTATGGCTCGTTCCATTCGCCCTTTTCCTTAGCTTTTTGCTGTTGGCGTTTCTCTTGCTGGCTGCCTGGCAAGCACGCCGACAATCAGCACGGCAGGAAACAATTCCCGATGCAGTTTCTTTGTTGGTTTGTCTGGCAATCGTGCCGGTGGGGTTGACATTTTTGGTTTCCCGGTTTGTGCCGGTGTATGTTGTGCGCGCATTGTTGCCATCGGCATTAGCCTATTATGCTTTGTTGGCAGTTGTTTTGGCAGCGGCGAAAATGCCACGAGGGATACGTTGGTTGCTGTGGGGCGGAACGGCCGTTGTGGCTTTGCTCTCCCTGTTTAACCATTACACTTACCAGGCATTTCCCCGACCACCTTTTGCCCAGGCAACGGCCGATTTGCAGGCAGAATTGGCCACAGGTGATCTGGTGATGCATAGTAACAAACTCACCTTTTTGCCTGCCCAGTATTATGCTCCTGACTTGCCCCAGGTGTTTATTGTCGATCCGCCAGGTTCTGGTTCCGATACATTGGCTGAGGCCACGCAAAGGGCTTTGGGCATTAAGGCAAAGGCAATAGAGAATGTGGAAACGGCCGTTGACAGCCATTCCCGTGTTTGGTTTGTCATATTTCAGCAGGCAATAGAAGAGTTTGCAGAACAAGGCAAACCACACCCGCACCTGGCCTGGTTACGCGCCCACTACACCGAAACGGCCGTTCGTCAATACAACGATCTCTACATCTTCCAATTCATTGCCAATGAAAACTGATCAGGCAGAACGATAAATGACAATCACCCCTCCCCGCATCTGCCATTCATCGCTCTCAAAAAGCCCATTATCCACGTCGTTCTGTCAACTCAGGCCATTCTCCTGCCAGGAGGCGAGGCAAAAACTGGCGCAGAATCCGGTAAGTGAGCCCCCAAACCGGATATTCTCCGGCAAAATAACAGGGAACCTGGCGGGGTTCATCCCATGTGGCAAAATCCATCCATACAACCCCCTCCGCTTCTGGTCGAGTCAGTGTTGATACCTGCACGTGCAAAATTTCAGCAATTTCTCGTTCGGAACGGGACAGGTTGGCTGGCAGGACAGAAATATAGCCCAGGAATGGGTGCACACGAAAACGGGTTGTTCGGGTTTCTTGAACGGGTAACTGGGTGACGATGTGTACATTGGCCGGAGAGAGACCAATTTCTTCGGCCGTTTCTCGCAATGCAGTTTCTGCCAGAGAAGTATCACCCGGTTCCCGCTTGCCGCCCGGAAAAGCAATCTGCCCCCCATGCATTCCCCCTTCAGTCCGTCGTGCCAGCAACAAGGTAAGTTTGCCGTCCTTGTTATGATAAAGGGGAATGAGAACGGCCGCTTCCTGCCAATTGTCCGTGTGGGTTGTCATACTGCCTGAACAAAATCACCCCGTCTCCCACAAGCTGACAACGTCAATCTGATAGGTTTGTGGGGCGAGATCAATGGGTTGAATATGGGTTGGGCGATAGCCAGCCTGGGAAAGAAAACGGCCGTCGCGCGCCAACGTAGCCACATCAGCACTCACATACACCAGCCGTACCGGTCGGCAAGCCACCAATGCCCGTAACGCTTCCTCACTCATCCCCCCAGCCGGTGGATTGACCACAGCCACATCTGGTTGTAACGTTAACAACGGCAGCACATCCTCCACTAGCCCTTCGTACAAAGCCACGTTATCCGTTTCTTCCAGGTTCGTTGCCAAATCTTGCACAGCATCTGAATTTACCTCAATGCCGGTTACTTCTGCCGCCTGTTCGGCTAAAAAGGCTGTTAACATCCCTACGCCTGTATAAAGCTCCAAAACCCGTTCTCGTCCAGAAAGCGCAGTCAATTCCAGCACAGTATCTACCAGCACATCCACACCAGCAACGGATGGCTGAAAATAACAACCCGGCGACACGCGAAAATCCCGATCTTTCACAGTGCGCACAATATACGTGTCACCAACAAGAGAAGCGGCCGTGCCATCTGGTAAAACAATGGCAACAGATACAGGAAAATCAGCTTCAAGGGATGGTGGTTCTACGCCTTCTACTTCCAATGCAATGAGCAGTTCTTCATCAGAACCAATCCGTAAAGTTAATTTTCGTAATTCAGGCAAATCCAGGTCAATATCTTGCCACAGTTCTAACAGGCGTGGATGGATGATGTGACAAATATCGATCGGAATTACCTGGCGGCGTGTGGGAGACCAAAAGCCTAGTTTGCCATCGCCAACAGGGCTGAGTGTTACGTCCATGCGGTATGCCCAGGGCTGTGGATTGGGTAGAGTGGGCTGCACGCTGGTGCGACGAAAGCCGCCAATACGTTGTAGCTGGTCATGGGTGATGGTACGTTTGGTCGCCAGTTGGGTTTCATAATCCATGTGTTGAAAGTGGCAGCCGCCACAAATGCCAAAATGTGGGCATCGGGGTTCAATGCGTTTGGAAGAGGGTGTCAGGATTTCGATGAGTTCGGCGCGGCTGTAGTTGCTTTTTTCGTCCAGCAGGCGCACTCGTACGCGCTCACCAGGTAGGGCAAAGGGGACGAAAATGGAACGGCCGTTTTTGTCCCGTCCCATCGCTGTTCCCCCATGTGCCATTTTTGTTAGCTTAATGACCAGTTCGTCCATTTAAATTCTTCCTGTGGCTACCAACATGGTAAAAGAGGCAATAAACCAGTGAATTAGCCAGGGGTACAAAAAGGATTGTGATTGCCAGGCAACAATAGCAAAGCCTGCTCCACCGAAAATTGTACTCAAAGTTTCTATTTCTGGCTTACCCAAGTGCATAAAGGCAAAGGGAACAGCTTGTAAGAAAATGGCTGGACCTGGTCCTAAGGCACGAGCCAGCCCAAATAGCATGAACCCCCGCCAGACAAACTCCCAGGCAAACAGTTCGATGCCATTCAGGTAAAGCAGTCGCCATAGCTGCTGTGGCGTACGGGCAGCGTAATAGGATTGCATGGCTGGTGTTCGGGCAAGAAAGAGGAGGATGACGGCCATGATCATACAAACAGGGATGACCCATTTGAGACCAGTACGCCAATTGCCAATTTGAAAGCCGTAATTCGTTGGCGACTCTCGGAAAAGTATCAGGATAATGAGCATAGGCAGAATGAAGTAGAAGATGAAACGGTCATGTGCTTTCAGGCTGGTAAGGCGGTGCTGGTAGTAGTCTAGCATGGGAATAATGGTGCTAAAGATGATAAGAAAGGTTAATTTTGGATCAAATTGAATGCCGGCGAATGTCATCGTGCTTACCTCGTTTTATGGGGCTGGGGCAATACCGATGAGGAGGGTAAGACGGCCGTTTCCCACGTTTTCTACCCCGTGTACCAGTCCAGCCGGTGCCCAAACGACTTGACCGGAAACGGCCGTTACAAACTCATCACCAAGCTGGAAACGGCCGTTGCCCGATACCACAAAATAAAACTTATCCTGACCATCATGCGTATGAGCTAGTTGCACCTGCCCAGGCTCCAGACAATTAACCCCCAATAACAATCGCTCACTCCGAAAAAGCGTCTCCTTATAAAACTTCCCTTCTCGCACTCCTACAAAATCATCCAGTTTTTTAACCAACTCCATAGCTGCCTCACCTTCACCTAACACAAACAATTGGATAATATCTCCTCCCCATCCCAGCCGATTATAACAGAAACCACCAACAGCTCCCCACACACCCAAACAAAAAAGCCCCTGGACAAACCAGAGGCTTTTCAAATTCATATCAAGAGGAAATCAGCCAATCTCAACCATATTAGCCAAAATACGCTCCATGGCCATTGTATGGCTGCAAACCCCACGTGAAGCAAAGAAAGAACAATCACAATTCCAACTACCATTGTCATAGCTAACAAGATGTGGGGCTTCTGTGTTATCACCCTGAATTCGAACCCGCAAAGATTCGAATTGGATGCGATCGCGCTCTTCAGCATAAATTTTGGCTTTTTCAATCTTGCTGATCATCCCATAATCCATTTTACACTCTCCTCTGCAAGGAATTAAATGGCCGCATAAGCGGCGCACCTGGTAAATAAACAAAAACGCACGCAAATAAATGCGTGCGCCAGATTTCTATAAAGCAGCTTCTGCATGTTCACTATGTGAGTTTTTCACACTCATGTCTCTAGTATACTCAATTGGGGGTTCGTGTCAATCCAGTACCGGCCAAACAGTCAAATTTTCCTATACCTGTATTCTTGCCCATTAATCCGTTGCCTGGGGGATGGTAAAGTAAAATGTTGTCCCTTTGCCTAGTGTGCTTTCTACCCAAATCTTGCCCCCGTGCAATTCTACAATACCTTTCGTAATAGAAAGACCAAGCCCTGTACCAGATGCTTTGCGAATATTTGGGTCATCTGCACGGAAGAATTTGGTGAACAGTTTTTTCTGATCTTCTTCAGAAATACCATACCCCTCATCTTGTACAGCACAGAGAACAACCGATTGAGGATGATCGTTTTCCCCATTCATTATCTCTGGTCTGACAGTCACACGCACAGTAGTTTCAGGTGGAGAGTACTTGCAAGCATTGCTCAACAAGTTGGTTAATACTTGAACCAACCGGTCTTTATCTGCCATTACTAGCGGCAAATCCACTGGTAAATCGAGCTTGAGTTCGATATTTTTTTCTTCGGCTAATGGCCGTATTGTTTGCAACGTTTCACTTACCACACTGGAAAATGCAGTTGGTGCAAATTCCATCCGCAAGCGCCCGGTTTCAATGCGCGAAATATCCGTTAAATCCTGAATTTGCTGACTCATGCGGCGAATATTAGCAGCAATCGTTTCCAGGAAACTACGTTGTTGTGGTGTTAACTCCCCTGTCATGCCGGAAAGCATCAAATCGGTATATCCGCGCATAGAGGTCATCGGTGTTTTTAGCTCATGCGATACCATGGAAACAAATTCCGATTTGGCCATATTGGCAGCATTGACCTGCTCATACAAAATTGCGTTGGCGATGGCTACAGCAGCATGATTGGTAACACGCATCGCTCGTTCCAGGTCTTTCTCAGTAAACGCATCAAATTTATTACTTTCGATAGCAATTGCCCCAATTAATTGCTGTTTGTGAATAATGGGCAGCGTCATCTGAGAATGGGTATCAAATGTAGCCGGGATATACCCTTCCTCTTCATGAACATTGCCGGTTATGTGGGGTTGGCCAGTTTTTAGTACATATCCCACTAGCCCCTTTTCCAGGTCTAGTGAAGATGGGTCAAAGTCAGGATCGTATCCGCGTGTTGCATGGAGGTAAGGACGGCCGTCTTCATCAAAAATAATAATTCCACCTGCAGTTGCATCACAAATCCGTAACACCCAATCTAACGTCAAACTCAATACATGATTCAGCTCCAGCGTTGTATTCAAATCTCGGTCTAGTTGCTGGAGCATAAACAACTCATTAACCCGTTCTTGCAAGGCACGGTCTGTTTGTTGCAACAATCGTGCATTTTCCAGCGCCACCACCGCCTGACTGGCAAAAGCCATTAGCAGTTGCTGGTCTTCTTCGTCAAATGGGGCGCCATTTCGTTTATTAATGACTTGTAAAACTCCCTGGACTGTGTTTTGACGCAAAAGTGGTACAGTGAGAATAGACTCTGTATGGAATTCTGTGTTGGCATCTACGCCACTAAACCAACGACGATCCTCCTGTGCCCGGTTTACAATAGTAGGACGGCCAGTTTGGGCGACTGTACCAGCCAAACCGGTTCCTATGGGCAAGCGTGTTCCCACAAGTTCCTGGCTGGCAGGACCACGTACAACTCGAAATTCCAATTCGCCTGTATCTTCATCAATTAGCATGAATGTACCGGCTTCTGTGTCCAGTAATTCCATTGCTTTGTCCAGCACCAGGTTAAGCAAGGGTTCCAGTTCCAGAGTGGACGCCAGTGAAAAGGTTACTTCGTTAATAATTTCCAGCTGACGAGCACGGTCTTCCAGTTGGCGACGGGTTTGCAGGCGGTCAAGGGCAGCAGCTGAACGATCCGCCAGTACGGCAAAAAGTTGTTCCTGGCGTTGTCGGAAATGGGATTCGTGGGTTTCATGCCAGGTGTATAGTGCGCCCAGAGCTTCTGCTCCGGCATTTAGGGGAGCGATGATCCAGGTACGGCCGTTTTCATCTGTAGTCGTTAGCGGCTGCCCCGTTTCTACTACCTGGCGTATATGTTCATTTTCCACCAGTTTATCCTTGCCTTCACATTCAAAGTACCGCTCATCACCCTCCACGTAAAACGCTGTATAAATTTTCCGTGTTTCCGGATCACGCAACACAATACCCAGAGTTACCACTCCCAACATTCGATGGTAGTTTGTATAAATCAACTCCATCAGAGCGTCGGGGTCAATCGTAAAGTTTAGTGCTTGCGAAAACTGACTCAGTTGGTCTAACTCCGCAATTCTCGTTTCCAGGCGACTAATGACACTGGCCCGCTCCAGACCAACAACTGCTTGATCAGCCAGTGCTTCAATATAATTCAATTCAGACGGAGTAAAATATTGATGATTTTCTTTAGGAGAAATGGCCAACCACCCCAACAATTCCTGGCCATTATGCATGGGAGCCAGCACGGCCGCTTTCAAAGCCAGTACCTGTTCCCTGTGCTCACGTAAAGTACGAGGCCAGGCACGTTCTTCAGCCAGATCAATCAGGATATTTTTTTCACGCATAAATTGGACAACAGCCGAATCAGATTCAATCAATTGCTTGTGTCCATTATCGCCCTGTTGATCTGTAAATTCACAATAGCATTCATTTTGCAAGTCCGGTAAATAGAGGTGAGGTGTGGCTTGGGGGATACCCATCGCTACGTATTTCAACAGAACATTGGCGACCTGTTCTGTATTAACGGCCGTTGTCAGCTCCCGACTAAACGCCCGCAAATACTCATCCAGCGCAACTGGCTGCCGGAAGAGATATTGATCCACACTCTGCTGCACTCTGGAACGCAGCGGCTCAAAGATAAAAGCCACCAGAATAATAACAAAAGCCAAAAAGACGGGATTATCCAGATTAAAAGACGAGCCCAAAGCAGAGGTAAGACCTGTAATCAACAACGTTAGCGCAATAGCCAGCACCAACGTAATTGCCCCAAACGTCACCCCTTGCCGCAAAAACACATCAACATTTAGTAGCCGATAGCGCATAATTGTGTAGGCAATAGCCAGAGGGTAGATGACGGCCGGGGGAATCGTCAGCGAAAACTTAAGCCAGGGCGTTGGGATATTTGCTGCTGCCAGCGAGAAATAACTAAACAACGGCAAAAAGCCCAACAAAGCTCCCATCAAGATTAAACGGCTTTGTTGCCTGACCAAAACAGAAGGAGAAACAAAAGCCCTGTATCCCAAAAGTAGCCATGTACCAGCCAGCATGACACCATTGAGAAAATAAGCTGCCCGCCATGGAATTGCATATGCCCAGGGATCGCTACTGTGTAGCCATAGCTGCCCCCAAATACCAATCAAGATGCCTGGAATAAACAAAATCCACTTGAGAATAGGATAGCGAGCAAATAACCTGGTTTCATGTGGGAATACATTGGCCAGCAGAAAGTTGGCTGTGCCCACAACAGCCAGAGCAAAAACCCAAAGCCGTACAAAATATTGGGTAGTAACCTGATCGAAAAGTGCCCCCATGCTCACAGAAACCAGGCTGGCAAACAAAGCCAATATTTGGGCAGATTCAGCTTTGGGACGAATGTAAAAAGTGACAGTCCCAATGATGAAGGTGATCAAACCGGTTAGATAAAATAGCCAAAATTGGTTCCAAAGGTTACTGGTTGACCAATTGATGAGTGGCACAGAAACAGTGCGTTCCGGTTGTGAGCTGTTGGGAGGAACACGGGAATTATCTGGCTGGACAAGGGTAAGTTCAATGGTGTCACCGACCTGGTAAGTTGCCAAACGATTCCAGTAATCGCGGATGTTGGTGATGGGTTGGCCATCAACGGCCGTTATCCGTTCCGGGTATGTTACCGGCGGTGTAATTTCTGTCCGGGCAGGCCAATCACTTTCGCCACCCGCGTTCACTACCAGATTGGGGTCAACCAGTAAGCCGGGGAACGGTATCCTGGCTGTATGCAAGGCTAACACGGGCAGCACAAGATTCAATAAACCAGTTGCTACCACTACAGCCAGAATGATATATCTACGAATCCGATCTTTTCGTGCTTCCACAACAAATAATTTTTTTGAATAGTTGCATCCTGATCAGGACGCCATTTATTTTCAGAAAGTAAACTGACTGATTTTCAAATCCAGAACTGCCTGCAAACAAACCTGAACTTCTTGACAGGGTTACGGCCTAATCTGCACTCTAGATAATAATAAGCGATTATCAATCCAGTGTCCATCTTCGGCAACAATATTTTGTGGTTCTTTGGTCATGGGGTCAATTAAGGCAACGTGAATATGATAGCTTCCTGGTGGTATATTGTCTCCTATCGTCAGTTTGTGTGAGTCAGCGACAACCTGACCAGCCTGCCATGTGGACATTGGGGATTGGCCGTTTTGTGGCTGACTGTCGGCCGTAGCCCACGCTTGACCTTTGTCATCTACCAGCCAAACCTGGACAAGATAGTTTGGAAGAACGGCCGTTTCGGCACGCCAGTACAATGTTACATCAAGCTTTTCGCCAGCATGAAGCGTACGGGCAGAATAAGCATAGCCAATTAACCGCACATCATTATTGAAGTTTTGATCGAGGGGGTTAGGAATATCAGTTGTTTGGGCTGGCAAAATAGTTACCTGACCTAGCGATAATGCATCCCCCAAAAATGTGCCATCGGCAGCAGTAATGGCTAGCCGATATGCCTCTGGTGAGGCAGCATACAACCCCACCTGTACTGAAACGGTGGTAGGGGTGTATGCCGTTTCTGGAATAAATACACGGATAGAGTCTATGAAACGATCGCCAGGGTTCCATTCCTGACTGGGAAAATTGCCCAATCCGGGATGGGTATCTCGTTGCGCGACAATGACACCATTTTCAGTGTCTATCAGATGAACAAAGAGCAAATAGTTGCCAGGAGGTTTGCCAGTGACTTCCCAATAGAGGTCAATAGTGACGGGCTCACCAGGACGAACGGCCGTTTCTTGAACTTCGTAACCACGCAAATTGACAAAAAAGTCAAACTGAGCATTAATGGGATTGGGAACGGCCGCATCTGATGCAAAAACAGGGGGGCGAGCATACGCATATGCCAGATAACCAAACAACGCCACAACCGTCAGACTTCCCATACCAACATTCACCAAAACGGCCGTTGTCGCCCAATCCACCTGTGGCCGACGCCAAAACCGAGCCAAAACCACCACCCATTGACTCAACCCATAAAACACCAACACTGCCAGCGACGGCAACGCCGGAAAGAAAAACCGCCCCATCGGCCCCGCCGGACTCACCAGCAAGTAAGCAAACAGCACACTAAAAAACAACCCCACATTCACCAACAAAAACACCACTGGGACCACCGACCAACGCAACTCCTCCTTCTGGCGCAACACCAGCGGCCACAAAACCCCCAACAACGCCCCCCCTACCAGCCATCGCAAAGCCAGATAAACCCCCTCTGGTAACGGGATTTGTCCATACCCAAACCGCCCCCACAAACTCGTCCAGGCATAAGGCAACTCAAAAACAGCCACCCCAAAACTCTCCGCCGGATTTCGCGCGCCCCACAAAACCGTTACCTGCTCAAAGCCAGTAGGTTCACCATAAAGCAACTGGTTACGCACAAACCACCAACCCGCTATCAACCCCGTTACGAACACAATCAGGCCATTTACCTGCCACCAAAGCCGCCATTGCCCTTTGCGCCAGGCCACCCACAGCACAGCCAATTCTATCAATCCGGCAATAGCAGCCAGATTAAACTTGCTCATCAGTGCCAGCCCATAGAGAGCTCCCAGCACAACACCCCAACGACGACTCAGCCCATTTTCATCTCGTAACAGTTGCACACAAGCCAGTGTTACAGCTGCACCACTAAAAGCGGCCATAATGTCATTGTTAATTGCGCCCGACATATAGACAAACATGGGGTTAAACGCCACAAAAGCGGCGGCCCCTACACCTAGCCACGGCCGTTTTGGCCAAATTGTCCGGGCAATAGCCCACGTCAGCCAGACAACACCCGCACCAATTAATACATTGATTGCCCGTACAATATGCGCTGCCAGCGCCTCACCTCGCCACGGGAATGCTTCATCTGCGCCATGTAGATACTGGTTTTTATTGTCCCGCCCTACTTCCCAGTACCGATAATCCCAAAAAGGATTTTTGGGCGGGTCATAACATACATCCCGTCCTGTATCAATCCAAAATGTGGCGAGCGCACCAATTGTGTAAAAAAGAGGTGGATGATGTCCTTGTACCCGGCAGGGTAAGCGTCCCTGTACCGGTAAGGATCGATATTGCACAATGTGGCGCACAAAACGGTAATGACGCAACTCATCAGTTGCTTCGTGCAGGGGGTTGATGATGCTGGCGGCCAGCCCCAACATGACGAATGCTATCAAAATAACCTGAAAAGCCCGTATTGCCTGTTTTTCTTTCATTTGGCTATTGTTCTTCCTTCTGCAAGTTGATGCTCAGGTGATCACGGCCGTCTTTGGTGAGAATTCGCTCCCCGGTCATTGGATCATACAGACCATATGCCACCATACCGCCGTCCATGTTGACAGGCAAATGGTGGCGTTGCACAAACAGATCACCCGGATAAAGCGTTGTCGGGTCAACCCATAGGCCATCATCTCCAGCCAGGAAATTCCCATTGGTGTCTAGCATCTGAGCAAACACCAATAGTCGTGGCCCGGCATATACACCTGGCGGTGGTGGGTTGCTGATAAGTGGCATGGGGGGCAGGGTTAAAGGTTTGGCCACTTTCCAGCCCAGTTCCAGAAAGCCGGTTTCTGTGTCATAAACAGCCGAAACCACACATAACCCGTTCGTAAAGCAAGTTGGTTCGGCCGTTTCGTTCAGGTCATATGTTACCTGACTTAACTGATACTCGCCTGTTCCGGGCACATCTGGCAATGGCCAAAACGCCTCTTCATAAGCAAATGGCACATCCGGATACCCCCCAAAACTGACAGACGGTTGCAACAGCAAAGCCCGTTCCGGGTTAAACCAGCGTGGCCTGAACAATGTTGGTTTATGTAAATCTACTGTCAGCGCCAGCCGATCCCACGGACCAGCCAACAGGCCGGTTATGCCGAAATCGGTTAGTTCCGGGTGGGTATTTAGATAAGCAGCGACATCGTGAATATCTGCCTTGTAGAGGAATCGTACCAATCCCCGTTGGGGCCAGTTGGTAAAATAGTCTGGTAGGTCGCGGATACCTGTTACCAGTATTAAGACAGAAACAAGTAATGGCGCAAAATAGCGGTTGGTACGATGTGCCAGTGTAATCGGCAGACCGGCTAACATGAATACGGCTGGCTGTGCCAGGATGGTATGCCCCAGGCTGGCCGGGGGAACACTGAGAAAGCCGGGGGAGATGCCGGCCAGCCACCAGATGAGCAGCAACGCACTGGCTAATGCTGTGTGGTTGGCAGATTGGCGCTGGAGAAACGGCCGTAATGCCTGCCAGCCCGCCATAATGACACCAAACCAGAACCAAACACCAATTGGCAGGCTAAAAACTGGCCGATGAGGAATATTGTAAAGCCACTCGTCATCTCCATTAGCATGAAACATACCAAGGGTGATACGAATATGCTTGCCCAGGGGAGCAAAATCTCCCTGGCGAGCAGCGACAAGCGGGATTGCCAGCTCAGTGACTCGTCCTTCGGCTTCTGGTTGTTGGCGCAAGGTGATGACAAGAGGCAGAATCAAAACGGCCGTTACCACCAACCCCAGCACCATACCGCGCCAGCGTGCTTGCCATCGCTCTCGTGCCGCCAGCCACACATATCCCATCAGTGCCAGCCAGATAAGTGGCAGACCCCGTGCTGCAAAATATGTGTAAAAGCCAGCCGCCATACTTACTCCAGCCATTCCAAAATATCTGCTTGCTTTCCGCTCCGACGAAACTGTCAGGCCTGCCCAAAAGAAGTAAAAAGTCAACAACGTAATAAACGGTGTTTGAATATGACGCAAGCCAAAGCGAGAATACATCAGCGACCAAAAGCTGACAGCCAACATGCCAGCCGCAACCAGTGCCCCCCAACGCCCTACCAAACGGCGACCAAACAACCATATAAGCGGAATAGCCAATGTGCCCAAAATTGCCGAGAGCAAGCGAATACCAAAAACATTTACCCCCAGCAAGGCCAAAGTCAGGGCATTTAATGCATGATAAAGTGCCTCATGGCCTGATGCGTCTGGATAAAAAACAGCCCAATCGCCGTCCAATACTTTTTGGGAGATAACCAACGAGTTGATCAGTTCGTCATCACGCCAGCCAGGGGGCACATTGTCCAGTTGCCACACGCGCAAACCAAAAGCGAACAGTGTCAGAATGAGAATGAGGATTTTGTCAATGTTTGATTTGTTCATGGTGTCACCGTGAGTGTAGTCAGGGTAATTGTATCGCCTGTAGGCTTATGATTGGCGGTAATTGGTAGCCTGGGTTGGGGTGAAAGACCGTCAGGATTGGTATAGAGACCGGTAACAAGTGGGTATTGACCTGCTGGTGTGTTGGCAGGGATGGTGAGCAGGTGGAGCTGGATGAGCCAGTCGCCGCGCTGCCACAGGGCGCCGGGGGCGTCCAGGCGATCCGTTTGGGCTAATGGACGGCCGTTTTGGGCCAGCAGATGGGTAAAGAGGACGGCGTTGGGTAACGGCCGTTCTACCTGCCACCAGGTTATCAGCGCCACTGTATCTCCCGGACGAACGGCCGTTTCTGACAAGACATACCCCAAAAATTGCAAATTATCACCAATCCATACCGGAGCAGAAAGACCATCCGGCCAGAGGAAATTATCAAGCCACGCTGTTTGGGCAGCGTTTGTATCCATTTCGTAAATCCAAATCGGCCTGTCCAGGTCGTCGGGGCGCATAGGGATTGTGTGTGTCAATGTGGCCATTTCTAAATAGGGGCGCAGTTCTGGTGCTATTGGTGTAAATCCGGGAATGATCAGCCGCACAATTGGCGCCCGGGGAATAAGTAGGCTGGCACGGGCATCGAACCAGCGCAGATCATTGACGGGGACATCAGGTATAAGGCGGGCAATGGCCGGGCTGTGGAAGGGAGCCGGGGTGATGGTAGAAACGGCCGTTGTTGGCTCTGGCTGGTTGGCCACAAATTGCAAAGCAGTGACCATCGTGGTTTCATATTGCACGCGCACCTCAGGGTGATTTGCCCAAACAAAAAAATAGTCACGTACAGTAAAAAGAGCCGTGAGACCATACAAGCCGATTGCTAGCCAGGGGACAATTTGTTTTCCCCATGTGAAATGAGTGAGCCGATCTAACGCAAGTGCCGGAAACAAGTATAGAACCGGTTGCAGCCCAATTGCCTGAGTGACAGCCAGATCAGGCCCGGTAATGAGGACGGGGGCCAGACCGCCCCCCAGCCAGAGCAAGGCCAGTAGCGAGGCGGCAGCGGTAAACGGCCGTTTTTCTGGGCGAAATACTTGCCACAAGGCCAGGCCAATGCCTGCGTAAAACAGTATTCCCAATGCTGGTGGCAGAAACGGCCGTCCGGGAATATTGTATCGCCAAAAAGAG
>RFGV01000439.1 GCA_003696605.1 Chloroflexota bacterium | reverse complement strand
TAGGGGCCAATGGCCTTCGCGTTTTTCTGCGCATTATTTTGCCTTTAACCATGCCCGGAGTGGTTGCGGCCGCCATTATCACCTTTATTCCGACCCTTGGGGCTTATGTCACCCCCGATTTAATGGGAGGCGGCAACACTTTCCTGATTGGAAATTTACTCCAACAACAATTTATGACCGTGCGCGATTGGCCCTTTGGTTCGGCCCTGGGCTTTGTCCTGATGATTTTAGTTCTGGCCGCCACCATGATTTACTTCCGAGTCGGGGGAGGCCGGACCGTTTAACGTCCCGTCACCCCCTAAAGTCAGGGTGAGGAGTTAACATGAGTATTCCATCCGTGGCATTACCCTCCCAAGAACGTCGATCTCTGCCCACCGTGTTAGTGGCAGTACTGGCCTTTGCGGCCGCCCTGGTCGGGGCGGCGGTGATGTTTGTGGGTCTGGTGAATCTAAATAAAGCCGGCAGTTACCTCCTGGTTGTGGTTGGCGGCCTGATCTTTGTAAGCAGCGCCGTTTGGGGAGCGCAAAAGGTACGGGCCGCAACCGGCGTCTCTATTGGGCAACAATTGTTGCTGGCCAATACTATCCTGGTCTTTAGCTTCTTTTACATCCCTATTATTATCTTGATTATCTTCTCCTTCAATGCCGGCCGGGTCCCCACCGTTTGGGAAGGTTTCAGCCTGCGCTGGTACACCGAGCTGGCCAACGATGAGGCCATCCTGCGCGCCTTCCGCAACACGATGATCGTTACCTTTGCCTCAACGATTATTTCCACCATTATCGGCACCATGGTTTCAATTGCCATGGAGCGTTACAACTTCCGCTTCAAGCTCCCCTTTGACGCAATATTGTACATGCCAATTATTATCCCCGATATCGTCATCGCTTTGGCCACCTTACTCTTCTTTATCATTGTCTTCAACATGGTTAAAAACCTGGTTGGCCTTACCTGGGGCTTGGGGTTGCCAACCATTATCATCGCCCACGTGGCCTTTAATATTTCTTTTGTGGCCACTGTTGTCCGGGCCCGTCTGGTCGATATGGATGCTAACCTGGAACAGGCCGCTCAAGATTTATACGCCAACGACTGGCAAACCTTCCGCCGCATCACCCTGCCGCTCCTGATGCCCGGCATTATCAGCGGCGCCCTGCTGGCTTTTACCCTATCGCTAGATGACTTTGTCATTACCTTCTTCGTATCAGGGCCTGGCTCAACGACCTTGCCTTTACTGGTTTATTC
>RFGV01000438.1 GCA_003696605.1 Chloroflexota bacterium | reverse complement strand
GTACCGGAGATGTATCCGACAATCCAAGCAGCAATAGACTCAGCTGATGGCAGTATAGGGATGATAATCGTGTCTGATGGGGTTTACCACGAACGTATTTCTTTCCGTGGTAAGATGTTAATGGTAACCAGTCGCGTTGTCGTGGACTATGATTCTTCCCATATCACAAATACCATTATCGACGGGTCCCTTTTAGGAGTTGCAGATACTGCAAGCGTCGTGAGATTTGTCAACGGTGAAAACCAACCAAGTCAATTGAGGGGTTTTACCATTAGAGGGGGACTCGGCACACTCCTTGCCAATGGTGAGCGCAATGGAGGAGGCATTCTGTGTGTCAATTCAAGCCCACTCATCAGTGATTGTGTGATCGAACAAAACGTCGCGGATTATGGCGGCGGCGCCTATGCCGTGGCAACGCCCGGTCAGATCCAAGGGCCGGAGTTTCACAATTGTGTCTGGCGAAACAATCAAGCGTTGCACAATGGCCGAGCGGTTGCCGGAGATACGGCATCAATAACTTTGAGTCATTGTACGGTCGAGGATACTCTGGCGTTTGATTTGACAGCGAGCGCACTCTACCTCGATTCGAGTTTAGCATTGAAGGGAGGGGATATTCAGTACTATTCGTATGGGCTTACGAGTACGTCTACTACAGTAAACATAAACTCATCACACGTTGTTGGCTTAGTAACTGCAGGAACAATTGGCGTTCAGGCTTTCGATTCATACTTACAAGCGTGTTCATTCTCTGCAGACAATCGTGGTATCCTCCTGCAAAGAGATACGCTAAAGAGCAGTTGGGTATATGAAACAGAACACCAGGTAATTGTGGAAGACTGCGATCTTTCTGACAGTCATGTTGGCGGCCATAACTCATTAGCTGGAGTATTCATTATTGGTGCTACTGCTAAGAACAGCTCATTCAGTGAGCATGGAGATGCTGCAGGTCTATTGCATATTGATCGTTCATCATTGCGCAATTGCAGTGTGAAGGACATATGGTTGCCTGGTGACATTACCCCCTGGGTGGAGATTACCAATACATTAGTGGTAAACGAAAGGCAAGATTTTATAGTAGTGGATTCTGGTAAAGGTCATTTGCAACTGAGCTGTTGCGTTATTAGCGTAGACAGTGGCGATTGGTTGCAGAATCCACCACTTGCTCTCGACACGTCAGCCGTAATGTTCACTGAACCAGCACTCTGTTCGGATTCCACTTTGGAACTTAGCTCCTGTTCACCCTGCCTACCCGCGAACAACAGCTGTGGCGTTCTGATTGGCGCTAAGGGCCAGGGTTGCCAATCGCCTCGCATAATACATGTACCGCAGGACTACAGTTCAATCCAATCTGCAATTGATGCCGCCTGCGATGGTGATACTATCACAATGCAAGACAGTACTTATAAAGAGAATGTAGACATTAACGGGAAAACCTTGGTACTCGGCAGCGAAAGCGTGATTGATGGTGACACCAACCATATCGCCAATACAATCCTTGCGGATACCCTAACGGTCACTGGCGGAGAAGTCACACTTGTCGGGTTATCCCTGCAGGTAGTGCACGGGGAAGGCTGTGTGCTAACCGGCTTAGCTGACCGCAGTGGGCACGTCCTTATCACAGATGCAACGATGACTTTGGATAGTTGTTTCTCCATGCACCTGAATGCGACAAGGTCAAACGTTTTAATCACTGGCAGCGAAGCAATATCGGTTCTTTCGGAAGGAGGCGGATGGCAGTACCCGCTTATCGAGGCGCGCGATTGTCCGGGATGGCTCACTCTGGACGGAGTAAATACCAGTATACACGTATCCGATTGTACCGGAGGTGGGGGGGCAACATCAACCATACCTGGGGTTACGGTGGAGCGTTCCGTATGGGGGAACGTTGCCTGCGAAGGTACGGCAATCCTTCGCAATAGCACTTTGTCCGGATCGGTCTCGGTCGGATATGGCAACGCAACCATTGACAGCTCAACCATCGGTGGCCTGTCGGTCCGGCTCATGTCTTCAGCGAATGTCACGCAGTCCGTTGTTCTTGGAGGTGTGTCCACACAATCCATTGGTGACCACGTAACGCTCTCCAATTCACTCGTCTTAGGTAATATTCAAAATGGATACGGTATCGATATGCAGAACTGTACTTGGATTGGAGTAGGGTTTTGCGGTAGCTCCTCATTTTGGACCTTTGATAACTGTGTTCTCTCCGGCTTGGATTCGTCGAGCATCATCATTGGGCAGCCTTCTGATGTAGTGGCGCACTGCTTAGTAGTTGACGGTTTCACTGGTGACAGTTGGTATGACTCTACAGTCTACCAACTCGGTGATACGAGTAATATATACGTTGCCAATCCCCTCTTCTGCGACCCTGCTCATGGGGACTACTCGCTACAGGCCAATTCACCTTGTTTGCCGGCCAACAATGTGTGTGGCGGTCTGATTGGTGCAATCGGCGACACCTGTCCTGCAGGGAATACGCCACCGGGTCGTAATGTCACCGTGTATCCACCGCTTGACAACAATCCAATAGTGACATCAGTAGAAATCACATTTGACTCGGTAGACACTGGCGGGGTCACTTTCGTGAATATTGGCAAATCCGGGCCACTGCCACCGTCGGGCTTTACGATTATCCCGGCTGACACGGCAAGATACTTTCATATTCAAACAACCGCTGCCATCGAGGGACCTATTCTTGTCTGTTTTCACT
>RFGV01000437.1 GCA_003696605.1 Chloroflexota bacterium | reverse complement strand
GTACCGGCTATTGGCCGGTACAACACTTTACGGAGGAGGAAAAATGAAGATGTCAGGCTGTTATCAGGCCGTAGGCGGGTAATAGCTTGGGCCGTAACCGCTACGGTCACTCGAGCCGCCATCTACAAAGTAATCATCACCAGGGTACGGGCTACGTTCGTGCTCTGTGACTGGCTTCCAGCGTACATCGGTGATCCGTGCCGCCAGGTACGGCGTGCGTAAAACAAGGCGAGGACGTGACCATGCCGCCACCTCTGTACAAAGATTCGTGGGTGGTTTCTTGTGCCACAAATACGCACCATTATCTGTGACCATGTACGCATCCCGACCGCCTAACAATTGGGCGGCTTCCAGTGTACCATTCGGGGACGCAAAGTTAAAGAATTCCATGTACAAAGACGGTACAGCCCCGTTTTGTACAGCCAACGGCAAGATGTAGATGTCAGATGAGAATTGACCGTTACCCAGATTCGTTTGCGGGATTGCGTCATCAATGATGACATCAAACGGGATACCGTCCACAAATAATGTACCATTCCCTTCCTGAATACCGGCACGCATGGTATCACGCAAGTTGGTGATTCCTTCTGCACCCAGGTTGATACGTACATTGTTGGCAAACGTTAAATCATTTGCCGCCCGTGACCAGTAGTAGTAAGCCCACACTTCGGTTAGTCTGTAATACAGACTACGAGGCATGGCGAATACAAGGCGCGGCACACCTAAACCAGACTGGGTTGAAATGTGTAATAGCCTGAAAACAATATCTTGAATAACGCCCACAATGTCTACATTTGGGTCAGTCACATCGCCGGCCAATGTATGCACGATGCTATCAGCCGCTGGCATGGCTACACCAGTTTGGGCATCTTGATAACCCGTATTCACCAGCGATTCCAGGCCGTAAAACTCTTTGTAACCGCCACCGGCGGTATTGTTTGTTGGATTGCCCGTGTAACACAGTTTGCTGAACCGTGTTGCCCACCCGATTGCCAATTCGACAATTGCCTTTTCTGCCTCGTTTTGCATAACACGGCGGATATTGCCTCTGCCCGTCGGCAAACTGGGTATAGCGGCATTACCGGCTACATCCATACCGCCTATCAGGTTCAGGTCAAAAAACTCACTGCGATTGATACGCTCACCAATGTGTTCAATGTTTACCGTTTTGGTTTGTAATGACAAACGGCCAAACGGTAAACTGATTGTGCCCATTTTGACCTCACCCGCTACGGGCGGATCGTCGCACTCATTAACAGGATTGTTGCCACTGGTAGCGGTCGCACCTGTGATAATGCCGTACAGCGGGTTCGTGTCATTAGACAAGCGGAACGGTAGCCGTCGTGCCAGGCCTAAATGTGGCCATAACAACGCACTAAATACAAACTGGTCTAGGCCAGGTAAAGAAAACGTTCCGCCCGGGCCGTGACCCTGTACAAAGTTGGGCGTACTACCAGCCGCTTTTGTTTTTTCAGGTTGTTTCCCGAACGTTTTTAGATAGTTTTCGATGATCATCTCCCACCCCTTTTATTGTCCGTTACTGATAAAGTTCAGGAACGATGTTAATGTATTATTCGTCTCTTTCTCTTCAATAACGGGATCTTCATTCGTTTCTATACCGGCTGCCACACCCACACCGGGCGCAACGGCCGCCGGTGCGTTGGCCAATGCCTCTTTAATCGCTTTCAGTTCGGCTTGCAGGTTACCCAATTCTTTTTTGGCCTGTTCCAATTCTTCCTTAAGGGCGTCTTCTGTTTTACTTGCTTTGTCTGTTTCGCTCATTGATGTCTTTTCTTCACCCTTCTTGTCGGCATCTTCCTCTTCCTCTTCTTCTTCAGTGTCGGTCATTGCATTGTCAGAATCAGATGCCTTCAAAACATGTTCTTTTAATGCAGTCAACTCTTTATGGAACGCCATTAACTCATTTTTAATGGGTTCAAGCAACTCTTTTAACTTGCCTTCAACCTGTACCATTGCCGCTGAAATTTGCTCTTTCTGCTTTTCCCGCGCCTCTTTGGCACGGGCAACCGCATCCAGAATTTCATCCAGTTCTTCATCGGGTAAATTCATTAACTCATTCATATCAAAACTATCTCCAATATTTGTACTTTCCTTATAAGACAAACCAACATCACCGGCCGTTTTTTCTGTACGCTCTATGTGACCAGCGATGCTTTTAATAACATCATCACCTACCAGGTTTTTTAGTACCTGTAATTTTTCT
>RFGV01000436.1 GCA_003696605.1 Chloroflexota bacterium | reverse complement strand
TGTCTATTGTGCTAATCCACCCGTTTAGCTTGCCGCCACTTTTCAGCCGCAGGTCAGTGGCGTACACATCTCCCCAAATTTGACCACCGCGTTGAATTTGGGCTTTGTGTGCCACAATGGAGCCATAGAGCAGGCCGGCAATAGTGACACGCGGGGCGATGACATCACCGACTACGGTTGCTCCCTGACTGATAATGATGTGCTCAGGGGCGTGAATGTCACCAACGTGGTAACCGGTAATGTGTCTTTGTTTGAGGCCAAATGGCAAAAGGGCGCGTAGATTTCGGCCGTTTTTGTGTTCAATTTCGTTGGTTGTCATGTTTTTGCCTGTTATCTGACAAGCGACAAGGGGATTGTTTCTTGCCTGCCCATAGCCCAGTATAATAATTTTCAATTATAACAGAATACATCATTTCGGTCTTGTTATGTCACAATAATTCTGCTAAACTGCCTGTAACATGGTTGCTCGAACTCGCCAGTTACTTATTTTATTAGGCATTGCCTTCATTATAGGCTTTCTCACGCCCAGGCCTGGCCGGGCAACGACTGGTTTGGCTACTTTGTACACTGGCCTGGCTGAAATTAATGGCCCGTATCGGGTTGAGATGCGGGTTGATCCCCCAGTGAGTATGCCTGGTCAGCAAATTATGTTGACAGTGGAAATAGTCAATCAGCTGAAGGCAACTGGAACGCCGGAGTTACGGTTGCTTTTGCCGGCTGGTGTGCATTTGGGGCAAGGGGGATTGCCAACAGGGGCGACTGTGAATATGCAGACGAATGGGTTGAACTGGTTGCCTGTTGTGCCGGCAAATGGGGGGCATGTGTCTTTTGAGTTGCCTTTGCGGGTGGAAACGGCCGATGTTCCTCATCCTGAGCAGGAGATAACGGCCGTTCTTCGTTACGACCAGGTAGAGCTAACGACTTCTATTCCCATTTGGATAGGAATTCCGCCCCAAATCGAACAAATCACCATTCCCGTACAAGTGGCTGTCGGCCAACCTGTACAACTTGATGCCCAAATTGGCGGTTCGGGGCCATTCGCCCGCCGTTGGCGATTGGGTGATGGTCGCGAAGTAGATGTGGACCGCCCGGAAATCGTTTATGGTAGCGTTGGCTTTTATGAGATTGAGCTGGAAGTCAGTAATCCGCTTACGACCGTTTCTCGTCGCCAACAAATTGCTGTTGTGCCTCATCCCGCGGCACAATTCACTCTGGAGGATGTGACGCCGGGTATTGGACAGCCTGTACAGTTTATCAGTCGAAGCGGGGGGCAGCCACCTTTGGTGTACCAATGGGATTTTGGGGATGGGGTGCTAAGTGGTGAGGCGAACCCAATTCACACGTTTGAGGCGGCGGGTACGTTTTTGGTTCATCTGACACTTGAAAATGCATATGGCCAGTCGGAAGCGTTTTTGCCGGTTACGGTTGGTTTGCCGCCAGAAGTGCAGATGAGTTTGCCGCCAGGAGGTCGTGCAGGTGAGCCGGTGGTCTTGATGGCAACGGGTGATGAGACAGTGGTGGCTTATCGGTGGGATTTTGGCGACGGCCGTTTTTTGGAAGGTCAACAGGTTAGCCATGTGTACAATCGTGCCGGTGACTTTTATGTGATTGTGCAGGCTGAAAACGAGTTTGGTCGTTCAGAAATAGGGCAATGGTTGCACATTGATCCCGGCATTTTGCGATTGTACTTGCCTCTGCTGGTAAATGGCGTGGGAACGGCCGTTACTACCATCGCTCCTGGCCGTGAAGATGATTCCTTTGCCGCTTCTTTGCCACCAGTCGAACTTACCGAACCCTTTTCTCTCAAGCCGATAGATGTACCTCCGGACAGTTCACCCGCAGAACAACTCTTCCTGTATATCAATGAAGCGCGCCGTCAATTCAATTTACCCCCATTAAACCACGTGTTTGAATTAAGCCGTGCCGCCCAACAACATACAGACGATATGGCTGCTTTTGCCTACACGGCTCATTTGGGTGCAGATGGTTCATATCCGGCAGAACGGCTATTGCGCTACCGATATCCATATGGCTATGCCGGCGAAGCTACGGCCTGGGGATTTCAGTATCCCTGGCAGGCGGTTGAGTTTTGGATTAATAGTCCTGCTCATCGCCGTATTTTGCTCAACCAATATGCGACTGATGTTGGGGTTGGTTTTACGCAGGATTTCAGTGCGCCGAATGTCTGGTATTGGACGGCTGAATTTGGCAATCGGTTGGGCAGCCCTTTGTCGCCAGTAATTCGCTTGCAAGAGCCGGCAGCCGATACTGAGGCGTATTTTACGGATGTGATTGTATATCGTTGGAACTGGCCGCTGGAACTGGCAGATGGGCAGGTGTTTGTGGTGTATTTGCAAGGGAATGGGCCAGAAGTGGCTGTGGGGCGTGTGGCTGTGCCGGAGTTGGAGACGCGGTACGGGTTGCAAACGGCCGTTCACGAGTTTCTGAGTCATGCTGGCACGTACACATGGCAGGTGCGACTGGAAGACGCCCTGGGGAATACATTGGCCGAAAGTGAACGGCGTACCATTTTGTTGGGGCCAGATCCAGCTATTCCCACACCGACACCGGAAGTGACGCCAACGGCCGTTCCCACCATTGTCCCCACCCAGACACCAACACCCACGCCTCAACCAACAATAGTACCTACCCAACCCCCTGTACCACCGCCACCAGTGCTGATAACAGCAACACCGGTTCCATCTCCCTGATGGGGAGATGTTTTTCGGGACAAAATGTGAGAAGTCTGATGTACAAGACATTGATAGAAACGGCCGTTTTGGCCAAACATTTGCATGATCCCAATTGGGTAATTGTTGATTGCCGTTTTAGCCTGGCTGATACCGAAGCCGGAGAACGCGCATATCAAGAAGCACATATTCCCGGAGCTGTATATGCCCATCTCGACCGAGATTTGAGCGGTCCTCCCACAACAGATAACGGCCGTCACCCCTTGCCCACCCCTGCTGCCCTGACAACCCTTTTTGGTCGTCTGGGAATCGATCGCCAAAAACAGGTAATCGCCTATGATGATACAAATGGAATGATAGCAGCCCGTTTATGGTGGATGTTACGCTACATGGGGCATGAGGCAGTGGCTGTACTTGATGGCGGATGGCAGGCATGGGTGGCCGCTTCATTGCCTGTACGAAGTGGCGCAGAAACCAATCCCGCTACTCTTTTTGTTGGCTCACCCAAAACGGAGTGGTTGGTACGGTTGACAGATGTACCGCATGTGAGTTTATTGATAGATGCGCGAGATCCTGCCCGGTATCGGGGAGAACTGGAAACGATTGACCCCAAGGCAGGACATATTCCGGGGGCGGTGAATTATTTTTATCAGGAAAATTGGGGAGAAAACGGCCGTTATTTGCCACCAGAGGAAATTCGTCGCCGTTTACAGGCAGTGATTGGCAATCACCAACCGGAAGAAGTGGTATTTTATTGTGGTTCTGGGGTTAGTGCCTGTGTTAATTTGCTGGCGATGGAACATGCGGGGCTGGGAAACGGCCGTTTATACGTTGGCTCCTGGAGCGAATGGTGTCGCGATCCCAATCGCCCAATTGCAACGGGCAATACCCCTTAAACGCCCCCCTAAAGCCGACTTGCCCCTGCCAATTCTGGCCGAAAATTTGCCACCGGCCAGCGCGTTCCCTCATTAAACTTAGCGCCAAAAAGATGAGCATTCGTCAAAACCGCCTCACTCAAATTCGCATCTCGCAAATCCGCATGATGCAAATCGGCATTTGTCAAATTCGCCCCAACCAAAGACGCCCCCCGAAAATCCACACTACCCAAATACGCCTCTGTCAGGTTACATCCTGTCAGGTTTGCACCTCTAAATACAGCCCGAAACAGATATGCCTTCTCAAGATTTGCCCGCTCCAAATTTGCCCCCGCCAAATTTGCCGCCTCCATCTGCACCCCAACCAGAACTGCACCAGAAAAATTAGCCTGTTCAAAATTTGTACGAAAACAAAGCATATTACTCATATCCAGGCCAGAAAAATCAACCCCATGCCAATCCATTTGGGATAAAATAAGTTGTTGGCCTGTCAGTGTAGCCAGCAAATCTTCCACATTTTGGCGTGTAAACACTGTCACCCCATCCTCCTATTGTTTTGCAAGCCGTTTTACAAGCAGTATGTTATCAATTAGTAACTGTACGATACTTTGCCTTTCGGAGTATAGCTTTACAAATTGTACCTTTATAGTAAAGTCGGAATGCCGTTTGTCAAGCAACTCACCGCTTGATATAATTCAACCAACCTGCCACCCTAGCTCAATGGCAGAGCAATCGCTTCGTAAGCGATAGGTTATGGGTTCAAGTCCCATGGGTGGCTCTGGCAGAAAACAATGGCCCTGGTAACAACCAGGGTGTTTTTTTATAACTTATCAGCATGCCTTTCTTAACCTTTGAATGGTTTTGGCTGTAAAAGTATGTAATATCTCTGTAGTAACTGTACAGGTATGGGCAATTTAACCGCCAAGATGCAAAGGATGCAGAGATTTTTCCGGCAGAGCCCCTTGGCGTTGTTCAAAAATCTTTGCGTTCTCCGCGCCTATGCGGTTTATTGTTTACCAGACCTGAATAGTTACATATCTCTTTATAATTTGCCCTTCA
>RFGV01000039.1 GCA_003696605.1 Chloroflexota bacterium | reverse complement strand
TTTTTTTGGGGGTGGGGGTGGGGGGGGGGGGGGTTGGGGGGGGAAGGGCTGTTTGGGCTGTTTGTTGGAGTGAGGGGGCTGGCGTGGATGTTGTTGGTTGCGGGGTGGGGGCAGGGGCGGGCTTTTCGTGAAGTTCGTCGCGGGAAAACGGCCGTTCTTCTGGCAGATGTGCCGGTATGGGGTGGTTGGCAACTTTACGGGCAATGATAAGGATATATGCCCCTTCGCCGCCAGCTGGTTCGTCGTAAAACGGCCGTACCCACTGTTCTGTGCGGTGCAAACTGCTTTCCCAGGGGGCAACAATCCAGTGACCAGTCAGCGCGTGCATGATTGCTGCCGGTACACCTTGTACATGCCCCCACTCCAGTGCCCGCAAAGCCGATCGGGAGAAATAATATTGCCATCGTTCAACCTGGAAACCAGCCTGTGCCAGACGTTCTGCCCATTGTTCCGGCGGGTCGGTATGGGCATGTCGCGAAATAAAATTAAAGAACTGACGATACCGTTCAGCCAGGGCTGGCAGCCCCAATGATTCGAAGAACTGGGCGCCCCCCAAATAGGCAGTGAAATAATGGCTGGGCATGGTCATAACGAAACGGCCGTTTATTTGCAACACCCGTGCCGCTTCATTCAATACCGATTGTACATCCGGAATATGCTCCAGCACCGAATTGCTAACTATGGACGCAAAAGCACCATTCGGGAACGGCATCCGATCTCCCATTCCCTGTACCACCAACTGGTACATACCAGTTCGTCTTGCTTTTTGCAAAGGTCCCCACCAGGGGTCAATGCCTGCCATTAACGGTCGGGCAAACGTCATCTGGGCAAAATGTCCATCACCACAACCCAGGTCGAGCACAGGCTCTGGCAGAGAAATGTGCTGATAAAAACGGGCTTCCACAGCACGCAGCAGCGCACGAAACGCAGGCACAGTTTTGAGATGCCGCCATAACAGGTCATCACCGTTTGTAAAATGTGCGTTTTGTTCTGCCACGCCGTTTTACTCCTTGTTTGGCCAACTGTCACGCATTGCCCGCAGTTGTTCGTAGGCAGGTGGTTCGGCCGTTTTTCCCGGCCTTTCTCCCTGTTGCAAACGGGTAAACAGTTTTACGTATTCCTGGGCTGTTTGTTGCGGGCTAAAACTGGCTGCAATCAGATCTGCCTCGCGCCGATAACCATCTACATCATCCAGGATTTTATTGATCGCCTCTGCCAGTGCCACATGATCACCAACGGCCGTTACCTCACCCATACCAGTCATTGTCACCGGCTGGCGCACCCCCGGCAAAGCACACGCAGCCACCGGCACCCCATTCATCATTGCCTCCACCTGCACCAGCCCAAAACTTTCGGTACTGTTCAGGCTGCACACACAAAGCACATCCAGATTACGATAAAACGCGGTCAATTCTGCCCCATGCAATGTACCCAGCCGTTTATAATGAGTTTTGTACTTCTCAAACAATGGTTCCAGACGGGCTGCATACGCCTCTTCCCCCACAATCTCCTTATACGGGCCAGCGTGTAACACAATCGCATCAGGATGTGCCGCCAACACCAGTGGCAACGCCTTCAGCAGCACCTCGATCCCCTTTTCTGCCGCCAGCCGCGCCGAAATACCAATCACTTTACGGCCGTTTAGCCCATGCTTCTCCCGAAACGCCGCCACATCTGCCCCCGTACAATCCGCCAACGCCACCGGTGGCGGAATAATCACCAGCTTGTTATCCACATAACGAGAAAGAAAAGGAGAATGCACCCCATAATCACGTGTGTACGTCACCACAGCATCGGCAAACTCACCAGCCAGCCGGTTCATCACCTGTACCACTCTATCCACCAACCGATTAAACACCCCTTCTGGCAATTGCAAATCACAATGATAAGTCAGCACCACCGGTTTGTGCAGCAAACGTCCCCGCAACGCCACCCCCGGCGCATCAAACTGAGGCAAATGCAGATGAATCGCGTCCGCTTTTTGCGCCAGCTTCCACGCCATTGGCCCAAATCCGGGCATCAACACCCCCTTGGAAACACGCATGGCCACTGGTACACGCACAATTTTGACGCCATCCATGACATCATACAAAGGCAAAGAGGGATCATATTGTGAAGTCAGTACCGTGACATCATGCCCCATTTGGGCCAGGGCACGACTTAATCGCTCCACATAAATAGTAAGACCACTCACCCAGGGACGATAGTAAGTCAGAACTTCCAGAATCTTCATAGAATATCCTTGTTAATTGCTGTTTGTTTATGGATTTGTTGGCGTTTCTTGTTTTTGTCGGTATTTGCGTGTCGAAGCCACAACTTGCTGCCAGGTTGTACCTGTGCCCATGAGACCAATAATGCCCAAAATGACCATTGTAGTTAAATTCAGGGCATGGTAGAGAAAAGCAAAGCCCAGAGAGTTGGCTTCAGGTTGGCCGAGTAATTGCAGCGCCGCAAAGACACCCGCATGGAAAACACCGATTTGGCCAGGAGAGGATGGAGCGGCAATGCTCAGAGCCGCCGCACAGACAACAAAACCGGCCATCGCCCAGGTTGGTTGCAAATTCACCGCACGCAAGCCGGTGTAGTAGGCAAAGATAATGGGCAGCCAGGTGAGGATGCTGAGAAAAATAAGCATCGCCCCGTCTCGAAAGCGGGTTAAACTGTGAAGCCCAAGTAGCAGGTCGTCTATGCGGCGGAGCCAGGCGTCGGGGTTGAGGAAGGGAAGCAGACGCAAGAGCTGACGGGCAAGGCGAAGGGCAAACGGCCGTTTATTCGCCGCCATGATCAACACCACAATCCCCACCAAAGCCACCCCCCCCGACACACCCACCCCCCCCCCCCACCCACCCCCCCACCTTCCTCCCCCCGCCCCCCCACACGCCAGCACAAT
>RFGV01000435.1 GCA_003696605.1 Chloroflexota bacterium | reverse complement strand
GCCTACCTCACCGTGCAGGACGCCCTGGCCGACGCCGCCTGCACCGAAATCTGGGTAGCGAAGGGCGTGTACTACCCCGACGAAGGCGCCGGGCAGACAGATGGCTATGATTTCAGTACGTTTACTTTGAACAACAACATAGCTCTCTACGGCGGTTTTGCCGGTACAGAAACCGCGCTAAGCGAACGTGATGTGGCCGCCAACGTCACCGTCCTCAGCGGCGACATCGACCAGAACGATACCACCGATGCCAATGGTGTAGTCACTGACACTGCAAACATTGTTGGTCCCAATGCATACCACGTTGTCACTGGTGGAGCAGGTAACACAGCCACTCTAGATGGCTTTACTATTACTGCCGGGCAAGCCAGCGACTCACTTTCCAGCGGTTACGGCGGTGGAATGACTAGTGGACCATATAATGGCGATAGCAACCCTACCTTGAATAATATTATTTTCTCTGGAAATTCGGCTTCGCAGAAAGGCGGTGGGATGTACAGCACATCCCGCGCCCTTACTCTGACGAATGTGGTGTTTTCCAATAATTCAGTTAATAGTTATGGCGGTGGCGGGTTGCTTGTTGACAGTTATGTTGACAGTAATGGTAAAAGCCTCGCTGGTGCCACCTTGATTAATGTCACCTTTTCTGGTAATTCGAGTCTTATTTATGGTGGTGGAATGATGGTTAACTCAGGCGATGCAATAACGTTAACCAATGTTACCTTTTCTGATAATTCAGCTAACTATGGCGGTGGATTAGCTAATTTTAGTTCTCCCTCCGCCGCGACGTCCACACTGAACAACGTTACTTTTACTGGCAATTCAGCCACTAGTTGGGGTGGGGGAATGGAGAGCCATGGCAACACTGTGTTGAGCAACGTCACTTTCAACGGTAATTCAAGCGGAGGCGGAGGCGGACTGCGTCACTCCGATGGTAGTGCGGCGCTGACAGACGTCATATTTCTCAACAATTCGGTTAGCGGCTCTGGCGGCGGTATGTATGTCTTTAGCGGTGATGCCACACTGAGTAACGTTACTTTTTCTGGAAACTCAGCGACGGGAAGCGGGGGGGGATTCGTAGGTTCTAACACCACTTTCACTAACGTCACTTTTTTGAATAACGCAGCCTCAAATGGTGGTGGTTTTGCAGGATATCAATCCACACTCACCAACGTCACTTTCTCTGGCAACTCAGCCAGCGGCTCTGGCGGTTCTGGAGATGGTGGCGGTGTTCAAAGCACCGGTGTCATTACCATAACGAACGCGACATTTTCCGGCAATAGCGCCACAAACAACGGCGGTGGAATGGAAAATTGGGATAATTCCATTCTTACTAATGTTACTTTCTCGGGTAATTCCGCCAATCAAGGTGGGGGTTTTTATAACTCAGTCAGCAATAAACATCCTTTGTTAACTAACGTTATCATCGCCGACAGTGTATCAGGTGGTGACTGTGTTATCGGCGTTTCTGCCTCTCTTGACAGCGCATCCTCTAATAACCTAATTGAAGACGCAGTGAACGCCTGCGACTTGACCGATGGTGTAAACAACAACGTTATTGGGCAAGACCCCATGCTTGGCTCACTAACCGATTACGGTGGGATAGGGCAAATGGTTTTCCCCCTGGTATACAATTCCCCTGCCATTAATGCGGGTGACAACAGCCGATGTCCGACAACAGACCAAACTGGTGCATCGCGGCCTCATGGTAATGTTTGCGATATTGGCGCCTACGAGTGGGGCTATAACTATCGCTTAAGCATTGACAAATTGGTAGATGATCTGAATCCTGTACCCGGTCAGACCATTACCACATCCATCATCGTGGCTAATACCGAATTAACGGTGACAAACGTGACTATCTCTGATCTATTGCCGTCAGGCCTCAATTTTGTCGGGCCAATTACGTTGGATGATCCATCCGGCACGGGTACACTCGGCGCCGCGCCGCCGGTTCTTGCTTCTGGCATCAACATGTCACCCGGTGCGGTGGTTACGGTCACCTTCCCGGTTACTGTTTCTAATGGCCAGGCAGTGGGTACAGCCATTACCAACACAGCCACCGTCACGGCTACTGAAGTGACAACGTC
>RFGV01000434.1 GCA_003696605.1 Chloroflexota bacterium | reverse complement strand
TTTCGGCATTTATTTTGGCGTGTAGTAGGTTGGTGGCAAAAACGGCCGTTATTGGGCAGTTACGCTCTCTCCGGCCTGATGCTGTTCGCTGTGTTTGCCGGTGGGTACGCAATGGGGCGGGGCGGGCTGTCGAGTTATGAAAAATTGCAGGTGATATTTTTCGTGCTTGGTGTTTCAGTTTTCGCAATACGGCCGTTAGCGATGTTTATCCAGACATTGTTTGATGGGTGGTGGTAGTGGTAGATACGGCCGTTTCTGTACGTGAATACTCCCGCGCACAAATGTTGGCGAAGCATCCCGACATAGCGCAGCAGTTTTTTGCGTCACTGACGGACGAAGAGTGGCTTATTCTCCCGTATCAATGGGAGTTTTGGGCACGGCCCAAGCAGCTTGCGCCGAAGGGGAATTGGGCGCGGTGGCTTCTGCTGGCTGGGCGTGGTTTTGGTAAAACAAAATCGCTTTCAGAGTGGGTTATCCAGAAGGCGAGAAACATGCCGGGCAGCCGGGGTGCAATTGTTGCGCCAACGGCCGCAGATGTGCGTGACGTACTCGTTGAAGGGGAGAGCGGTATTATTGCATCATCCCCACCAGACTTTGAGCCAATTTATGAATCGTCGAAACGCAGGCTAACATGGCCAAACGGGACGGTGGCGACATTGTTTTCTGCTGACATCCCGGATCGGCTTCGCGGTCCACAATTCCATTGGGCGGCGGTAGATGAGTTGGCCGCGTGGCGATATATGGAAGCGTACGACATGCTTCAGTTTGGGCTTCGGTTGGGAAAGAATCCGCAGCTTGCCATTGCGACCACGCCACGGCCGTTACCGATAATCAAGGAGCTGCTGGCTGACAAGGACACGGTTGTCGTGACGGGGACGACGTACGAGAACCGTGCGAACCTGGCCCAGTCGTTCTTTGATGCGGTTATTAAAAAATACGAAGGAACCCGGTTAGGGAGGCAGGAGCTTCTCGCCCATATATTGAGCGATGTCCCAGGCGCATTGTGGACGCGCGAGGTATTAGAGAATTCGCGTGTCATAAAAACACCGGAATTGGAACGCATCGTTGTGGCTGTTGACCCGGCAGCGACTACCGGGCAAACCGGCATTGTGGTGGCCGGTATCGGCCGTTTGTGGGATGGTGGCGAACCGCACGGGTACACGCTGGATGATGTAACCCTGCCTCCGGGCGCAGCCCCGGCGGAATGGGGGGCGGCCACTATTGCCGCG
>RFGV01000433.1 GCA_003696605.1 Chloroflexota bacterium | reverse complement strand
GGCATAGTTTGTTGCTTTTGGATATGGGGGTGGGGGTGTTGGCATTGACGTTGGGGGAGAGCGGGGGGCTGGAAACGGCCGTGGCATTGCCGCTGGTACGCCTGATGGGGGTGTTACTGGCTGGTACAGGCCATTTGCTTTTGCAACGTATAGCCGGTCCTTCGTGGCCTGCATTGAAGGGGGTGGGGCGGAGCTGGCCAGGTACGGTGACGTTGTTTGTGTATGGTTGCCTGTCATTGTTGGGAATGCCGCTTACTTTGGGGTTTTCTGGGCGGTGGGAGGTGTTGAGCGATCTGGCCGCATCCCCGAATCGGCCGATTTGGGGATTGGTCATGGTGGTGTTGGGGATGTTGTTTGGAGGATATGGGGTGCTACGGGGGATGTTGGTATTTTTTGAGCGTGGAGAAGCATTGGTAAAGAAGGAGCCGGTATTTTGGCGATGGGTGGTGGTGGGCGTTGGTGTGTGTGTGTTGTTGGTAACGGCCGTGCCGAATTGGTGGGGAGTGTTTTTGTTGGCTAATTGAATGGTGGCTGTGAGTACAACCAGAGTGCTGTTTACAGGGTGGATTGTTTTTGTCATAATGGCTGTTTGAGTTAATGAGGAATGTTATATGAAGAGTAAACTGGTGTCGTTGTTTGAGCGCAGAGAAGCCCGGGTGGGGATTGTTGGTTTGGGATATGTTGGGTTGCCGTTGGCGGTGGCTTTTGCTGAGGCCGGGTTTGAGGTGGTGGGGGTGGATGTAAGTGCAGTGAAGGTGGAGAGTTTGAACAGGGGGCAAAGTTATGTGGAAGATGTGGCGGATGAGGAGATACGGCCGTTGGTGGAAAACGGCCGTTTGCAGGCCACTACAGATTACGCCGCCCTGGCAAACGTTCATGCTATTTCCATTTGCGTTCCTACCCCTCTCCGCAAGACAAAAGATCCAGATATTTCTTATATTATTGATGCCACCGAACGAATTGCTGCCTTAGGTGGGCGGGGAAAGCTAATTGTCCTGGAAAGTACCACATATCCGGGCACGACCGAGGAAGTGATTCTGCCGCGTCTGGCAGCCAATGGTCACCAGGTTGGTCAAGATTTCTTCTTGGCATTTTCACCGGAACGGATTGACCCGGGGCGTAAAGATTATACCTTGAGAAATACCCCCAAAGTAATTGGAGGCATTACCCCGGCGTGTTTGGAAGTGGCCTTAGCCCTTTATGGAACAATTGTGGAAAAGCCAGTTCCCGTTTCCAGCACGGCAACAGCTGAAATGGTCAAATTGCTGGAAAATACCTTTCGCGCTGTCAATATCGCTCTGGTGAACGAAGTAGCGTTGATGTGTGATAAGCTGGGGCTGAATGTTTGGGAAGTGGTGGAAGCCGCAGCGACAAAGCCATATGGATTTATGCCATTTTATCCTGGCCCAGGTCTTGGCGGGCATTGCATACCAATTGACCCTCATTATTTAAGCTGGAAATTACGTACTCTGAATTACAAAGCGCGGTTTATTGAACTGGCATCTGAGGTGAATAGCCAGATGCCGGAATACGTGGTAAGTAAGGTGGCGGATGCGCTGAATGAGGAGCGAAAGGCAATAAATGGCAGTAAGATTCTTGTTTTGGGGGTGGCGTACAAGCCCAATGTGGGAGATGTGCGCGAAAGTCCGGCGCTGGATATTATGCATTTGTTGCAGCAACGCGGTGCCCAGTTGAGTTATCATGATCCGTATGTGCCTTATTTACAAGAGGAGGGGATTGATATGCCTTCAGTGGAATTAACGGCCGATTTGTTGACAATGTCTGATTGTGTGGTAGTAGTAACCAACCATGCTAGCTATGATTGGGGTTTTGTGGCGCAATATGCGCGGCTTGTGGTGGATACCCGGAATGCGATGAAGGGTGTGACGGGAAACGGCCGTGTGGTGTGGTTGTGAGTACTAGATGAAACGGTTTGTATTTTCTCCATTTTTGTGGTTTTGCATTTGTCTTAGTAGCATCATAATTATCCGTCAACAGATATTTACTGATGCACTAAT
>RFGV01000432.1 GCA_003696605.1 Chloroflexota bacterium | reverse complement strand
GTCTCCACCCTGGTTACCCATCTGGGCATCCCTGAAGGCTTTGTCAACGCCGCTGCTGTCAACAACCAGGCCGTCCCCCTCGACACCCCCCTTCACGACGGCGACGAAATCAGCCTCTTTCCGCCTGCTGCTGGCGGGCAATTTCACCACACCTTCCACGTCTTTATTGCCGGCGTCATGCAAGGCCAGCGCCATGACGACCAGATAGAGGCACAAGACTACCGGCGGCAAATTACCCAGGCACTACGTACCTCCTATCCCCACGTCACCATCACTGACCCGTGGGCACTACATCCCAACAGCGTACACTACGACGAAGCCACTGCCCGCAAAACCTTCCTGACCATGACACAACGCGCCGGACAGGTAGATGCCCTCATCGCCTATTTACCACAAGTCAGCATGGGGACCGCTATGGAAATGTGGGAGGCACACCAGAATAATGTGTTTGTAGTGGCCGTAACACCCTTTGTGCATCATTGGGCCATTCGGTTCACCGCCGATTTAATACTGCCTACGCTGGATGAACTGTTTGAGTTATTGGCCAACGGCCGTTTCCACCAACTCATCCAGCAAAAAAAAGAAAACACCCAAACCCCATAAAACAGCCATTTCTCCTTTCCCCACAAACAAAAGTTGACGCACAACCCAGTGCCGATTAGAATTGCAAAAAACAACATCAGTACGCCCCAGTAGCTCAAAGGATAGAGCAACGGACTTCTAATCCGCAGGTTGGGGGTTCGAGTCCCTCCTGGGGTACTAATCATTCATTCGGCCAACTGGCCCACCAACGTAGTCCTGACCCTCTTCCCCCAACAGGTGAGAAACTACCTGGGGGGAATTTTTATATCTGGCGCAAAGCCCAGACACACACCTTTACAAAACTGTCATATTTTTCCTGGAGAAATACATGATACTCATTACTGGCGCCACCGGCTTTCTAGGACACAATCTCGTTCCCATGTTACTGGATGCAGGTTACAAAGTGCGGGCGCTGGTGCGCCATTCCAGCGACACCGGTTTTTTGCGCGAACTAGGCGTGGAACTGGTGTACGCCAACGATATCTGTGACGCCCCTGTCGTAACCCGTGCCTGCGAGGGATGCCGGGCTGTTGTTCATGCCGCCGGCCTCTTTCGGTTCTGGGGACACACAAACGAATTCTGGCAAACCAACGTGGGCGGCACAGCCACCATCCTGGCCGCCGCCGAAAAAGCGGGCGTACAGCGGTTTGTCCATATTTCCACCATTGCCGTCGTCGGCCGTACCCCCCGTACCCGCCCCATTGATGAAACCACCCCCTGCTTTCCCCAAGAGCCTTACCAACGGACAAAATTTGAAGGCGAACAACTGGCCCTGTCCTATTATCGCGAGCGGGGATTACCCGTGATTGTCTTGCGGCCAGGCGCATTCTATGGCCCCTGGGGGCGATATGCATTTAACCGCCTGTTCTTTGAAGAGCCACTGCGTGGATGGCGCATCAAAGTGGACAACGGCCGTCATATCACCTTCCCCGTCTTTGTCCCCGATGTCGCCCAGGGAATTATCCGAGCCCTGGACAAAGGCCGACCGGGAGAAATCTACAACATCTGCGGCCACTCCCTGACACACAACGAAATCAACGCCATTGTCAGCGACCTGGCCGGTATCGGACATTGGCGCATCAACATCCCCAGGCAACTGGTACTGGCACTGGCCCGCACATGGACGGCCGTTTCCCGCTTCACCGGCCAGGAACCCTTCTACCCCATCAACATGGCCCCCTACGTCTTCCAGGACTGGCACGTCTCCATAACCAAAGCCCAACAAGAACTCGGCTTTGAACCCACCCCATTTGCGATAGGCGCCCGGGCTACGCTAGAATGGTATTGGGAACAAGGCATCCTCAAGCGCAAAAAGAAATAACGGGAAGGTAACACCCCATGTCAATCAAAATATTCTCCGTGGCCGAAATGATCGCCGCCGAAAAAGCAGCCGATGCCGCCGGCATCAGTTACGACCAGATGATGGAATCAGCCGGAAAAGCAGTCGCCGACGCCATCATCGCCCGCTACCCCATACAAAATACCCGCATCCTGATACTGGTGGGGCCAGGCAACAACGGCGGAGATGGCCTGGTGGCTGGCCGTTACCTGGCCGAAGCTGGCGCAGACGTTGCCTTCTACCTCTACAAACCCCGCCACCCGGAAACAGACCCCAACTTTGCCCGCGTACAGGCCATGGGACTCTTCATTGCCGAATGGGGGCAAGACCAGCGCGCCCGCGTTTTGCGGACACGGCTAAATATCACCGACCTCGTGATTGATGCATTGCTGGGAACAGGCGTTTCCCGGCCAATTGGGGGCGAACTGGCCAAATTGATGCAGCAGGTACGAAACGGACTGGCCGCCAGAAGACGCACTCTTACTACAGCATCACCCTTTGCCACCCTCTACCCCACCGAAGAAACGCCCCCACCCGCCGCCCCCCCCGTGCCTGTGGTGGCTGTGGATTGTCCCAGCGGCCTGAAT
>RFGV01000431.1 GCA_003696605.1 Chloroflexota bacterium | reverse complement strand
GGCATATACGATACTTCTATCAATGGCGCTTATCACGATATGGATCCCGGGAGCTTGAATGCAATCAATGCGGATATCAATTATGCAGTGCTTGGCACGGCACCCTGCCGGACCTTCGTGGTTAATTATTATAAGGTACCCCATTTCGATTGTGACGACCCGTTGTTCGGCACCTACCTTGAAACGACACAGCAAATCGTACTCTATGAAACCACCAATGTCATCGAGGTATACATTAAAGAAAAACCGGTTTGTGCCCAATGGAACAATGGCAATGCGGTGATTGGCTTGCAAAATGGCAACGGCACACAAGGCATCACACCCCCGGGCCGCAATACAGGACCATGGTCGGCTTATAACGAAGCATGGCGCTTTACGCCTAACGGTCCTGCAAATTACGATGTACGGTGGCTCGATGGCAGTGGCAACGTCATCGCCACTACAGATACCGTAACCGTTTGCCCGTCATCTACCACCACTTACACTGCCGAAGCCCGCTATTTTCGCTGCCAGGGCGACACGATAATTGTACAGGACCAGGTTACCATCAATATTATCGGGGGGATTAACAATACCACCGCTTCCACAGATGAAACCTGTGCCGGGGCATGTGACGGCTCCATTACCATCAACACCTCCGGAGGCACACCACCTTATTCCTATGACATTGGCAATGGACCGCAACCGAATGGCATGTTTAACAACCTCTGTGCAGGGACCTATCAGGTGACTGTTTCGGATAATGGCGGGTGCCAGGCCGTTTTGAATTTTACCATTAATGCACAACAATCCCTTACGGTCAATGCACTGGTATCACCGGTAACGTGCACCGGGCTAAACAATGGATTTATCGACCTGACAGTTGGCGGGGGTAGTCCTCCATATAGTTATTCCTGGAGCAATGCGGCAACAACACAAGATATTTTTAATCTTACAGCAGGCACCTACAGCGTGACGATAAGCGACATGAACGGGTGCTCCATTGCCGATACGTTCAATATTACCAGCTCACCATCCCTG
>RFGV01000430.1 GCA_003696605.1 Chloroflexota bacterium | reverse complement strand
GTACCGCAAGCAACCCGGCATATACATCGATACCTTGCTGTCTTCTTCAGGTACAGACAGTCTGGTTGTAACCCATTTGAGTGTTTATCCATTTGAGGTTTCCATACAACCGGTGGACACGGCCTGTGCCGGTAGCGATGGCGCAACCATTAGCGCAGTGGTCACGGGTGGTGTACAACCCTTGCACTATGCCTGGTCCACAGGGCATACTGCCCCCGTCCTACGGCACATAGGGCAGGGAACCTATCAGTTATCCGTCACCGATAATAACGGATGTGTCAGGCGGGGTCAAATAACCCTGAGCGACCGCAGGCTGGATATTTTCACCACCCATGTTACTCCTGTTTCTGCCCGGTTAAACTGGCAACCTTATCCGGGTGCAGCTGCATATATCATCCGTGGCAAAGCTGTTCATTCAGCTACCTGGACTTACCTGGCTATTCACGATTCAACGCGCACCTACCGTGTTGTTAACGGACTGCAAAACGGCAAAACATATATCTGGCAGGCGCGGGCGTTCTGTACCTTAACGGATACCCTTGGCACGCCCTGGTCGCGGATAGATTCCTTTACCACCGGATGCGGAGAGGTGGACTCCCTCTGGACCGGTCCTCTTGCGCCTGATGCAGCATGCCTCAACTGGAAGGCTGTTGACGGGGCAGTGGGGTATGAAATCCATGGCGGCCGTGCCGGTGCATCAAACCGCGTGGTGTTGCTTGTACCTGATGGCTTGCAAACATCCAGGAATATATACGGTCTGCAACCCGCAACCGCATATTGGTGGAAAATACGCGCGTTGTGCTTGCAGGGAGCGGTTGCTTCAGCATGGAGCGCGAGGGATACCTTTACAACCCCATCAGGAAGCCGGATGGCACCTCAGGCGCCAGGGGCATTCAGCGGTGAATACCCCGTATTGCGCTGTCATCCCAATCCCTTTTACGCCACCACCTGTATTGAAGTCGTTTTGCCACCCCGGTATGCCCCTGCAGTGCTGCAACTTACAGATATCACAGGAAAGGTATGGTTACAACAGACAATCGGCCGGTTACCGCAGCAGGCAGGGCATCATGGTCTTCAACAGCAGGAAGG
>RFGV01000429.1 GCA_003696605.1 Chloroflexota bacterium | reverse complement strand
GTGCAACGATATTGTAAGGCATCATCCATTCAAGACAATGATGTGTTAGCTTTGTCCGCTTTGAACACGAAAACGCTACCAGTTCAGCATCGTCGGCCAGACGGTGGCGGTGCTGGTGAATGGGGGCAAGGTAGAGACCAACAACGGCCTCTTCCACCTCTACACCGACCACCTGGGCAGCGTCAGCGTCATCCGGCAGGGCAATGGCACGGTGCAGCAGACCCGTTACCTCCCCTTTGGCGGCTACCGGGCGGGCAGCAGCCCCAACCCCATCACCAGCCACGCCTACACCAACCAGCGGGAGAACATGGACATTGGCCTGTGCCAATAATGCTCGTCAGGAGTATGCCCCAATATGGGGTATTTTCTTTTTGTGGCTTATGACGTTGGGTGGGGCAGGTTAAACGGCATATAATTGTGGCTGTCTGGGCTTATGCCCGTTTATACCCTGAAATGAGTTCCTGCTGTTTAGGATGTGTTTTGTTACGTACAGACTTCAATGAGGTGTATGATGGATGTGGAATTGAAACATGCGTATGTCCGTACGAATGGGGTGACGTTGCATGTGGTGGAGGCGGGGCCGGAAAACGGCCGTCTTGTCATTCTGCTACATGGTTTTCCTGAGTTCTGGTACTGCTGGAAGCATCAAATACCAGCACTGGCGCAGGCCGGTTATCGGGTTATTGTGCCCGATCAACGGGGATATAACCTGAGCGAAAAGCCAAAGGGAATTGCGGCCTACAACCTGGATAACCTGGCTGATGATGTGTTGGGGCTGGCAGAAGCGTATGGACAACATCGGTTTTTGCTGGCAGGTCACGATTGGGGAGCGGCCGTTGCCTGGTGGCTGGCAAACCGAAATCCGGAGCGACTGGAAAAGCTGACCATCCTCAATGTACCTCATCACGCAGTAATGCGGCGGCATGTACAAAGCAATTTTCGCCAGACATTACGAAGCTGGTATATTTTCTTCTTCCAGTTGCCATTTTTACCAGAAGCATTAAACAGTGTCGGCAATTATCGAGGGATGACCCAGGCGTTGGTAGGGAGCAGTCGTCCGGGCACATTTACAGAGGATGACTTGGCGCAATACCGGGCTGCATGGTCTCAGCCTGGGGCAATGACGGGCATGATCAACTGGTATCGGGCGATTATGCGTAAACCACCCCAAAAACTGAGCAGTCCGCGCATTGCCGTGCCCACGCTGGTTATTTGGGGGGCAAAAGATCGGTTTCTGGGGCGCGAACTGGCTGAACCCAGCGTGGCGTTGTGCGACAACGGCCGTCTTGTCTTCATCGAAGAAGCAACCCATTGGGTACAACACGAAGAACCAGCACGTGTCAACGACCTGTTACTCGGTTTCCTGGGCGAATCATAATTGACAGTGAACAGGGAAGCACATTTGCCACAAGCATTTTACGCCCGTTGTGCCCGTGCTGTGGCGCAATCACTATTGGGCAAGCGACTGGTACGGCTCATAGACGGCCGACGTGTAGCCGGCATAATCGTGGAAACAGAGGCATATTGCGACACAGACGAGCGGGATATGGCCTGCCACGGAGACCGGGCGAACAACGGCCGTCCTACCCCACGCACGGCCATTATGTTTGGCCCGGCCGGATATGCCTATGTCTATTTCACTTACGGGATGCACTGGATGTTCAACGTGGTCACCGGCCCCACCGGCAAGGCCAACGCAGTACTGATTCGGGCACTGGAGCCGGTAGAGGGTATAGAAATCATGCAGCGACACAGAAACGGCCGTTCTTTCCACCAACTCACCAACGGCCCCGCCAAACTCGCCCAGGCACTCGCCATTGACCAATCCCTCAACGGCACAAATCTTTGTCAGCCCGACGGGGTTATATGGATAGAAGACACACCGCCAATCCCACCAGAAAAAATCCGCACCGGCCCACGCATTGGCCTGGGCAAAACACCAGAACCCTGGTTATCCATGCCCTGGCGGTACTGGATTGACGGCAATCCATTCGTTTCGAAATAATCCAAACCACACAGAAGGAGCTTATACATGAAACTACTGGAAGGAAAAAAGGCACTCGTCTTCGGTGTTGCCAACAAACGTTCCATTGCCTGGGGTATTACCCGTGCCTTACACGCCCAGGGCGCAGAAGTCGGCTTAAGCTACGGCCTGGACCAACTGGAAAAACGGGTACGGCCGTTAGCCGACGAACTCGGCATCCAATTCGTCGAAAAATGTGATGTCACCTCCGACGCAGAAATAGAAGCCGTTTTTGCCAAAGCTGCCGACCACTTTGGCACCATAGACATACTCGTTCACTCCATCGCCTTTGCCCCCAAAGAAGAACTCGAAGGCCGGTATGTGGACACCACCCGCGAAGGATTCCGCATTGCCCTGGACATCAGTGCCTACAGTCTGGTTGCACTCACTCGCGCCGCCCTCCCCCTTATGCCCAACGGCGGCAGCATCATCACCATGAGTTACTACGGCGCCGAAAAAGTTGTGCCTCATTACAATGTGATGGCTATCGCCAAAGCAGCCCTGGAAGCCAGCGTTCGTTATCTGGCGGCAGAACTGGGGCCACAAAACATTCGCGTCAATGCCATTTCTGCCGGGCCAATCAAGACATTGGCGGCTGCTGGCGTGTACGGCTTTCGGAAAATGCTTAGCTATTCGGAAGAACGCACGCCGTTGCGCCGCAACGTGACACAAGAAGAGGTGGGGACAACCGCGTTATGGTTATGTAGCGACTGGAGCAGCGGTGTAACTGGCGAAGTGATTTATGTAGATGCCGGCTATCATATTTTGGGGATGCCAGAGCCACCGGAGAAATGGGAATAGTCTCCCAAAAGCTGATCAGACACTAACAGCACGGGGTTGATAAGGCGGGGCGTGACAATGACAGATTTGCACGCCCCGTTTGTTGTGCTAGCGAGCGCATTGAACCGGTTCGGGGCCGATGGCAAAAGCATGGGGCATGGCGTCGGTATTGAAGGCGATACCAATATTGCCACGGGCATCCACAGCAATCAGGCCGCCTTTGCCTTGTACGCGCTCTGCCAGCACCCGAATGGCGGCTTCGCAAGCGGCCTGGGCGGACATACCCGCACCAACGTAGTCGCAAACGCGCTTGCTGATAACGATTTTCATGAGGGATTCGCCGTGGCCGGTGGCGCAAACGGCCGCTGTCCAGTTGTCGGCGTAGGCGCCTGAACCGACGAGGGGGCTGTCGCCTATGCGACCGGGCATTTTTTGGCGAGTGCCGCCGGTGGATACGGCCGTTGCCAGGTTGCCGTTTGCATCTAGCGCCACAGCGCCTACTGTGTCGCCCATTGCGCCAGGTTCAGTAAAAATGGTGCTGGTTTGGTAGTCGGTTTGTTGTTTGAGTGTCTGGTGCTTTTCGTATTCTGGGGAGACGATGAGATCGGCCGTTTCGCAACGCGGAAATCCAATCTGGTCGGCAAAGGCACTGGCACCGGCGGCTGCCAGCATGGTGTGTTGGGTGTCGGTCATGACACGGCGGGCCAGGCGGATGGGGTTGCGGACGCGCTGGACGGCGGCGACAGCCCCCAGGTTGAGGGTACGGCCGTCCATAATGAGGGCATCCATTTCGATTTCGCCGGCGCTGTTCAGGTAGCTGCCACGCCCGGCGTCGAGAACGGGGCAATCTTCCAGGATGGAAACGGCCGTTTCTACCGCATCCAATGCTGTGCCCCCGCCAATCAGAATTTCCTGCCCGGCTCTGGCGGCCGTTTCACAAGCCGCAATAGCAATTTGGAGTCGTTCCGAATCCAGCGCCCAGGCACCTGCACCTCCGTGTACCACAATAACTGGCTTCATTTCTCACCTCTTTTGTTTAACTGATGGGTTTGGTATTGTTTTTCAGAATTTCGAGCAGTTGTGGCAACAAGATACCGTTCGTGGCGATGCTTTCTTCGCCATAGGTAATCGGTTGACCCCGCCAGTCGGTGAATGTACCGCCAGCTTCTTCCATGATGACCTTCAGCGGGCCGCAATCCCAAATGGACATGATAGGGTCCACCATAATTTCGGCGCGGCCAGTTGCTACCAGCGCGTATCCGTAGGCATCGCCCCAGGTACGTTGTACCCAGGTGGCGGCTACCAGTTGTTGCCAGGCCACAGCTTTTCCGTGAGGAGCAAAGGTGTTCAGGTCGCTGCATAAGACGACGGCATCGGCGAGATTGTGGACAGAGGAGACGTGGGCACGACGGCCGTTCCAGAAACAGCCCATTCCCTGCGCGGCGTAGACGGTTTCATTGAGGGCGGGGAAATGGGCCACACCAACGAGAGGTTGGTCATTTTCCAGCAGGGCCAGCAGCGTGCCATAGAGCGGGACGCCGCTGATGAATGATTTTGTGCCGTCAATGGGGTCCATGACCCAGGTGTAAGGGCTTTGGCCAGCAGAACGGCCGTATTCCTCGCCAATCATGCCATGTTCCGGCCAAAAACGGCCGATGAGTTCACGCAGCTTTTCCTCTGCCTGTCGGTCTGCCTGGGTGACGGGTGTGTTATCCCCCTTGCGTTCCACAGCCACACCAGCCTGAAAGTAGCCCAGCGTGATGCGCCCCGCTTGCCAGGCCGCATCCAGTGCAAATTCCAGCCATGTGGTCAGGGTTGAATGGTTCATACAGATTCCTTTTGTGGGTAGGTGAGGAGAAGGTTTTCGATAACCAGTCGGGTATTGGCGTTGCGGGCCAATTGCCAGATGGCTTGTTCGGTTTGTTTGAGGCTGGTATGGATGGCTGTACGCGGCCAGAGGCGGGCCAGGGAGAGGAGGTTGTCTTGCTGGTCAATGTTGGTGATGGTGGGAATACGGCCGTTTTGGGCCATGCCATAGGCCAGCAGAGTCAGATCGCGCCACCAGCTTAACCAGGTTCGCAACACATCTGGCAATATTTCTGGTTTTTTGGCCAGCTTGTCGGCCAAAGCAAAGCGGGTAATGCGGTTACCAGCCACTACTTCAGCCAGCAAATCCAGCTGTTGGCGGCGAGTGTGCAACAGTTCCGGGTTAGTGGCGGCTTGTACAGCCCAGCCCAAACGGCCGTCGGCCAGGTGTGCCAACAGGTGTGCGTCTTCTGTGGGTACGTGCCAGCGGGTGGTGAGGCTTTGCATAATCAGGTCGGTAGATAACGGCCGTAGGGCGATGGTGCGACAACGGGAAATGATGGTTGGCAAAAGTGTGTCTGCTTCCAGGGCTGTGAGCAACAAAATTACCCGTGCTGGCGGTTCTTCCAGCGTTTTTAGGAAGGCGTTGGCTGCCCCTTCGGTAGCCGCGTCGAATCGCCGGAGTATAGCCACTTTGTAGCGGCCTTCGTATGTTGCCAGACTCAGGTCTTGTTGTAATTGGCGAATTTGCTCAATTTTAAGGGTTAATTTGCCCCGTCCGCTGACTTCTGGTTGCATCAGGCGCACGTCTGGGTGTTTGTCGTTGGCGATGAGGGTGCAGGCGCGGCATGTGCCACAAGGGCGGTTGGCTGGTGCATCTGCCTCGCAGTTGAGCGCCTGGGCAAAGGTGCGGGCGAGGGTGGTTTTGCCAATTTGTTCTGGGCCAGTGATGAGATAGGCATGGCCGATGCGTTGATGAGCGATGGCATTGGCCAGTAATTGTACAGCCCAGTTGTGTCCGATGATTTGTTGCCATGTGTTGTTCATACAGTAAATTGTAACCCGGTCTGTCATGGTCGTAAACAGTCAGGTCTGTTCCTGGGGCAGATTGGGTTATAATTGCGCGCATGGATGCATTATTGATTTCAGGTGATCGGTTGACGGTAGATGATGTGGTGGCGGTGGCAAACGGCCGTTTGGTGCAGCTGGACCCGGCTGTTTTGCCTCGTATTGAGCGTTCTCGGGCAGCGGTGGAAGAGCTGGTGGCACGAGGGGAAGTGGTCTATGGCATTACAACGGGATTCGGCCGTTTCAAAGACAGAATCATTTCTCCTGATCAGGTGTCCCAGTTGCAGGTGAACCTGGTGCGCAGCCATGCCGTCGGTGTAGGTCCGGAGCTGCCGGAAGATGTCGTACGGGCGATGATGCTGGTGCGGGCGAATACGCTGGCATTGGGTTATTCCGGGGTGCGGCCGCAGGTGATTGAACTGTTACTGGCGATGTTAAATCGGGGTGTACATCCTTGTGTGCCTTCTCAGGGTTCGCTGGGGGCCAGCGGTGATCTGGCACCGTTGGCTCATTTGGTGCTGGTGATGATTGGGGAAGGGGAGGCGATTTACAAGGGGGAGCGGATGAACGGCCGTTCTGCTCTGGAGGCTGCCGGTTTACAACCAGTACAATTGGCTGCCAAAGAAGGCCTGGCCCTGCTCAATGGCACCACATTTATGGTGGGGATGGGCGCGTTACTGGTGCGCCGGGCGATCAATCTGGCACTGACTGCAGATGTGGCCGCTTGCCTTAGCCTGGAGGCACTGCACGGTACAAATCGCGCCTATGATGCTCGCGTTCATGCTGTTCGGGCACACCCGCGCCAGATAGAGTGTGCCCAAAATTTGCGGGCAGTGTTGGCTGGTAGCCAGATGGTGCGGGGGCATGATCCCCGCCATGTACAAGACCCTTATACATTGCGCTGTGTGCCCCAGGTACATGGGGCTGTGCGTGATGCCATTGCCTATGCTAAGTGGGTGATTGATATCGAACTGAACTCGGTTAATGATAATCCCATTATTTTTGTGGATGAAGAAACCGGTCAGACAGATGTGATTTCGGCCGGGAATTTTCATGGCGAGCCGATTGCAATTGCGATGGATTATATGGGGTTGGCATTGACAGAACTGGGGAACATGAGTGAACGGCGGATTGCCCGACTGGTGGATGCGGATAGTAATGGTGGGGTGTTGCCTATGTTCCTGACTGAGCATGGGGGATTGGAGAGCGGGTTTATGATGGCGCAGTACACGGCGGCGGCGCTGGCTTCGGAAAATAAGGTGCTGGCGCATCCGGCTAGTGCAGATTCGATTCCTAGCAGTGCCAATGTGGAGGATCATGTGAGTATGGGGGCGACGGCGGTGCGCCAGGTGGGACAGATTTTGGCGCATGTGGAGACGATTGTGGCGATTGAGTTGATGTGTGCCGCGCAGGGGGTGGATTTGCGGTGGCGGTATTTGCGGGAGAATCGGCAGTTGGGGCGGGGAACGGCCGTTGCCTACAATCTGATTCGCCAAAAAGTCCCCTTTCTCCAAAACGATACCACGCTCGCCCCTTACATTGAACAGGTACGTCGTCTTGTGGCTTCAGGCACAATTAAAAACGCCGTAGAAAGCCAACTGGAGCCCAATTAATCAGGAAAATGTAAACACATACGCCAACGGAAAGGAGAAATAAACAAATGAGAGAAGTTGTAATTGTTAATGCTGTGCGAACCCCAATTGGCAGGCATGGCGGCGCATTATCACAGGTACGACCGGATGATATGGCTGCCCTTGTTATCAAGGAGGTGGTGGCGCGCAGTGGCATTGACCCAAATGAAATAGAAGAAGTTTATTTTGGTTGTGCCAATCAGGCGGGGGAAGATAATCGCAATGTGGCTCGTATGGCTACCTTGCTGGCCGGATTGCCGGTTAGTGT
>RFGV01000428.1 GCA_003696605.1 Chloroflexota bacterium | reverse complement strand
TACCAGGGGCGAGCTTCGTAAAAAAATACTTGAAGGTGTTGCTACCATTGGTAAGGAAGATAAAAACGGTCCAACTCCGCCTTTCAGAATGCCCGGCTGGCACGGCAGGATCTCCAGGGAAGATTTGGATGCTATTGTGGATTACTTATTCAGCCTGATGCCAGAGGGCGAAGAAGAAGATTGGTAAGTTAAGAAGATGATTAAGTGGGTTTGTTGGATATTGATTGTAGCCGGTTCGCTCTTGGGATGGGAGTGGTACTACGGTCGCGGGATAGCCGTGCAGCCGATTCAGTTTAATCATGCCAAGCATGATGGTATGGGGTGCAATATTTGTCACAGTGGTGTTCCCACCAAGGTGCAGGCTGAGCTTCCGTCGCTTTCGCTATGTATGAATTGCCATGCGGTGCCGCCCGTTAAAGATAAAGAAGCCGTGGCCCTCTGGGATAAAGCAAAAGATGCTCCTGATACAGCGCCATGGGAAAGCCTCTACCAGGTCCCCGAACATGTTTATTTTTCACATAGAACCCATCTTGCAAATTGGGAGAGAACGGGGATTACCTGTTCGGTTTGTCACGGCGACATTCATAAGTCCAGTGCACCGCCACACCAGGCGCTGGTAGGATTTTCAATGAACGCCTGTATAACGTGTCATAATGATGTTGCCGGTTACTGTAAGAGTTGTGACAAGGCCGGCACTGAGCTTAAGCCGTCAACAGATTGTGTTGCCTGCCACCGTTAATTAGGGGTGATGTATGAGTTTTTCAACTGACAGAAGAGGCTTTCTCAAGTTTGCGGGCTCTACAGCAGTAGGTATAACCCTGGCCGAGGTACTGAAATATCCTGTCCTCCGGCAGAAAGTTAAGAACAGACCGTGGGGCAGCGGCATTCACAGCGAGGAGAAAAAACTGTCAGTTTGCGGGCAGTGTCAGGCCGGATGCGGCATCTCGGTTCGGGTTGCTGATGGACTCCCCTGTAAAATAAACGGCAATCCCATCTGTCCCGTATCAGCAGGGAAACTGTGCCCTAAGGGCGAGTCGTTGCTGCATACTCTGTATGACCCCGACCGATGGGCGGGGCCGCTGGTGCGTAACAGGAAAAACCCCGGTGGCTGGCAGAGGATAAGCTGGGAGGATGGAGTTTCGCGTTTAACAGATCGGCTTAAAAAACTCCGCTCCACTGGCGCACCCCAGCGGCTTATGTGGCTTGCCGGCGATAATCAGAGTAGTGAAATAGAACTGATTCGTAGTTTTATGCAGGCCTACGGAAGCCCGAACCTGTTTACCTGGCAGGGAT
>RFGV01000427.1 GCA_003696605.1 Chloroflexota bacterium | reverse complement strand
GGAAGGTTTGGGTGGGGTGCAGCAAAAAATAAGCCAGCAGCAGGCGGGCATTGTGGGTTTCTGGCAGTGCAATTTCCTGGTTGTGTTGATAAAGACAAAAAGTTCCAAAAAGGTGGGCTGTGATAGACGATTTCATTGTACCAATTTTTTATGCACTGAGAACATTATCTTTGTCAAATCATACGGTAAGGCGTACCAATAATCAAGTATTTGTACACCTAAATATAAAATTGTTTTTTACAAGTCCCTGATAATCGGCAAAACAGTTGACAGACAGCAATTATCTGTTACCATTTGCTGCATGATGGAACAAGCTTTTCAGGTAATTCGCCGTTTGCGTCGTCGCCAGACCGTTGGTCTGGCTTTTGGCGTTACCTGATGGGCTAACCACATATAACCCGGTAAGCGCGAATTAAGCCGCCAGACCAACTAAAAGCAAAGTGGTCTGGCGGCTTTTTGTTTTGGCTGAATTTTTGTGTGATGGAGTGAGTTTGTCATGATTCGAGCAGGTGTTTTTGGTGCAACTGGATATACCGGTTACGAGCTGATACGGATTTTGGGGCGACATCCGGCAATACGCCTTGTCTTTGCCACGTCACAATCTTATGCCGGGAAAACGCTTAATCAGGTGTTCCCTCAGGCGCCAGCTTTGCCGCTGGTGCGGGCTGAAGAAGCAGCGTTGCCAGATGTGGATGTGGTATTTTTGTGTTTGCCGCATGGCGCAGCAGCAGAAACGGCCGTTTCTGCACTAGAAGCCGGTTGTCATGTCATAGACCTCAGCGCCGACTTCCGCCTCCACCACGCCGATACCTACACCCACTGGTATAACATCCCCCATCCTGCTCCCCACTGGCTGGCCCAAGCTGTGTACGGCCTTACCGAAATCAACCGCCCGCACCTGTCAGACACCCGGCTGGTAGCCAACCCTGGCTGCTACCCCACCAGCATTCTGCTGGCACTATACCCTTTGCTGAAAAACAAAGTCCCCCTGGCTGGCCCTATCATCGCCGATAGTAAATCAGGTGTTTCTGGCGCTGGCCGTGTTCCCAAACAACATACGCATTTTGTAGAAGTAGCCGACAATTTCAGCCCGTACAACATCGGCCGTTCCCACCGCCATTTACCTGAAATCGAACAATTCATTCAGGCTTACTCCCCCCAGCAAACCATCATCTTCTCCCCCCACTTGCTCCCTGTGCCCCGCGGTATCTTGTCCACCATTTATGTACCTCTCGCCAACCCCCACACCCTGTCAACATGGCAAGAACTGTATGCAACATGCTATCAGCATGAACCATTTGTGCAGGTATTACCTGCTGGAGAACTCGCCACTCTGGCCCATGTCACCCATACAAATCAGTGTGTAATCTCTCTGACGCTTGCTCAAAACGTGCTGATTTTAACTTCAGCGATAGACAATTTGATTAAAGGTGCGGCCGGACAAGCTGTACAGAACATGAATGTCGTTTTTGGTCTGGATGAAACTTCAGGACTTTGTCATGGCGGAGGTGTATGATGCGCGTTATCAAAATTGGGGGGAACGAACTGGATCAGCCTGAATTTTTACCACGATTAGCGCGGCTGATCGCAAAGCTATACGAACCGGTCGTCATTGTTCATGGGGGTGGCCGGGCTATTGCTGATTTGCAAGCAAGGCTGGGACTGAAAACCCGAAAAGTAGATGGCTTGCGGGTTACAGATGCGGCTTCGTTGACTGTCGCCCAGATGGTGCTTTCCGGGCAGGTGAATAAGGAGATTGTGTCGGCATTGCTGGCTGTCGGTGTCAATGCGGTAGGCTTGAGTGGTGTGGATGGCGGGTTGCTGCGTTGTCGTCCCAAGAAACATCCTACAACTGATTTGGGGTTTGTCGGGGAGGTAACGCAGGTACAGGTGTCTCTGCTGCAAATGTTGTGGCAGAAGGGCATAACGGCCGTTATTTCTCCCATCTCTCTGGGTGAAAACGGCCGTCCATACAATGTCAATGCCGACGAAGCTGCCAGTGCCATTGCGGCTGCCTTGCCCGCACACTTGCTCGACTTTATCTCCAATGTGCCTGGCATCCTGCACCACAATCAGCTCATTCCCCAACTAACTCCCCAGGAAACAGAAAATTTGATTGCTACTGGCATCATCCGCGACGGCATGATCCCCAAAGCACGGGCAGCCTTGTCTGCTCTCCTGCATGGTGTGAGTAATGTCCGCATTGTCAACCTGGACGGCCTGGTGGGAACTGGGGGCACATTGTTTATTAACAATTTGGAAGAACCCTGTATTCAGGAGGAAATATGAACAAAAATGAACTGATACAAGCAGAAAGTGATTATCTGGTTTCTACTTACATCCGGCCACCGGTTGTATTTACGCACGGCCAGGGGGCATATTTGTATGATAGTGAGGGAAAAGTGTATCTGGATTTTTCGTCTGGTATTGCGGTAACAGCACTTGGTCATAGCGATCCGGAGTGGGTAACGGCCGTTACCCAACAAGCGGCAACCCTCACCCATGTCAGCAACCTTTACCACACACCGCCACAAATCGAACTGGCCGAACGACTTATCCGCCACAGCTTTGCCGACAAGCTCTTTTACAGCAACTCCGGTACCGAAGCCAACGAAGCCGCTCTCAAATTCGCTCGCAAATGGGCAACCCATCACTTTGGCCCCCAAAAAACCCGATTTGTTGCCTTTACCGGTGGTTTTCATGGCCGTACTTTTGGCTCACTTTCCGTTACCTACAAAGAAAAATATCGTCTTCCTTTTGCACCACTTTTGCCCGACGTCACTTTTGCCGAATTTAACAACCTGGACAGTGCAGCAAAAGCTATTGACCATCAGACGTGTGCCGTCATAGTAGAACCAGTACAGGGAGAGGGGGGAATCCGCCCGGCCACGGCCGAATTTCTGCATGGCCTCAAGCAACTTTGCCAGCAGCATAATGCCTTACTCATCTTCGATGAAGTACAGTGTGGACTTGGCCGCACAGGCTACCTGTGGGCACATGAAGCTTATGACGTGACACCTGACATCATGACACTGGCCAAGCCGTTGGCTGGGGGGTTGCCCATTGGTGTGGCTCTGATGACGCAGGCCGTGGCTGATGTCGTCCAGCCGGGTGATCATGGGAGTACATTTGCCGGAGGTCCGTTGGTGTGCCGGGCAGCACAGGTTGTGTTTGACCGAATTAATCAGCCCACTTTTTT
>RFGV01000426.1 GCA_003696605.1 Chloroflexota bacterium | reverse complement strand
TTGCCCGTATTGCCAACATGCACGGAACTTGTGACCAGTTTTAACCACCCAATAAAAGAGAGGTTCGAACAAATGCCAAAACAGGTATCCCATTCACAATTGGTTGCTTTGGTCAAATTTCTGAATAATCATGTGAGTCGGCAATTGTTTGATGACATCTGTTTTGCCATGGAGGTTGACCCCGACAATATTCCCGGTGACACACTCAAGGGCAAAATACGGGAGCTGGTTTTGTATGCCAATCGGCATTTGCAAATGGATGATTTTTTTGAGGCGTTTTTGGCGGTATGGGAAGGAGGAGAAGTGGACCTGACGCCATATGGATATGAGCCGAAGGGAAAGGAACAGCCGCCTTCTCCCTCTCCTGCTGTACCAGATTCTCCGTCAGATGGACCTGCCTTTGTGAATTTTGACTTGCGGGTAGGTGCGCGCCGGGAAGACGGCCGTTACCCTGTCGAAGTGACACATTCTCCCGCGGGCGAAATGCGTAACCCCGTTCTCCAAACCTTTCCTTTAGACGACCCCGAATTTACCGACCTGATAGCCTTTCTCAATAGTCTGATAGCCAGCGGACAGGATGCCAAAGTATTGGGGCGCAAAATGCGCGACTTGCTTTTTCCCGGTGAAGTATGGCAGATGTTTTATGCCAGCTACACCAAATCACAAGCCGAAAACAAGCGATTACGGGTACGATTGCGCATAGATCCACCGGAACTGAGTCGCCTGCCCTGGGAATATGTATATGACGATACGTTTCAGTTTTTGGGATTGAATCGGGATACACCGATTATGCGGTATGTGGCGGAGCCGTTTGCACCGGATAATACCAAAGCTCCCCGTCCCTTGCGGATTTTGCTGGCAATGGCCGCCCCGCAGGATCAGGCACCGTTGAATTTGAGCGAGGAAGAAGCACGTATCCGGAAGGCATTGGAGCCGCTGGGAGATCAGGTGATGTTGCATGTTATTCCCCATACAACGGCGGGGCGATTGCATGCCGCATTGGCAGATGGGTATCATGTGCTTCACTTTTTAGGTCATGGAGCGTTTGAAAATGGGATGGGAGCGCTGGTGTTGGAAGATGATGAGGGTAATTCGCGCCAGATGGACGCAGACCAATTGATGATCTTGCTGCGAAATACGGCCGTTAAAGTGGTGGTGCTGAATGCTTGTCAGACAGCAGCGCACGGAACAGAAGATGCTTTGTCTGGCGTGGCTCCAGCGTTGGTGCGGGCTGAGATTCCCGCAGTCGTTGCTATGCAGTTTCCTGTGCCAGATAAAACAGCGTTGGGGTTCGCACGGGATTTGTATCGCTTTTTGGCCAAGGGGCAGCCGCTAGATCTGGCAGTGACGGAGATGCGAATTGGTGCGTTTATCAATGGGGCGGATCGGTATTTTTGGGGGATTCCGGTTTTGTATATGCGGTCACCAGATGGCCGTATTTGGTGAGTGAGGATGGCTGAGCAAAAATCGCTGGTGATTGGTCAGACGCGATTGCGTGTATTTGAAATTTGTCGTCGTCGCTTTCAGTTGCATTATTTGCGTAAATTATATTGGCCGGCTGAACCGTTGCCGGACAAAACGCAGGCGGCGATTACTTATGGCCAACAGTTTCACCGGGTGTTGGAGCGTCATTTTCTGGGTTTGGCGGTAGATGAGGCTTCGTTGACGTCTTCGTTGTTACGTCAGTGGTGGTTGGCGTTTCAGAATAGTGGCCTGAAGTTTCCCAACGGCCGTTTTTTGCCAGAACACAAGTTAAGTCTGATTGTTCCTTCGCCAAATCCTGCTGTCCCTTCATTTTTATTGGTGGGTCGGTTTGATTTATTGGTAGTGGGGGAAGATGAGGAAAACGGACCATTTGTGCATGTGTATGATTGGAAGACGAGTCGCCCGCAATCGGTAAGTGAATTGCAAGGCTTGTGGCAAACACGGCTTTATCTGGCGTTGCTGGCAGAAGGGGGTGGGGTGTTGTGGCCAAACGGCCGTTCTCTCAAGCCTGAAGCCATTACCATGACTTACTGGTTTACTCAAGAGCCCGATAAGCCTCGAATTATTCGATATAGTCAAACAGAACATGCCCGAAACTGGGCAGACATACAGGCTGTTTTGTCGGAAATAAGGACGGAGTTTTTAGAGGGTGAATGGCCACTGACTGATGATCGGACAATTTGTCGGCAATGCATGTTCCAGGTATATTGTGGTCGCCAAACAGCGGAAACGGCCGTTTTTCCAGCCACAGAAGCCATGCTGGAAGAAGAAACCGAAGACGAATTGTGGGCCAGCCTGACCGATACTGAACTGGAGCCAGATATTCCCTGAAACCATGACACTTGACGAATTTTACTTTTTGCTTAGTCCAGCTGGCCAGAAAGCACTGGCCCAAATTGCCAAAACCCCCATTACCCCCAAAAACCACCTGCATATTGTCACATATTGGCGCGAAAAATTACCGCCTGGCCAGGCACAGGCTGTTGTGGAAACCGCACTTTTGCGCCAACTGGCACAAGTCAAATTTACACGAGCCATGGAAATGTACTTTACCCGCCCGGCATTGGAACAGGCATCGGCCGAAATTGTGGCCCGTTGGCGAGCAGAACGATTCGCACGCCTGGGCTTGCAACGAATGGCCGATCTGGGGTGTGGCATTGGTGGGGATGCGTTGGCTCTGGCGGCACACGCTGAAGTAACCGGCGTGGAATGGGATGTGGTGCGGCTGGCTATGGCCCAAGAGAATGTACGAGTGTATGGATACGGGGAACGGTTTCGGCCGTTACAGGCCGATATTAAAGCCCTGACACCAACAAAACTGTCAGTTGAAGCACTGTTCTTTGACCCGGCACGACGGGATGAACGGGGGCGTCGTTTTTATTCGGTGCATTTGTATCAACCACCTTTTTCTGTCGTTGCGGCATGGCAGGCTGTTTTTCCAGAAACGGCCGTTAAAATCAGCCCCGGTGTGGATTATGCCGAATTACCCGCAGAGGCAGAAGTAGAATTCATCTCTGTGAATGGCGAAGTGCGCGAAGGAGTGTTGTGGTTTGGTGCATTGCGCACCTCTGCCAAACGACGGGCCACCTTGTTGCCTGGGGAACACACACTAACAGACGAAGACCTGACAGAAACGGCCGTAACCCCACCCAAAGCCATCCTCTACGAGCCAGACGGCGCCATCATTCGCGCCCACCTGGTACAAGCACTTGCCCCCCACCTCCAAGCCACCCTTATCGATCCCCAAATCGCCTACCTTACCGCCGACACATTCACCCCTACCCCCTTCGCCCGCGCCTACGCCATCCACGACATTCTTCCATTTCAACTCAAACAACTACGCCACTACTTGCGCCACCACCACATCGGCCATGTCACCATCAAAAAACGAGGTTCCCCGCTAAACCCCGACACCTTGCGCCAACAACTTCGCCTGAAAGGTCCAAACCAATGCACCCTCTTCCTTACCCATGTCAACAACCAACCAACCGTCCTGATCGCCCACCCCATTCCCCAACAAAAAAAGAGCGAAGCATAACTCCGCTCTTCCTGCACAACTGACAAAAACTCAAATCAACCCGCAGGCTTATTATTCAGATAATACCGAATAACCTCACGCAACTTGCGAATATCCAACGGTTTAGGCAAATAATCATCACATCCCGCTTCAAGACAGCGCTCCCGATCCCCCAGCAAAACCTGAGCCGTCGTAGCAATCAGCGGCACATTTGCCAGGCGTTCATCCGACTTAAACCGTCGCGCCAATTCCAAACCATCAATACCCGGCAAGTTAATATCCAGCAAAATAATATCTGGCACCATTTTAGATAAAATGTCCAATGCCTTATAACCATCTTCTGCCTTAATTAACTCATGTCCTTCTGCTTCCACAATACGTGAAACCAGCAACATATTTACCGAATTGTCTTCAACGCAAAGCACCTTTTTGCGTTCCTGAGCCATAGTGTCGTATCCTCTACAAGAGATTTATACAAATTCGGAAATCACCACTACAAACGCAAACTTCATTCAAATTTCCGAACAGCAATTTTAGTACCCTTCATTTTAACAAATAATTCGCCAAAAGATAAATAAAATACTCGTTGAAAACCAAAGTTCCCTTCTTTTGCTGCTATCTACATTAGCCAGCAAGCAACAATAGTTAGCTATGGAGACCCAAAGTGACCCCTTACACACCCAGAGGTGACGTTCCCTTCTTTTCCCTACGTGGGCGATATTTAGGAATAGTGAACCAGAATGTACTACCCTGTCCAACAACACTTTCAATCCATATTTTACCGCCATGCAATTCAACCAGTTTCTTACTAATAGGCATACCCAGGCCAGTACCCCCTGCTGTTCGATTCAGGCTACCATCTATCTGGCGGAACTGTTCGAATACAATTGGAATATCTTCCTCTCGAATACCAATACCTGTATCGTGAATGCCAACCAGCAACTCATCCCCCTGCATTTCCATAGTAATCGTGACACCGCCCTTTTCTGTGAACTTGATAGCATTCCCGACTATATTCCACATCACCTGCCGTAAACGAGTGCGGTCAGCCTCGACAGTATTTACATCATCGGTAATTTCCAGGTTCATATAGAGGGATTTTGCTTGTGCCAACGGATGGGCGGTGGCTACAATATCATTGGCTAGCTGTCGCACGTCCACTTCTTCGTAGCGCAACTCCATACGCCCGGCTTCAATCTTGGACATATCGAGGATATCACCGATGAGTTCGCGCAAATGACGGCCGCTTTCGCGGATGAGCCGCACATCTTCTTCCATGCGTTCATTCAACTCACCATCCAGGCCTTCCAATAATACGTCGGCGAACCCAATGATAGAGTTGAGAGGTGTACGCAGCTCATGGCTCATGCTGGCCAGGAATTCAGATTTCAGGCGATCGACTTCGCGCAATTTTTCGGCGGCTTGTACTTGTCTGGCATACAGGCGTGCATTTTCGATGGCTACTGCTACCTGAGAGGCGAGAGTACGGTACACGTCTTCACTTTCTGAAGCGAAGAAGTCTGGTTTATCGGCCTGCATGTCTAGCACACCAATAAGGGTGTTACCCACGATCATGGGGATAGCCATTTCGGCGCGAGTGTCTGGTAGCAATGGATTGGGTAGGAAGTCCACACTTTCGCGTACATCGTTGACGATAACACTTTTTTGTGTACGAGCTGCTCTGGCTACCAGAGAGTCGGCGTGGAGAGGAATGTAGTGTCCTTCCAGACGCATCAATTGGCCGATTTTGCCTGCACCTGCTGCCAATTCGAGGGCATCCCCTGTTTCATTGAGCAAGTAAATGTGTACATGGTACAGATTGAAGCTTTCTTTGGTGAGGTCAACAACCGACTGGAGCAGGTCTTCGACATTTTCTACGATACCTGAAACCTGGGTACTTACTCTGGCTACTGTTTCCAGTTCGGAGGACAGACGTGCCTGCTCGCTTAATGCTTCATGGGTTTCTTTGAGTAGTCGTGCGGCTTCTAATGCCTGGGCAATTTGTTCGGATGCTGCTTCTAGAAATTCTTCTTCCTCTGGCGTGAGTGGATTGTCTGGGTCTTCTTCTACGCCGAGGATGCCCAAGACGGTGTCACGAACAACCAGGGGTTTTTGTACGCTTTTGATGGCTTCAAGTGGATTGGCTATTTGTTGGTGGCCGTTTTGGTTGCTGCCGTTTGCTTGAGAGTCGGTTTTGTTGAGGGGAACGATGGGTTGTATGTCGTTGGTGTCGAAATAGAAGCCGGTGATGTCGTTTTGTTTGCGGAAATTTTGCCATCCTTCGGAAAGCAGGTAGCTTTGGAGGGTGTGGAGTTCGTTGAGATTGGTTTCCATTTCCTGGCGTAGTGTGGTGCTTTCGATAGCGATGGCGATTTGTCCACTTAGTCCTTCGAGCATGAGTTGATCGTCGGTAGTCAGGGCGTCGGGTTTGTCGCTCTGTACGTCCAGTACGCCTAATACTTTGTTGCCGAGTTTGATGGGTACGGCTAGTTCGCCTTTGGTGTGGGGGAGCAGGCGGTTTGGTTGCCAGTGTTTGTCTTTGGTGACGTCGGCGCGCAGGACAGAACGGCCGTTTTGGGCGGCTGTACCTATCAGACCAACACCCATAGGTACGGAATGATGCATATTGAGCATTTCCTTTCCAACATCACCATATCCATAAACCAGCGAAAGGGTGTCTAGTGTTGGATCATAGCGTAAAAGCTGGACATGGTAGTAGCCAAACAATTCTTTTACTTGTGTCACAACACGCCGATATAGTTCGGGTAAGCTGGTAGCCGAGGCAATTTCCTGCGCAATTTGGGTGGAAAGAGCCACCTGTCTTTCGCGACGCACCAGAGATTCGCGTACATTGTGTTCCAGTTTTTGGTGTTCGAGATAGATGCCGATCATATCAGCAGCTGTTTGCAAGAGACGAACGTCGTCATCAGACCATTTATGGGCTTCGCGTGTGTTGTCAAAGCCAATGTAACCATACCATTTGCCTTCTACCTGAATAGGGAGAATAAGCACGGACTGGATTTTTTGTGCTTTGAGTATGGTTTGTTCTTTCTTCGGGAACTCTTCGAGGAGGCCGGTTATTGGCCTGCCTTGTGCCAAAATTTGTTGCCAACGACTATAACCTGCGCTGTAGGGAATGTGTTTCAGGTTGGCGTTGTTGATTTGTGGTGGCACACCAGGAGCGCAGGCTTCATGTATGATTCGAGCACAAAGACCGTCTTTGGGATCTTCGAAGTTTTCAAAGAGATAGACGCGGCACACGCCAGTGGAAACCAGTAGATATTGGAGGGCTTCGTTGATGGCGTCGTGGTTACTGAGGCCAGAAAGCAGAACGCGGGAGGCAGTGGTGAGGCCGCGTTCGTATCGAAGACGGTTTTGTAGGCGGGTTTCTATTTGAGCACGTTCCTGAATTTCTGCTTCAATCTGGCTGACGTATTGGGCGTTGGCCAGGGCAATACCAATGGTTTTGGCAATGGCGAGGAGGGTGGTTTGTTCTTCTTCAGAGGGGATGTGGGTGTTGGTGTAAAGCAGATTGATGACGCCAAGGGTTTCGTCTTGGAACAGGACGGGAATGCAGATGAGGCTGCCAGTGAGGCCAAATTGGGTGAGTGTCTTTTTGAGTTTTGGTTTGACGCGTTTGTCTTTGGTGATGTTTTTGCAGATGGCGATGCTGCCTTGGGTAACGGCCGTTCCCGTTATCGTCCCTTCTACCGGCAACACAGGATCAATTTCGGCCTTATCCCGATCAATTCCCCTATTGGCCACTAAAGTCAGTTCCTGTGTTTCCTTGTTGAGCAAATAAAATGCAGTAATAGGGGCGCCTGTAAACTTGCGCAAAGCCGAACAGGCACGATCAGCCACCTCTTCCACATTCCGGGTACGATACAAATCATCTGCAATGCGATTGATTGCTGCCAAAGTATCAGCCTTGGCCTGCAGTTCGGCTTGTGACGCCTGCAACTTTTGTTCTGTGATAACACGTTCTGTAATATCAATAAGCGTACCAACCACTGCCGGCTGGCCGTCCAAAATCATCTGTAAGCCGCGTGCTTCCACGTAAATGATACTGCCATCTTTCCGCTTGCCACGAAATGTATACTGGATTGTCTTTTCTTCACCGGCAATACGCTTGCGGACATTCTCGGCCACCATTGCCCGATCTTCTTCCGCAATCACATCCATAATGGTCTTCAGACCAATCATTTCTTCCGGCTTATAACCAACCATAGTTGCCAGAGCATTGTTTACATACCGGAAAACCCCTTCCTGTACCACATAGATACCCACGAGCGCTTCTTCGACCAGTGTCCGGAAATGTTCGAGCTTTAAAATTGTTTGGAGATCGGTATCTGCTTTCGGGGTCAATGTTGCTTGTAGCCAGATTTTGCCATTTACGTGTAACGGCCGTAATGTCACATAACAAACAATTGTTTCCCCTTCAGGCGTTACATATTCACAAACAGCCTGCCCTTGCTCACCCGCCGCCACCTTTTTTACCAGCGACTTCATCGCCTCAGGGGATAATTGCCCCCCAAGCGTACTCAAAGACTGACCAACAAGCGAATCTCTATCTGTTTGGAGAACAGCACACGCACGCCGATTGCAAGCGACTATTCGATCATTCTCCAATAACAGAATAGCCTCATCAGCAGATTCAAAAAAGATATGATACAGATCGTTGGGTGCGCTCATATTACGCTTCCTTCTTTTCCGGAACCTGGATTTTTTCTGTTTTTTCGGATGATTGAGCCGGTTTTTCAGGGTTCAGATAAATGAATGTACGTCGCTGCAAAACTCGACCAATTTCGGCCGCTGCCCGTTTCAGCACCGTTTCCACATCCACAGCATTACGTACTTCAGTCGTTACTTGCCGCAAACGGGCTTCTTGTTGGGCACGCTTTTGCACTTCAGCAAAGGAGCGGGCATTCTGAATAGCCAGTGCGCCCTGACTGACAATACCTTCACACCGGGCCTGGTCTTCTGGCCGAATACTTAAATGACGAGCCGTATGATATATTTCGATAACACCAGCTGGTGTGACACCTACGTACCAGGGCAGGCAGTAGTGCTCACGTAAAAATTCACCATGAACTGGCATATGTTCCAGCAACGAATTGGTTTCACGGAACACCTGCCATAAATCAGGCCGCTCTTCTGGGGTAATAAGTTGCCCTATTTCATACGCATCTTCCGCATGGTCTGGTGCTGCCAGCGTTTTACTAAGCAGGCGGAAGGCTTGTTCGGATTCTATCCACTCATAAAAACTGATTTGGTCAGGATATAGAGTTTTGTTAATTTCATCGATGAGTACGTCTCGGACTTCAGCCTCACTCAGGGTTTCGGCCATGCGCTGGGATACACGGAGCAGGGTTTCTGCCAGTTCGTGCTGTCTTCTTTCCTTTTCCAGCAGTTCCTGGGTTTGTTCCAGCAAGCGAATGTTTTCAACGGCGACGGCTGCCTGGCGGGCCAAACTCATAAGTAGGGTTACGTCATCATCGCTGAATTTTGTGGGTTGCTGATAGATGGCATTGATCCAGCCTACCCAGTTGGTACCAATTATAAAGGGTACGAAGATTGTGCTTTTGGCGCCAAAGCGTTCGGCGTAGAGGGCGCGGACATTATCGTCTAAGCGCGGGTCGTTTTCGATGTCTTCGATAACGGTTGGTTTGTCGGGGTGTACCAGACTGGGAGCTGAGGGAAATGCCTTGAGCGGGTATCGCTCCATAAAGGTTTCTGGTGGCAGTTCTGTCCAGCGGGCGATAACTTCCACCCAGTCGGGCATGTCTTCGTTTGTCCAGGGACGATCGAAATAGTTCAGGCTGATATTTTGTGCGCCACGTCCCAGAATGGTGTGTTTGCGTAATACGGAAAGAATTTCGTCAAAGGTGCGAGCAGAGTTGAGGTCGGAGCTGGCCTGGTAAAGGGTAGAGGTGAGGGCCAGAGCTTTTTCTTGCGAGAGGGCGGCACGGCGACTGGCAACAATGGCGGAGAGTGATTCTAGCAAGCGACGAAAGATGAATTGTTCGGTTACCGAGAATTGGTGTGGTTCGGGCCAGGTCAGGGTGAGGATGCCTTCCCATTGTCTTCTGGTGTGAAGTGGGATGATAGCCAGGGCTGCGATGTTGTCTTTTTTGAGTTGTTTTTTGTCGGTTGGGTTAACACGGCCGTCTTTGTTGATGTCAGTAATATACAGAACTTGTCGTGGGTGGTTGAGCCAAATGTGGTTGAGGGGGAAGTTGGCAAGTTCGTAGGTTTGGCGGGCGAGGGTGGTATAACGGCCGTTCCAGTGAGCCACGCTATTTATATAAGCAGGTTGTTCGTTTTTGTCCTTTTCTAAATAATACAATGTTGCAGAGGGGATGTTTTCCAGGTGAGCTACTACAGATTCAAGGATTTCCACTTCGTCAGTTGCCTGAGAAAGATTGGCTTCGATTTGTGCCAGTTTGTTTAGCCGTTCTGCTTCTGTTTGTAGCTGTTCAAACAAACGCGCATTTTGTGCTGCTGTGGCTGCCTGGAAGATAATGGTTTCTGTCAGGCGCATTTGTTCTGGTGTGAGCATTTGTTCCCCTTTTAGCAAATCAATGCCCACTGTACCAATCACTTCATCACCAGATACCATCGGGAAGATGATCAATGTGTGTACGCCACGTCCTCGTAACCCTTCGCTGATAGGAGCCAGCCGTGGATCGTTGGGGGCGTCGAGAATAATTAATGGTTTTTTGGTTCTGATAACTTCCTGGGTGGGTTCATTGCCTTCAATGGGAATGACAAATCCTAATGCGCTGGTGGAGATCCGTTTGTCGTAATATTCACCAACGACAACCAGATTGGTGCGGGTTTCGTCCATTAAGGCAATGCCAATCTGACGGACACCGACGGCGTGGGCGAGTTCACGGGCGATGAATTGCATGCTTTCTTGCAGGTTGGTAGAAGCGGAAATTGTGGAAACGACATGGTTGATAAGGGAAAGTTCTTGTGTTCTGCGTTGGGCTTCGTCCAGGGCTGCCTGAGTACGCTGGAATAGTTCGGCGTTGTTGATGGAAAGGGCGGCCTGACTGACTACGGCCGTTGTCAGGGCTATGTCATTTTCTGTCCAATCTCGTGCCTGGCTGACATCCAGCAGGTCAATAACGCCGATGATTTCACCGCGCAGGGTGATGGGGACGGCTAGTGCGGATTTGGCTTCTTTGTCGTGGGGGTTGGTGATTTTGACAGGTGTTTTTTGGGTAACGGCCGTATCCAATTCCGGTCGCCACCAGTCTGTTGCCGGTTTGAACGTATCAGAACTTTGTTCATAAATATAAGCAAGCTGATCACGGTTATCCCCTGCCTGAAACTGTTGCCGCTGCAAGGCTTGCAATTCTTCCAGGCTAGTTTGCGCCTGGGCAAACAAGCGTGCATTCGCAATAGCATTTGCCAGCTGGTCGGCAATGATTTGGAGGGTGATGACTTGTTGTTCAGTAAATGCATTAATTTGTGTGCTTTGTATATTTAATGCACCAAGAGTACCTTCCCGGCCTTTTAGGGGCAGGGCAATTTCAGAGCGTGTGTCTGGCAGGTGATCGACGAACAAATATTCCGGGTCTTGGGTTACATCTGGCACAATACGGGGTTCTCCATTTCGGATAGCCCAGGCAATGATGGAGTTCTGCTTAAGAGGGATTTTGAATCCTTCCTGGCGCAATGCTTTACCCGCTGTACCCGTTCCATACCGCTGAAAAGCATATTGATTGTAGTTATCAACCAGGTAGATACCAACATAGTAATAGCCCATTTGTGCCTGAATGCGGTCTGCGGCTGTTTTGAGCAATTCGTCCAGGTCGAGAATGGAAGTAGTGGCTTTACCGATTTCGGCCGCAGCCTTGAGTTGTTCGGTTTGGCGGGCAATGGCCTGCTCTAACGCAGTTCGCATGCGTTCTTGTTCTTTTAGGACGTCGTGGTGGAGGGCATGAATGAAGCCGGTCAGGGCGTGGGTGTGGTAGGATTCGGCCGTTTCCACACCAATTGTCTGAAGTTCTGGTGGCAAATGTTCTAACACAAAGGCACGCGTCGCCTTGTTTAAAGCAATCAGTGTTTGTTCGCTAAGCCCTTTGAGGTATGACGTTTTACCGCGCTCTTGGGCAAACTTTTCTTTTGGCTCAGCCAGGAACTGAAGGAAGGCTTCAGCTTCTGCCTGGGCCAGGGTTGGAATCATTTTGGGGCGCAAAATAGTTCGCGCGCTAAAGATATGGTCGCGCATGACCTGTTGGTACAGGCTGGCAAGCGCCGTTTGTTTTTCGGTAAGTATTTGATGGATTTGGTTTAAGTCGGTTGTGTTCATACGCTTTACCACCAGTTTTATCAGAGTTTAGGGTGGGAACGGCCGTTTCCCGCCACACTTCAATCATTACCCACTTATCTGGGCATTACAGTCAAACTACTTCACCAAATAAGCGCCATAGCCTGGGCCACTCTTGCCCCACACCTTACGGTCCGACTCACTCATTTGAGACGGATCCACGCCATGCCAATCCAGCAACGACACAAACCCATTGTTATCTGGTCGCCATGGCTTGACTAATTCCATATACCGCTCCAGCGAACGGGCTGCCAACGGCGCACCCATCCGCTCATACATCCCCTGCACCTTTCGTTGCACCGGATCGTCTGGATTCAAATCAGTCGCCTGTGCCATAAATACCAGGCACGCCTTTTCATCTGACCAATCATACAAATATTGACAAGCACGTTGGATGCCCTCTTCAGGCAAAAAAGCACTGACACCCCACATAACAAATGCCACATCACGCCGGCCTTGCAAGAGTTCCTGCACCTCTGGCCGGCTAAGCAATTCCTCCGGATTTGTGGCGTTAGCCTGAAAGATATGGGCGTTGGGCGTGCCTTCCAAAATTTCTTGCCCATAAGCAACAGTAATGGGGTCCACATCAGAGTAAATAACCGTTGTTTCCAGTGGTACTCGATGATGAATATGATCTTCTGTAGGCAAACCGGAAGCGAAATCAATAATAAGGTCATAGCCCCGGTTTGTCAGTTCTTCCGCAATATCTTGCAGACACCAGCGTTGTAATCGCAGGGCACTGGGCAGAAAAGGTAACATTTGCTTGAGCTGCTCTCCTGCTTGCCGGTCAACCTCAAAATTGTGATGCCCGCCCAGGAGATAGTCGTAAATACGGCCAGCATTGGGTTTGTTGCTGTCAATAATATTTTCGTTCATGGGTACTACTCACTCCTATCCTGATTTTGACCATTGGTTTGGGTTTCATTTTTCATGGGCACGCCCATGCGAATGACTGCGTGTGAGGCGCCCAAGGCATGACTGAGTTCGCGTGCAGTTGTCTGCAGGATTTTTTCCAGATCGATAAAGGAACTGACTTTGGCGCCAATTTCACGGGTTAATTGTTCGCGTGTGGCCCGTGCCTGGGCGTCTTGCAATGCGCGAATACGTTCCAGAACAACGGCCGTTTGGCCAGCCAGTGTTTTGTAGCCCTGAATGGCCGATTCTGTAAATTGCCAGGCGGATTCGATCGCTTCCAGCAAGAGCCAGCCGCTTGTTTCCTGGCCAGAACTAATTGGAATGATGGCCAGGGATTTGATGCCTTGTGCTTGCAGATTCAGGCGACTGTCTTCATCCAGTTGGGATGAGGTCGTTACATCGTTGATGATTAGCACTTCGTCTGGTTCGATTTGGTTCAGAACGGAGAAGCTGACAGTTGTGAGCATCTCCCCCACCGGGATTTTCTCTCGTTCGTTACGGCTCCAGCCAGCCACAACTTCGGCCATACAACTGGCATCCATACCATGACAAACTTGTGCCACCAAAATCTTGTCCAAATGTGTGTGGTCAATGTTATGGATGAGGGTGGTAATGGCTTCTTGTTCAGATTGAACGGCCGTTAATGCCTGGCTGGCAGTATAAAGTCGTTCCGTTTCAGCCAGCGCTCGTCGTGTTTGTTCACCAAGCCGCAAATTTTCCAGGTGGGCACTTAAACGGTCAGCCACAGCCTGTAAAATTTCGGCCGTTGCTTCATCTCCCTCGGCAACTTCCAGAAAACCGATCGTTTCCCCTTGAATTTGCAATGGGACTTGATAACCCGATGTATCATGTCCATTTTCGGTCAATGGCTTTACCTGCTTCTGGTCATAAACAAAACCGGGTTGCAATTCAAACGATTCTTCAAAACTTTCCCACTGCTCATGTACCAGACGCCGAATAGCTTCTTCAGCTTCCAGGCGGTATGCTTCGGCTTCCGATAACAAGCGCAGGTTTTCAATATGCTGGGCTACCTGATAAGCAATATTGTTTACCAGTTCCCGTTCTGCCGCCGACCAACTCTTGTCGGGCAGTGCTTCCAGGCAGATCTCACCAACAGGTTCGCCAGTAATCGAAATAGGAATAACAAGTTGTTCTGCGGTATTTTCTTCAGAAAACGGCCGTTTAGCCTCCTCCACAGAAATCAACTTCCCCTGTTCATACACATACCCAATCTCTTCCCTATGCCGAATAGCATCCAAAAATGCGCCCCACCCTTCATGAACCAACCGGCGCGCTTGCGCCTCCACCTCTGTTCGGGCCTGTTCCATCTCAGCAAACAATCGAGCATTCTGAATTGCAACGGCCAATTGTGCCGCCAAAATCTCAAAAGTTGAAAAATTATCCTCTGTAAACGAATTAGGCTGACTACTCTGCAAATCCAACACACCCAGCACATCAGAACCGGCAATAAGCGGAATAGACATTTCAGAGCGAGTTTCTGGCAACAACGGATTATAGCGGAACAATGGGCTTTGCTGCGTGTCATCCACCACCACTGGGCGTTTATCTGCAGCTGCCACCCCATTAATAGAACCGGGACCAAACGGCAACCGATGTCCACGCCGAGTCAACTCTTGCCCCACCTTTCCTGTACCAGTGCGCAAAATCAAGCCTTGCCCAGTCGGGTCAGTCAGGTAAATCTGCACATAATACAAATTAAAACGGGAGCGAATCAGTTCTGCTGCATCAGACAACAGCGAATCCAGGTCACGCACACGGGCAATATTGTGACCCACTTTTACGGCCAATTCCAGGTCATGCGTTCTATCGGCTACCCGTTGCTCCAATGATGCTTTCCACACTTGTAATTGCTCATTCGATTCATTCAGACTCCTGACAGCACGCACAAGAGAATTAATGGCAATATACAAAAGTATACCTTCCAGGCCAGCCACAAAGGAAAACGAAACCCAATTGGTTAATAACAAAGGATCATTCTGGAAAAATGTAAAATTCCCATTGCTCAACCAAAAGAGAACAAAAGTGGTCAAAATTGTGAAGCCAGTAAACCCCAATACTGCATACTGTCCCATCAGGAGACCACTTAGCGTAATAATTAGCAGATAGGCAGCCATGGTTATCCAGCTTGTTTTAGTTAACATAAGTGAGCTGGTGATTGTTACGAATAGCACCAACAGGAGAATCAGGCCAGATAACCAGATATAGCCACGCCGCATCAGATAGAGCAGTCCAATAGCTACTAGCAGAATGAAAATGCCGATAGCTAGGGGCAGATTCCTGGCAGATGTAGTGTCACGAGCAATGAAGCTGGCAATATAAAAGATAGGCGTAAATGTGGACATGCCCACAATAAGGAGAAGCAGGGTTGCGTTTAGCAGGTGAGCCCTGCGGTCAAAATGTGTTGGGAAAAGGAAATTGCGAATCCGGTAGTACATATTGGTCTCCTGTTATGTACGATTGGCTGCAGATGATTGAGGCCGTTTTAGTTCAACTCTGGCATGTGTCGTAGCCAAAACCTGTCCCAATTCACGGGCTGTCAGTTCCAATACTTGTTCGATATTGGTGGCTTGCTGCAATTTTTGACGGAAGTTTGTCAAAATGGCCTCTTGGCGAGCACGTTCCTGCGCTTGTGAGTAGAGACGGGCATTGCGTAACACAATGGCTACCTGAGAAGCAATGGATTGAAGCATATTTGTGTCTTCCTGAGAAAAACCACCAATAATATTTTGTTGTACATCCAGTACACCCAAAACCTCTTGACCAATGGTAATAGGAATAGCTATTTCTGAACGGGTGCTGGGGAGCAAGGGGTTGGGTAGCCAATCTTCAAATTTGTAAACGTTTGGTACGGATATGAGTTGGTTGGTGGCGGCGGCATGTCCCACAATGCCCTGGCCAAGGGGGATATGATGCCCCTTTTCTAGCATTTTTTGGCCAGCTTCACCAGTGCCACCAAATAAGTGGAGTGTCTTGCCGGCTTCGTCCATAAGATAGATTTGGACATAGTAGTAGTTGAAGGTGGTTTGTATTTCGTTGACGACGATTTGAGCCAGTTGTGTCGTGTCGCGGAGGGTTGAAATGTGACGACTGACTGCGGCTGTGGCTTGAATGGCGCGAGTACGTTCGCTTACGTTTTGGTCCAGGCGACGACGCTCTTGTTCGAGTGCGTGGGTGAGTTCTTTTTCCTGGGTGATGGATTGGTTGATGTCACGCAAGATGTGAATGATAGCCATCAAAGCCATCAGATAAATGGCGACAGAGTACAGGGTGACGCTAATCCAGCCACTGGCAGAAACGTAGGTTTCCAATTCAGGTTGAACCAATGGCAGGTTATTGTGGCTTTGTAAGTAGCCGGTGATGGCCAGACAGATGATACTGATGATGACAGAGATGGTGCCGGTGCGCCCAAACAGGACGATGCTGTAAATGATAAATACGATGAGCCACAGGCGGGCATCGCCAGCAAGGCCGAGTGTGGCCATATCTACTACGGAAACAATGAAAGTGAGGCTGACCAGGAACAGGGCGCGCCATTTGTAGGGGATGTCGTGTTTGAAGGTGAATATGCCATGAATAAAAACAAGTGTGGCGTAGAGGGTAAGTATTGACCAGGTGCCGGTAATGGTGATAACCGTATAGGAGTAGGCGAGAACTGCGAGGGCAGCCAAGATGAAAGTACCCAGGTAGACGGTGTTGAGAAGTTTTTCTCTGGTTTGGATGGGGAGATGGGTGGTGGTTTGTGTTGTTTGGGTTGGGTTGGTGAGTTGGGTCATTGGTTGTTGTCCTCTGGTTTGGCGGTTTTTGGGGCCAGAACGGCCGTTTTTAGTCGAACTTCTACTCGATTTGTTTTCAGGGCTTGCCCTAATTCTCGTGTGGTTACCTGTAAAACCAGATTGGGGTCGGGGGCAAGTTGAATTTTTTGGCCGATGCGATTAACGGCCGTTTCATATTCCACCTGCTGTTGTACTTTCTGATACAACTGTGCGTTCTTGAGAGCGATACCAATCTGATTGGCTACTGCCTCTATAACTTCTGCATCTTCTTCATCCAGGCTATTGACGAGATTATTTTGAATATCGAGCACGCCAAGCAACTCGTCACCAGCAATCACTGGCACAGCCAACTCAGATTTGGTTTCAGGCAAAAGTGGATTGGGTAACCATTCAGACGATTGGGAAACATCAGGAACAAGCACTGGTTTTCGGGTTTGGGCAGCCTTGCCGACCAGCCCTTTACCCACGGCAATTTTGTGTCCCCCCACCAGCATGGCACGTCCAGCTTCGCCAGTGCCACCCTTCATGACCAGATTTTGACCAGTTTCATCCAACAGATAAATGTGAACATGATAGTAGTTAAAAGTGGCTTTCACCAGTTCCACTACCTCAAGGATCAATTGATTTTGGTCCAGAATGGTGGTGAGCGTTGTTCCCAAGTCAACAGCAATTTGCAGGGTTTTGGTGCGGTCGGCGATGCGTGCTTCCAGAATTTCTCGCTCTTGTTTCAGGATTTCAGTCAGGGCACGTTGTCGTTGTAGTGCATTTTCTGCACTGCGTATTAATGTATAGGTAGCAAAGCCAACAATACCGAACATGTTTGCGGCACGAATAACGATAGTTATCCAATCACGGCCGGTAACAAAAACTTCTTGATTGATTGGTGTGAGCGCGCCACTGCTAATGATGGTGCCATAGTAAATGAGAACGGCCGTATTGAGTAATATGGTCAACAAACCGGCGCGGATACCAAGTAAGATGAAGGTGGCAATGGAAAAAGATAGCAATGCCAAACGTCCATTCCCTACATAGCCGCCTGTGTGGAGATCAATAATGGCCAGAACAAACACGCTGCCCGGAACCAAAACAGCACGAAGCTGATAGGGACTCTTGGGGAAAATTAGCGCCCCCCAAAACAGCAAGATAATCACAATGACAGCTATCAAAACAGGTGTAATGTCAAGACGGCCATTCTGTATCAGTTGTAATCCCAACACCGCTAACAAGCTGGGGCTACCCAGATAAGCAACCGCTTTGAGGGAAAGAGAAAGCAACCTTTCCCGCTCCGCAGTCAAAGCCTGGGCTAACTCTTCAGTTGGTTTATTAAGATATTGTATGTTTCCAAAATTACGCATGGTCGTCACCCTGAGAACGGCCGTTATTCCCATCTCCATTGGTGGTACGCAAGCGAATCTTCGTCAAGGGCGCACGAGTTACCCGCCCCAATTCCCGTACCGCAATCTGCATCGCTTCACTTACAGAATCGGCCGTTTGAATTTGCTGCGTAATCTGATTAATAATCGCTTCCCGTTGCGCCTGCCTTTGCGTCTCAGCAAACAAACGCGCATTACGTAGCGCAATAGCCACCTGATTGGCAATAGAGAGCAACAAATCCGCATCCGTTTCCTGCAGCCCATTAACCACATTATGCTGCACGTCCAAAACACCCAATACATCATCCCCAATGGCGATAGGCACAGCAATTTCCGACTTCGTTTCCGGTAACAGCGGGTTCGGTAACCAGGCATCATCCTTACTCACATCCGGCACCAAAACAAACGTATTACTAATAGCTGCCTGGCCCACCAGACCCTTTCCCATAGGAATATGATGCCCTCTTTCCAGCATGATGCGCCCTGCTTCACCTGTACCACCAGCCATCATCAACTTTTGGCCACTCTCATCCAGCAAGTAAATATGCACGTGATAATAATCGAATGCAGAACGAACCTGCTCCACCACCGCCCAAATCAACTCATCCTGATCCAAAATCGTAGACAGTCGGCGGCTCACTTCCGTACTGGTTGCCAACGCCCGTGTCCGATCTTGCACCCGTTGTTCCAGGGTAGTCAGTAGCTGTCTTAATCGGCTGGTCATATCATTAAATGTATTCGCCAGCAAACCGATTTCATCTTCAGTTTCTACCACAGCGTGGGCATTCAGATCACCAGAAGACACCTTTTCTGCCACCTGTGTCAGTGCAATAATTGGGTTGGTGATTCTCTGCCCAATATATGCTGAACCACCGGCAGCAATGAGCAAAATGACCAGGCTTAACAGTGTCATAATGCGTTGCTGGTTAATGACAGGTTGCAGGCTGGCAAATCGGTCTTGATGGACAACCACTTTCCAATCTAGTTGATCTACGATCGGGACATGAAGAAGCGTATTGACAGCAGATGTTGCTACCAGGCTGGGACGACCAGCAAAAGGCATTTCCAGGTATTTTTTTTCATGCTCATGAGAGAATGGATTGTCATCAACAAGAGATTCCAGATCGGATAGTGTTTGCTCGTCTAGTTGCTGAAATTCACTACCCTGAAAGGCAACGATTTCACCACCAGGCAAGAGTAAGTCCACCTGGCTTCCTTCACCCAATTCGCTTTGAGTTGTGTCTAACAGGTCACGCAGGTCACGCAAGCTGTAGGTGGTGTGCAGGACACCAATAACACGATTACTCTGTTGGGCAAAAATGGGTGTGGCGATGTCTACTGTAAAGATGAAACGGGATTTGTTGAAAACAGGTCGTTCAATGTGAACTTGCCCGTTTCGGGCTGTTTGCCACCATTTGGTGTCTCCATAATAGAAAAGAGGGGTTTTGTTTGTGCTGGCCACAACGGCACCAAACTCATCGGTGGCGAAAATTTCTACGTGACCACGAAATTCGTTGCGAAAGGCAAGCATGACGTTGGA
>RFGV01000425.1 GCA_003696605.1 Chloroflexota bacterium | reverse complement strand
CTACCTGATTCGAAGCATTAAAAGTTAATTTATCAGTTTGTGTCTTAATTGCGCTAATACTGCTGTTGTCTGGGGCTGTATATGAAGAAGCGGCCAAGCGCGAACTGATGGTTGCATCAACATTTGTTTTTAATGTGCTTAAAACATCGAGTACACTACTCGTGGCATCCACTTGTTGATCCAAAATTGTAACAGCATCAACAATAGCCCCACTTGTAGAACTAGTGCCAGTGATTAAAATACTGTTCCCATTTAATTCACTATCAGTCAGTAGCAAGCTGTACCACCCAGGCAAGTTAGTACTGTCAATTTCGGCTGGAGTATTTGTGGCGGCTGATGAAACGCCATCTTTTACAATACGCATAGTTAAATTGGCGCTATCTCCGGTAACACCGGCTCCTGAAGAATCTGTTACTTGAAAATATACATATCTGCTCATCGCGCGCTCCTAGAATCCGTGCCACAGGGTCCGGGGCCGCCAGCCGCCGCCCCCGCCAGTCTTTGGCTGCCAACCTCCAAGAATGATGTCTGAAACATCACTCAGGGGTGTCAAAAGATCTTGATTCGTAAAGTCTGGTAGAGAAGCCGATGAAAACCCGGGCGGATTGGCGAGCGTGTCGTAAAGGGCCGCGGCGACAGCAGAAGGATAGCTAGTATTTACAATCGCGTTTCTGATATTTACCGTTGGGTTACTATAATAAATAGTAGAATCCGTCACATTGCCGAAAAGAGATGTAAAGTTGCTGCCGACCACCTGCAAAGTTCCATTTGGAAACGTAGAGTTTTTGTTGTTCAAAGTATTGAAGGCCGCTAGACTATATGTACTGATATAAACCTTGCCGGGCGCCCCAGAACAAAATGCGACTATGCCGTAACTGGTTACACGAAACACGTCGGAGTCGGCCATATTTATCGCTTCGCATGCGATGATAGCACCATAGTTACCAAAAAATATGCCGCCACTACCGCCTTCCACCCTACACATACATGCTCGATTATAGTTCCGTCCAGCGTAAATAGTAAAATACGTGTTATCCTTTCCCCAAATATAGGAGAAGAAACAATAGTCAGCCCCCGTGTTCCTCAACACATCATCAGGAAAGTTTTGAAACTTGAGCCCATGCCATACGTTGCAGTCTTGAATAGTAATCGCATCCCCAGAAGACAACGCGGCTCCATCAAAAACTGGCATATCGTCAAAGCTCGTGACTACGTTATCGTTTGAGTCATAGCCTAACACTGCGAAGGGGTCCGTTATGCTTCCACCGGCAGCCACAGTGAGGTTACTGCTAATATTATAGGCAGACGCCCCACTCGGCGTTCCGTCGGCCTTGAGGCTGTGGTGGCGCACATGAACGTGAACACCTGCGCCAGCCGATGCCAGCGCGGAAGCGAAGCTCATGCTGTTTGCCCACGAACTCCCGTCCCCTGCCCCCTGCGGGCCGTCAATGGTTACGTAAATATCCGTAGGCATAGCTACCCCTCAACCTGTGTAGGATACCCGAGCCAAGTTTCCAGGTCGTACTGGCGCAGCGTATCTCGAAGGGCTGGCCAGTCGGCCTCGGTCACCTGGTCCAAGGGCTTTTGGAGCACGAACGCGGCGGCCCGCCGAAAGGCGAGGCCCGAGTAGATGGCGTTCCCGCTGGCCTCGGTCCAGGCGATATGCGCGGCCTTCCAGTCGGCCAGAGCCATATCCGGCGGGCCGCTTAGAACGATCTCCACGCCCTTCGCCCAGGAGTCAAATAGTTCCCGGCCGCCCCGGTCCCAAATAGCCTGAACGATGGCCTGGGCCAGAGGCAAGGGCACAAGCTTCTGGGGCGGGGTCCAGCCGTAATGTAGCATCCCGCCAGCTAAAACAACCCATGATGGAAGATCAATATCTGAGGTTGGATTTACTCCATTAAATGTCAAACCCCTTAAATTACCCCCCTCAAGACGTACTTCATAACCTTCTGGATTTGTAAGGTTCGCCTGAACCCAATTTCCCCCGGCAATAGTCAATGG
>RFGV01000424.1 GCA_003696605.1 Chloroflexota bacterium | reverse complement strand
GTTGTGGGGGAGGGCAAAGGGCGGGGCGTTGGTGTAGGGAAGGGAGTGCTAGTTAGGGTAGGTATAGGGGGATCCGTTGGAGGAACAGGTGAATCGGTGGGTGAGGGAACAGCAGTTGGTGTATCAGAAGGTGAAGGGGGGGGAGAAGCTGGTTTTTGAGGGGGTAGTGTAGAAGTAGGTGTGTGGATAGAATGCAGGGTAGAAGTATTGGTTTCCTCTACAATTTGCATCCGTGTTGGGGCAGATGGTGTGTTATTTTTGAACAACGAATATCCCCAGGAAATAATCCCACACAAAATGAAAATCATAAACACGCCTGAGATAGTGATGAAAATGATTTTTTTCTGTGGTTTACTCCCCGTTGGCTTTGGTAGGGGCTGAGGAGGCGGTTCTGGCTGTGGCGATGGCAACGGTGCTGGCGGCTCCGGTAGCGGTTGAGGGGCAGGCGATTTGACTTCTGGCGGTGGGGGGAGGGATGGCTCTGGCTTCGGCTCTGATGGTACTGTTTCCGGTTGGTACGGCTTAAAATCACCGTCCTTGATGGACCCAACGTACCAAATTCCTTTTTCCGGGTCTAGCCACCAGGTTTGGCCACTGGTTGGGTCATCAAAATGCAGTTTTGCGCCTTGGTCGTAGAATTCTCGGGGGGTGATGTATCCGCTGGCAAGCTTCTCCTTGAGGCTGGCTAACTCTTGTTCAAATTCGGCCCGTTTGGCGTTGAGGTCAGTAGATTCTGGCATTACTTCCCTCCTCAACAACAAAAAACGCTTACAGGTTGTCAAAGAGTCTGCAAGCGTTTTTGTTCTTGTGGTTGAGTGTAACTGCGTAGACAGTGCGGCATTCTTTTTACAGATTGGAGAATAATAAAATTTTGAAGTGTGTAAATTTTAACATATATCATATCTTTTTGCAATGGCTTTTTCAAACTTTTTTGAACCCAATTTTAAAGTTTTCCAGATTCCCCACCTCCCTTGCCCCTTGCCCCATTCCGTGCTATGCTTACCCCCGATTTTGCATACACGGAGTGACCCCCAATGCCCATCGACTTTGCCCAATTGATTGCCTCAGAACTGGCCGTGCGGCCCCAGCAGGTGGCCCGCGCCATCGAACTGTTCGACAGCGACAACACCGTCCCCTTTGTGGCCCGCTACCGCAAGGAAGTGACCGGCGGCCTCGACGAAACCCAGCTCCGCACCATCCTGGAGCGG
>RFGV01000423.1 GCA_003696605.1 Chloroflexota bacterium | reverse complement strand
TTGCTCCATATTTGATTCTAAAAGATTACCGGATTAAAGTAACACTCCCTTTACGTATGATCTCTTCCTTGTCGCGGAATATCACCCTTGTGACATAAACGTATACGCCCGGAGGTTGTAATTCGCCCTTGTAGTATCCGTCCCAACCCTCGTATTGGTCATAGGTTTCAAACATCAATTCGCCCCAGCGGTTGAATATCTTCAAATTAAACCGTTCCACACCTTTGGCATAGACATTGAACCTGTCATTGCGGCCATCGGCATTGGGGGTAAAGGCGTTCGGGATGTAAAGGATTTTAGTGGATGACACGATGACATCCACCGTGTCCATTCCGGTACAACCGTTTGTGTCAATCACGGTTACCTGATATGAAAAATCTGTCACTGGTGAAGCCAACGGGTTTTGACAATCGTTACAACTCAAATTATAATCCGGTTCCCAGACATATCCAACCACTCCGGCAGGTGAAAGGGCATTCAGCCGGACCGTATCTCCGAAATCAAGCATCACAGGTGAAGGAGGTTCGATGTTTACCTGCAGAGGGGGCGGATTGATCAGGGTTACGCTTCCGGTTATGATACAGTGGTTTGCATCCGACACCATCACCGTGTATGTTCCGGCAGGGATGTCTGAAATCAAACTGCTGTTGTTATTGACATTATCCGGTTGCCATCCCCTCCAATCGAAGAAGTAAGGCTGAACGCCTCCGCTCACCGTTGCCGCAGCCCAGCCATCCTGACCGTTAAAACAAACAGGCGATTGAAAATCCATATCGATTACCAGGGGAGGTGGTTCATCTATCAGGATGCTGGCACTGTCAGTGCAACCATTATCATCCGTAACCGTTACACGATAATTGCCCACAGATAACCCAGATGCAGTGGGTTGCAACTGCGGTGGTTGTGTGCTCCACAGATAGCTATACGAGGGCGTGCCGCCAGCCACAGTAACTGTTGCCGTGCCATCGCTACCCCCGTAGCATGAAACATCCGTACCGGTTATGGTCAATGCCAATGGTGCGGGCTCATCCAACCAGACAGCCGTATCTGCCATGCATCCATGGTCATCGGTGACAGTTACGCTGTAACTGCCTGTGGTTAGCTGGGTAATTACCGCCCCTTGCTGAGCATTACTCCATTGATAGTTATATGGTGAGGTTCCCCCCGTAGCACTGGCTGCGATCTGGCCATCATTCCCACCAGCACAGGATGGCGGTGTCAAAGCAACCGATATGTTCACCTCCGTGGGCTGGGTAACAACCACCGAGCCGGTTGCCACACATCCGGCACTATCCGTTACCGTAACGGTATAGCTACCTGCTGATAGCCCACTCACTGTAGCTGTGGTTTGCACGGGCTGTGTGTTCCATTGGTAACTATATGGAGGTGTGCCACCGGAAACATTTACATGGGCACTGCCATCGGCACTCCCATAACATAATGCAGCATTGGCAGTAGTGCTTATCGTGATTGGTGCAGGCTGGCTTACGGTAAAGGATTTCGTCAGGCTGCATCCATTGGCATCACTGATGGTTACCTGATACATCCCGGCCTGTAACTGGCTGACAACAGCGGTCTGCTGGTTGTTACTCCAGGCAAATGAATAGGGTCCTGTGCCTCCGGAAACCTGAAGCGCAATATTGCCATCATTGCCTCCATAGCAGGAAACGTCAGTTACACTGCCACTGGCAGCCACCGGTGCCGGTTCATATACGCGAATGCTATCGACTCGCTGGCAGCCGGCAGAATCGCTTACGGTGACGGAATAAACCCCTGCACTTAAGCCCTGGATGACCGGAGTGGTCGCACCGGTACTCCATAGATAGCCATACAATGGCGTGCCGCCAGCCACAGTAACAGTTGCTGTGCCATCGCTATCCCCGTAGCATGAAACATCCGTACCGGTTATGGTCAATGCCAATGGTGCGGGCTCATCCCCCCAGACGGCCGTATCTGGCATGCATTCATGGTCTTCGGTGACAGTTCCGC
>RFGV01000038.1 GCA_003696605.1 Chloroflexota bacterium | reverse complement strand
TCACAAAGGAGGCTATTGCATAAGAAGATATGGCAATCACAAGACCAATCACGGCATTAGTGATCGTTCGTTTTGCCTTTTTCACCCGATCATCATTCCCTCCAGCGGTCATCCATAAAAATCCGCCATAGAGAATCATGACGACAAGCACAACCCCAGCAAATCCAAGTACAGCGCGAATGATATTGGCAATAAGACTGGTCAAATCCATGGAAGCAAGCCCGGCTTGTTCGGCAAACGCGCTGCCATCTTCGGCCGACCCGAACAGCTCTCCTTCCCCAAGCGCCTGGGCTTGTACATGCGGCGCCACAAAGGCAAATCCCGCGACCAAAAGTATCGCGAGAATGATACCGGCCATTTGTCGCCATCGCGCGCATGTCATAGGGTTATGGGTTGAGGATTGGATTGGTATCAGGGTTTGTATCTGGCAGGTATAGCGGTGACCCGAAATCGGAACTTGCCTCTGGCGCCAGACACCCAGGCGAACGTCTTGCTGACCCATTACAACAATACGGTCTTTCTTCCGTCACCTGGCATGAACCGGAGTCGTTTCCGCTTTCTGGCCCATATCCTGGATGCATACAGATTTGATATGCGCTTTTCACATCATTTGTAACAAGCGGCCAATAATCCCACCCGCCGTCTTCTGTGCTTACCATGCTTGGATGCTCGATGATTGCCTTGGTTGCAACGACTTCATCATCCAAACCAGCCTCTTCTCTATCTTCTGCGAGGCTTATCTTCCTTACCTTAAACCAGAATTCATACCAAGGATCCGGCCACAGGCTAATAGTATTTGATGTGAGTGTTGAAGATTTCATGACCGTATTGAAAATAATTTCAACATCCGCGTCTGGATTCGCATCGCTGCCTTCAACGCCAGGAGAGATATACTGTATCTCCGGCACCGTATCTTCAATGTCATCATTCGTTATAAATGACCAAGAATAGTTATCATCCACATCGGGCGATTCAGATGCGTCTGAATCTGAACCTTGCGCAATACCGTCCGCATTTCCATCAAGCGAATTGCCAGCCGCGTCAACCACACCATCATAACTGATGCCAATTGGCACTGATTGCGGCGGATCACTCCCAACAGAAGCCGCGACCGCCGTGGCGGTAAGCAAAAGGCCCGCCTCATCACCAGGAAGACAATAGATTGTATCGCCACACGGATCTCGTCCACAGGCATTATTTGTCGTTAATGTAACTGTTTTGTATCCATCACTGATTTCCCACGTTCCCTCGACAACGGTGCCTTCTGGGTCGGTAACAATAAGATTGCTGAAAAATTCTCCCTCCTCATCATACGTTCCCGTGAGGGCTACGGGATTCATTGCTTCGCTAAATGTTATTTCTACTGATATGTTTCGCGCGTATGCATCTTCCGATGGTGTTGGCACCACGCTTTTCACCGTTGGAGGTGTGAGATCCACTTCTGTGGAAACTTCAAAGGTCCATACATATCCATCTCGATAGGAACCAGTGAACGCAGCAGTCTCATCAGCTTTTTCAATTCCTGGACCTAAAACCACGGTATAGTTCATGTCTTCAACACCGTCTCCAAGCAGTTCGACCGGATCAAACACAAAGGTTGTTGGATTTGTTTCATCAAAACCAACCACCACATCTGTATCTCCCAGAGCAGCTTCAGGACCTTCATCTGTCGGGTAAATCAAAACGTTTCCTGAGTGCAAGTCTCCAGAATTTCCGCTTTCCCAACCACGAATAATTGTTGCGGGATTTATCTCCTCTTTGAATGTGACGAAGATCAATGTATTGCGAGGAACATCAATGGCATTGCGCGAAGGATAATGGTCCTGGATAATTCCTGCCCCCAAAGATCCGGAAAGCGGTTCGGAATAAGAATCAGCTACACTTGAAACACCGCCCCCCAATCCCATAGCATCTAAAAGGGCATTGAGGATGAAGGTTGTGATGGCGTAGGAGGAAATGATGATCAAAAGCCCAATCACGGTTTGCTGAAGGACACGCTTGGCTTTTTTCACTTTCGCATCGTCTCCGCCAGCCGTCATGTAAAGAAAACCGCCGTAGATAATAAGAACCGTGGCGATCACGCCAAGGATGCTTAAAAAGATACGAATAATGCGGGCTACCAAAATGCTAATTGGGACATTGGGCAAATCGGTCTGCGCTCCAAGTCGGCCAAGCGCCTCCTGCTGTGCCAGCGCTGGAGCGGCAATAAACAACGCGCCTGCAAGAACACAAAATAGCAGTAACCCAAAAATGGCCCCACCAATCTTGCGCCGACGGTCTGAATGTTGTGCGTTTCTCAGCATGCGGCTTTGCCTTTGTAATTTCCATTATTGTACACAAATTTCCGCATTACGGATAGCGAAAGTGTGGATATAG
>RFGV01000037.1 GCA_003696605.1 Chloroflexota bacterium | reverse complement strand
GTTATAAGCTTCAGTTTTTTCCATTTCCTTCACACTCATGGGGTATCCTCTCCCTTGTCAGATGGCTGGTTTTATGCAGGAAAAATATTCGGGAACGGCCGTAATCATACCCCCCTGCTGTTAGAGATACGTTAGAACAATTCATGGCTAAAAAACACTCAAATCCACTGGCTCCAAATCCGGATTATCCGTTGCCCGTCGGCCAATTTTCGCCATATCATGCCACTCCCCATAAATTTTCACGCGCACCACATCCGCCGTAAAATCTGTATTCGTTTCCTTATCATTCACCAACAACGAAGACCCTACCCCATAAATATCTACAGGCACTTTCAGCTTCTCAAAGCGAGCAATCTTTTCCGGATTAAATCCACCACTCGCTACAATCCGCACATTTCGGCAATACGCTTTGGCCATCTCCTCCTGCTCCGGAGACAAATCCCACGACTCCCATGCCGAATCTAACGCCTGACGCACATTAAAGACCAAACGAGGCGTTACCCCCAAATCCAAAACCGGATCTCCCAAAGGCGGCACATTCACATCCCGCATACTACCACTTGTATCCAAACGCACCCCAAACAACACATACTTTTGAGCTTCTTCCTCCTCACCAGCCGCCATCAGACTGACATATTGGTCAAACATCGCCTTCAAAGTACGCAAACTGTCTGTAATAGAATCATTATTGAAGTCCACCAAAGCAATTCGGGGAATATCGGCTGGCAAATGACGGGCAAAAGCCATCATAGCAGCGGCCGTATCCCCCAGGAAACAGGCAATAGCTGCATGAGCAATCGTCCCCCCGCCAGCGCCACCCCACCAGTCACCTTGCGCATCTGTGGACACAAACGGCCGTAACCGCTCCTTATAATCCATATTAAACCGCGCCACAGCAATATCATAGGCATATCCATCCGCAGCCTGCACCTCATGCAAATCAAACCGCGCCGGAAAAAACAACACAGGCTTCCCCTTCGCCGCCCGCAAAACGTTATACACATTCGTTGCAATCCGACTACTCCGACTCAAAATCCCCAACATCGGCGTCTCCAGCAACGCAAAATCCCGATATCTACCCCGCACACGAATAACAGGCTGCACCCGCATTGGATCGCCATGATACTCAGTAATTGCCCCATCCTGAACCGCCATTACCTCCAAATTCTGCCACGTCTCTACCCATTCCCCCGACGCATCAAAATATCCCGTACAATGCCGTAACATACATAATGCCTTATCCACACCAACCACAACCGTTTTTCCCGGGCGGCGGGTAAAAAACTGCATTTCCACCTCAATATCACCAACATTCAAACCAGTAGGATCAAGGCCAATATCCCGCGCATATTTTCCCTGATAACCCTCCCCAGCCCGACTCTCAGCCTCCAGCATTGCTAAAATGTTGGCAAAATACTTGTCAGAATACCACCCCTGACGCATACGGTCTACATCTAACTTGAACACCTTATTACTTAATCGAGTACCGTTAAACAAACTCATTTTCCTGATCTCCTCAACCTCTCTATGTCACCAAAATAAATTTTGTATCCTCTTGAGTAACGTTTACCCCAAAAACCACAATCTCTATTCCCACATAAGTCAAAACTATGCTATTATCTTAATAAGTTGTCCCCAAACAACCAAAATATAATAGAGAGAAGGAGAAGGGAGATGAAAAAACTCAAGTTCATTGTCTTAGGGTTAGTGCTGGTACTGCTAATGGCTGCCTGTGGTGGCTCCGGTGGAAATGAACCCACAACCACCAACGAGCAGGTTAATCCACCAGCTCAACAAGAAGAAACAACAACTGAAGAAACCACCTCGACTGAAGAAACCACAACTGAAGAAACCACAACTGAAGAAACCACAACTGAAGAAACAGAAGCCACCCAGGAAGAAGGCGCAACAGCCGAGGAAGAAAGCGGTTTGCAAATGTCCGGCATTGACCCTGAAACTGGGCTTGAAATTAATCCTGAAAACGTCAACCCTGGAGACACTTTTATCATTCGGGGTACGATTATTAGCATGAACCTGACACCAACCACTTCGCCAGAATTCCTGATCGAAGCACCTTCTGGTCAACGGTATCGCATACGCAGTCAACCCCTGGATGAAATTTTCTTTGAAGATGGTTCTCAGATTAAACCGCATGAATATCGGCAAGGAATGAAAGCTATGGCTACCGCCACATTGGCAGCAGATGCCACAATTACCGACTTGCCAGTAACAAATGATTTGACTTTACTTCTGGACGAATAAGTAATTTCTACCATTGCTAACAAAAAAGCCCCCGGTGAAAATCGGGGGCTTTTTTGTTAGCGAGCTTCGCCAAATCGCTCACGGAGTAAATCTGAGAGTGTGGGTTGACCTATTTCTTGCAGTTCGTAGCGTACACGCTGGCTGGGTAAGTTGATGTTGATGATACGCCCCAAATCAATTGGCGTGGCAATAATAACTAAATCAGCAGGTGTGCGGTTGATAGTTTCTTCCAAGTCAGCAATCTGGTCACCACCGTACCCCATTGCCGGCAAAACTGCTCCAGTAGTGGGGTATTTTTGGTAGGTAGCCGCAATAGAACGAACTGCATAGGGACGTGGGTCTATAATTTCGGCGGCACCGAAGGTACGGGCAGCGACAACACCTGCGCCGTAGGCCATTTCGCCGTGTGTTAGAGTTGGTCCATCTTCAACGACAAGAACGCGTTTGCCGCGAATTTCTGCGGGGTTATCTACGAAAATCGGGGAAGCAGCCATGACAATAGTGGCTTCTGGATTTGTTTTTTGTATATTGGCTTGTACTGTCAGGACGTTTTGGAAATCGGCCGTGTCCACTTTATTTATTACAACAGCTCCGGCCAGTCGCAAATTGGTTTCGCCTGGATGGTAACGTAGTTCATGACCAGGTCGGTGTGGATCGGTGACAACAATATGAAAATTTGAGCGGAAGAATGGCACATCATTATTACCACCATCCCAGATAATAATGTCCGCTTCTGCTTCGGCCTGCCGCAAAATTGCCTCGTAGTCTACGCCTGCATAAATAACTGCACCCCGATCAATATAAGGCTCGTATTCTTCTCGTTCTTCAATTGTGCATTCATGCTTGTCCAGGTCTGCATATGTAGCAAAGCGTTGTACAGCTTGCTTGGCCAAATCACCATAGGGCATAGGATGCCGAACTGCTACTACGCGCTTGTAACCCAGCTCTTTCTGTAAAATTTCCAAGACACGTCGGGAAGTCTGGCTTTTGCCACAACCGGTACGAACTGCGCCAATGGATACAATCGGCTTGTTCGACTGAAGCATTGTTTGGCGTGGACTGAGTAACCAATACCCAGCCCCAGCTGCCAAAGCCCGGGATGCAAGGTGCATGACGTATTCATGGGAGACATCAGAGTAAGAAAATACCACCTGATCAATTTGGTGCTCACGTATCAGGTTTTCCAGTTGTGATTCTGGATAAATGGGAATGCCATCGGGGTATAAAGAACCGGCTAGTGAGGGAGGATAACGTCGTCCTTCGATATTGGGAATTTGTGTTGCTGTGAACCCTACTACTTTGTATTGAGGGTTATCACGGAAGACCGTGTTGAAGTCGTGAAAGTCTCTGCCTGCTGCACCGGCAATGAGAATTCTCTGTGGTGTATTCATGGTTACCTCCATTTAGATTCTGTGGGCTGTTAAGGTGTGAGGGGACAAGGTGCAATTTGCGTCCCTTCACTGGAACGGGTTTATCATATCAATTATATGGGGAGTTGCAAACCTACTCGCTGGCTATACGAATACCATGCGACTAAATGATAAGCTGAAGGAATTTTATGTAGAATACATTTGATCTTATGAAAAGTAATGTTATAATGCCTCTAACTTAACTTACATAATATTTACACAAGCATCTTTTTATCTCCTGATTTATTAAATTGCGTAATCCAGCAGAATGTTATGTTTGCCAAAGTAGAAAATAGAGTTGAAGTGAATGGCATGTATTGGTCGGTGAGCTTTGCTGGCTATACGCAAAACGAATTGGTTATTTGATTGTGAAGGAGCGGCCAGCGATGGAAGAACAGTTGCTTGCCTTTCTGGATTTTTTGCGTGAGGAGTATAATTACTCGGCGAATACCGTGGCTGCGTATAAAAATGATTTGGGGCAGTTTTTGGCGTTTTTACGCAACGGCCGTTTCGCCAGCGCAACCAGTTGGGCTGATATCACACCAGAGGGGCTAGAAGATTACGTTGACTATATGAAAAATAAGCCCTACGCATCCTCCTCTGTCGCCCGTAAGGTGGCCGCTGTCAAATCCTTCTTTAACTACCTCTATGCCAAAGGCATTATCAGCGAGAATCCCGCTCAAAATATTGACTCACCCAAAGTCAAAAAACGGCTTCCTAAAATACTGTCCACTGAAGATGTTGACAAACTCTTGCAGGCACCAACCCAAAAACGTACACCAAAACATTTGCGTGACACAGCCTTGCTTCGCGTATTGTACGCCACAGGCATGCGCGTGAGCGAGGCAGTTTCCCTTACGGTGGATGATCTGGACCTGGAAAAGCAAATCTTGATTTGCCCTGGCAAAGAAGGTGAAAGCCGGGAACTGCCGTTTGATGAAGAAACCCGTGAAGTACTGGCTACTTATTTGTCAGAAGGACGGCCGTCTTTGGCCAAAGACAAAAATGAAAACGCTTTGTTCCTCAATCATCGTGGACAACAATTAACAAGACAAGGGCTCTGGCTTATTATCAAAGCATATGCACAGGAAGCTAACCTGAGTACTGACGTAACTCCCCACACCTTACGGCATAGCTTTGCCAGCCACAAGCTACAGCATGGTTCTGACTTGCAAGAAGTACAGCGCTTGTTAGGACACGCCAATATCTCAACAACTCAAGTTTACACACATCTAGAAGAAGAAAAAGAGGAGACAAACTCGTAAGGAATATCTTACGGGGCAAGTAAGTAACGTTATGATGAATAATGAGACAATTACCCCTGAGCAAATTCAGGCCGCAGCAACGGCCGTTCGTCAAAAAACCAACTACCAACCACAAATTGGACTCGTCCTTGGTTCTGGCCTGAGTGGCCTTGCTGACGCCATCGAAAATCCAGACATCATCCCTTACCATGATATCCCCCACTGGCCTACATCGACGGTACCGGGGCACAGCGGTCGCCTCGTCATTGGCTCGCTGGAAGGCAAAACTGTATTAGTCCAACAAGGACGTGCCCACTACTATGAGGGATATTCTCCGGCACAAATCACGCTACCCGTCCGAGTAATGCACGCTTTGGGTGTCAAAACTGTTATTCTGACCAATGCTGCTGGTGGTATCAATCGCTCTTTTACACCCGGCGACATCATGCTTATTTCTGATCATTTAAATTTTGTGGGCATTGCCGGGCATAATCCACTACGTGGCCCCAACGATGATAGTATTGGTCCTCGCTTTCCGGATATGACACTGGCTTATGACCCTGAACTGAGACAACTGGCACGAAAAACGGCCGAATCCCTCGGCATTACCTTGCAAGAAGGCGTCTATGCTTACGTTGCCGGTCCCAGCTTCGAAACCCCAGCCGAATTACGCTTCCTCCACACCATTGGTGCAGACGCTGTTGGCATGTCCACAGTCCCCAGCGTTATCGTCGCCCGCCATGCCGGTATCCGCGTCCTCGGCATCTCTACCATCACCAACAAAGCCATCCTCCACCCCACCCCCGAAGACATGGTCACCCACGAAGAAGTGCTGGAAACCGGCAAAATCGTTGTGCCTCGACTAACCGCCCTGATTCGCGGTATACTTCGCCAGTTATAAACCGCACACATTCATAAACAAATAAACCCTCAGGTTTCTTGCACCTGAGGGTTCATCCTGTATTGAGGCAGTCATCGTATGGAACGGTTTTACGTTTTCATCCTGCGCAACGACGTCTGGATATATATCCTGTGTGTAATGGGGTTGTTCTGGTACGGCAGCCAATATCTGCGTGCCCGTCATATTTTGCGAGAAGCAGTTTTCTCCCTGGAGCGGGAAACCGGTACACAACTCCGCAATACTTCGCTGATTCTCATCAGTATGTTGCTGCTCATTATAAGTGGTGTTTATTATGTAAACACAGAAATTGCCCCTACACTTCCGCGTGAACTCCTTGCCCCACCCACACCAACACCAAACATCTTCAGCACCCGGCTGGCTTCACCAACCCCATTGGGCACACCATTCGCTCAGGCCTCTCCCACCCCAGTTCTTGCACCCACCATCACTTTGCCAGGCCAGGCAGTAAACCAACCTCCTGCGCCAAATGCTACCGGCACCATTGAACCTGTTGGCACGCCCACCCCGCCACCTCCCACCCCCACACCATTTGTTGGGTGCAATATTGTTCTAAATATTACGGAGCCGGGCAATGGATCGGTGGTTTCAGGCAATATCGCTATTTTTGGTACGGTAAATACTGTCAACTTTGGTACATACCGACTGGAAGCGAATGGACCAGAAACACGAGGGCAGTGGGCGAATTTATTAGGGCGTGATGTTGATCAGGCGGTGACAGATGGTCAGTTAGGGATGGTTAATCTGAGTCAGTGGGCGTCAGGTCCTTATTTGATTCGGCTGACGGCAATTGATCAGGATGGAAATATAACGGGTGTGTGTGTCATTCAAGTAACGCTGGATAATCGGTAAGTAGCAAGCTGGTGATTATTTGTCAGGCAAAACAGGTTCATAAAAGCACAATAATGTGTTGCCGTATCGCCTTTTGTCGTAAAGGTGGAATTGCCGGAGCGGAAGTTCTTGAAACTCTTTGGGATCTATTTGTACGACGACGATGCCGTGTGGGGAAAGATAGTGAAACGGCCGTTCGTCCAGCAACGTCATCACTTCTGCCCACAGCCCCTTATATTGTGGCGGCGCAACATAAATGACATCAAAAGGCTCGCCCACATACTGCCGCAAGTAAGCAAAAGCATCCGCCTGAAGCACTTGTGCCTCTCGTTGCAAACCTGTATGACGCAAATTATCCTGAATGGTACGCACAGCAGCCCGTGCCGTATCCAAAAAGATGGCTTCACGTGCCCCACGACTTAATGCCTCAATACCAACCTGCCCGGTCCCGGCAAATAAATCCAGCCAGCGGGTATCGGTTATGTACCCTGTACCAGCGAGAATGTTAAACAAGCTTTCCTTAACCCTATCCATAATTGGCCGGGTTGTATCACCGGGTACTTTTTTTAATTTGCGTCCTTTGGCACGGCCACTAATCACACGCATAATATCTTACCGACGGTTAACTGTGAGTGTAAACAAGGAAACATTGTCTCCAATCTGGTCACCATTTTCGTTGACCAGTGGCAAACGCCAACCCTCACTTTGTACCCAAAGACCGGTGGCGACGGTATAAGTTCCAGGTGGTAGTTCGGCTGGCAGTTCAATGATGTGTTGGTCAGGGACGTATTTGTCTAATGGCCAACGACGGGTGGGGAATTCACCGGGATTGAGCTTGTCGGATTGGGCCACTAAACGGCCGTCTTGCGCCAACACGTGCACAAACACTTGAAAGTTAATGTCCAAAGGTTTTAACGCTTTCCAGTATAAGGTAAGCGATAATTTTTCACCAGGTGTGGCTTGTAAGGAAGATATATCAAACCCAAGTAGCGCGATTTGTTGGCCAAAGTCTGCATAGAGGGAATGGGCAGCTGGTTCGACCACCTGACCGGTAGAGTTGTCGTGCAGAGAACCTGAAGGCTCTAACCAAAACAAGTATAGGGCTATCAAACCAATAACGGAAAGAAGTACGTACCAGTCAAGAGAAGTAAAGGTGGTAGCCGTTTGTGCCCAAGACGGCCGTTTCCACCACAACCGTGCCAAACCAAAAGTCACTAACAATGACACAAAACTAATCGCTTCAGCAACCATTCTGGCTGGTGTGTCCAGAAAAATCACATCAACCGTATGCGTACCCGCAGGCACTTTGACCACAATAAAGCCTTCCGGTCGCCCCAACTCAGTTTGTGCCGGTTGGCCATCCAAAAACACATGCCAACCAGGAAAATCGAACAAGAAAAGACGCAACGGGAATTTTTTGGGAGCAGAGATGGTATACCGGTAATGTAACGGCCGTAACTCCTCCCCAATAACCTCTGTTTCTGGTGGCAAGGTTACCCGATTTACCCGATCCAATGGTCGCCCTTCGTAAAATCCGGCTACAACTGCCTCATTACGGCGCGGAATAATGTCCACAGTGGCCGGCACATAATCAGCAGTGGATGTTGTCCCCAACCAACGTCCTGTCCGCTCGATTTCGGAAATGCGTAATATGTTAACTGGGCCAAAGTCTGGCCAGGGTGCAGGTTGGCTAAGGGGCAATCCCAACAAAAGTGGAACGAGGACTAAAACGGCCGTTGCCCAACCTTGCCACTTTTCTGCCAACAAAGACAGCAATAAAGCTGTACCGGCTCCGGAAATAATGGCCAGCATAACGGCCGTTGCGCCCAAAAGCCGCCAGGGAAACTGAAAAAATGGCAAAAACGGCACAGTTTCCCACACAAAAGCGGAAACAGGCAGCATCATAAAAATCAATCCACCAGCCACTACCACAAAAAACCAAACCTTCTGCCGCCAATGCGCACGCTGCCATATCAGCAAGACGACACTCACTGTGGCCATCACCCATTGCCCCACGCCCAAATTGAATCGGAACGGAGATTGAGTTGCTCCCCAATCTATGCGCCGGGAAAAGGCCAATAACTCAGAAAGGGAAAGAAAATGGGTGTGAAAATCGTAGTTATCGCCTCGTCCCAGCAAGGTATTGAGGTTGACAGCATTACGTTCGGCAATGACAGGCAGCCAGAAAAAAGCTGACAAACCCAATGCCAGCAACAAAACCAGCCAAAGACGGCCGTTCGAACGGTTTTCGCTCAGATATTGCCAGATAATCCAACTGGCCAGCAAGCCAAAAAACAGCAGTCCCATCAGATTGTGACTGAGGATCACTGCGGCAGTGGTGAAAACGGCCGTTAACCACCGCACTCCCGTTTGCTCCCGCCGAAACCGATCCAGCGACCAAAGGGCAAGAGGGAAGAGACCAAAACTCAACGTTTCCGGTGCCACACCACGCACATGAGGATCGATATACTGAATATATGGCGTATACAGGAAAACGGCCGTAGCCACATACCCCGCCGGTCGGCCCCAGTTATCTCGCACAAATCCATAAATCCCAACACCGCCCCCCACCAATGCCATCACAAAAACCGCCTTGATACCCGCCACCGCATCCAAACGGGGCAACAACTCCACCAACAAACCAAGATAATATGTCAGGGGCGCATAATAATTAAAAATGGGGTACCCATACCCATGATAAAAATCAGGTGCCCAGCGAGGATATAATTCACCAGCCCGAACCAGACGGCTCAACTCGTACAGGCGAAAAATATGCAATTCGGCATCCGTGCCTTCCGGAAGACTGGCACGACTGATAAAAGGCCAAATTGCCAGAAAGGCAATTGCCAATACCACCAAAAACCCTTTATCCAATCTTTGCCAAAACTCACGCAACTGTTTCACCATCTCAGCCACATAACTTACAGCGACAAGCAGATGCCAACCTGCCCAGACATAAAAAAGTGAAACGCGAAACGGCCGTTCGTTTCACGTTTCACCACACAAACTTTCCGTCCGGGCAGCAACGATACCAATTACCCGGCAATCATTTCCACAATTTGGTCTGGGTGATCTGCCACTTGCACGCCAGCCTCACGCAACGCCGCCACCTTACTTTCGGCCGTGCCACTCTTGCCTTCCACAATTGCACCCGCATGCCCCATACGACGTCCCGGAGGCGCAGTCCGGCCAGCAATAAAGGCAGTCACCTTTTTCGTCATATGCTGAGCAATAAACGCAGCCGCTTTCTCTTCTGCGTTACCACCAATCTCACCAATCAAAACCACCTGTTCAGTTTCTGGATCTTCTTCAAACATCTGTAACACATCAATAAAGTTCGTGCCATTAATCGGATCACCACCAATTCCGACACAGGTAGATTGTCCAATTCCCCGTTGTGTGAGTGCGTAAACCACCTCATAAGTCAACGTACCACTTTTGGAAACAACGCCCACCTTCCGGTCACCGGCATCAGACACAATAGAAGCCGGAATGATACCCACTTTTGCTTGACCAGGAGTAATAAGGCCAGGGCAATTTGGACCAATAAGACGTGTTGGCTTATTGGCCAGGTACGCCCGCACCTGAATCATGTCCAAAACTGGAATACCTTCGGTAATACACACAACAAGTGGTAAACCAGCATCGGCTGCTTCATAAATTGCATCGGCGGCAAAACGAGCAGGCACAAAAATAACCGATGCGTTTGCGCCAGTGTGGGCTACAGCCTCTTTGACAGTATCAAAAACAGGGATTTGCTTTCGGCCATCACCAGGGTCAAACCATTCCCCTCCCTTACCGGGGGTGACTCCACCAACGATGTTTGTGCCGGCAGCCAACATTTGCCGGGTATGAAAGCCGCCTTCGCGACCAGTAATACCTTGTACGAGTAGTTTTGTGTTTTTATCGACCAGAATACTCATGGCTATTTACCCTTTGCTGCTGCTACTGCTTTTTTAGCGGCATCTGACAGAGTAACGGCCGTTTCCATATTCGCATCTGCCAGAATCGCCATTCCTTCCTCTGCATTCGTACCTACCAGACGCACCACCATTGGCACATCCGTCTGCACTTGCTCCAACGCCTCTACAATACCGCGAGCCACCTCATCACCACGCGTAATACCACCAAAGATATTAAACAGCACTGCCTTCACCTTAGGATCAGACAAAATCAGGCGCAACGCCGTGGCCACCTGCTCCGACTTGGCCCCACCACCAATATCCAAAAAGTTCGCCGGTTCACCACCAAACAACTTGATAATATCCATAGTAGCCATAGCCAGGCCTGCACCATTCACCATACAGCCAATATTCCCATCTAGCTGAATAAAGTTCAGGCCATTCAAACGAGCTTCCCGCTCAGCAGGCGTTTCTTCATCTACATCACGCATCTCTGCCAGCCGCGCTTGCCGGAACAAAGCATTATCATCAACAGACATCTTGCCATCTAAAGCCAGCAATTTCCCTTCGCCGGTAATTACAAGTGGATTGATTTCCGTCAGCGAGGCATCATTGGCCACAAAGCAACGATACAGACCAGACACAATCTTGTAAAAGTCGCCCCACAATTCTCGCGGGAGACCCAATTGGGAAGCCAACCCATTTGTCTGATATCGGCGCACACCTAACATTGGCTCTATATGCTCCCGGAAAATCTTCTCCGGCGTTTTCTCGGCCACTTCTTCAATGTCCACACCGCCGGCAGCCGAAGTCATCACCATCGGCAGTCCTCGCTCTCTGTCAATGAGTACCGAGAGATAAATTTCCTGCTTAATGCCGGGAGCCTGCTCATCAATCAAAACCTTGCGAACGGTAAGCCCCTTAATATTCATACCCAGAATCTGTGTAGCCAATGCTTCTGCTTCATCTGGGTTACTTGCCAGTTTTACACCACCGGCCTTACCGCGACCACCCGTCAAGACTTGCGCTTTTACAACAACACGGCCACCCAATTCTCGGGCAATTTCGCGTGCTTCTGCCGGAGAAGTCGCTACATCGCCACGAGGAATGGGAACACCGTGCTCAGCGAACAATCGCTTTGCTTGATATTCGTGTAGGTTCAACTTCGCATCTCCTTGTTTTGTGGGATTTTTGCCCCATTGCCAGGTAGGAAGTGGCCTGACTGGGACATCTTGCTGCTTATCATACCAGCAAATAGAAAGGCGAACTGATCGTTCGCCCTGACATACTGGTTCTTAAAGAACGGTGAAATTATAACATGCTGAGGGGCATCAGTCGAAAACCAAAGGGAAATCATTGATGAGTCATAGACCATTTATCCCGTTGACACAAAGAATAGAGATTGGTACCGTTTGAGCAGGTAGTCGGTGTGCAAACGTTGAAGAGGAAATGGAATACTGGGTAATGGAAAAATTAATAGATAATGTGGCCTCAAATTTGCCGCAAAACGGGGAGCTGGAGTATCTGCTGAAAGAAAAGAAGATGGTACGGATTTTGCGAGCTGATCTAAAGGCACGCATTGCCGTTTTGCTGATGGAGCATGAGGAATTACGGCCGTTTATTATACGTAACGAAAATGAATTCTACCTTAATCTCACATCCATTGCCGACCCCAAAAAACGCAGACAAATTTATAATCTGCTCCAACGCTACCAGTTAGGTGAATCGGTAAGCCTTAACTTATTACCGCCACCACTGCAACCACTTGTTCACACACAAACAAGCCCCACCAGCCGCATTTTGGGAATCATTATTATGGGGTCTGTTGCTGGTGTCATTTCAGGTGTACTGGCTATGGCTATTGGAATATTGGCAGCGGCCGCGTTTGAACTGGCAACTGGTGTACGTACGTCTGGCCTGGCCGGTATCGAGACCACTGCCATCTTCTTTATTCTCTTTGGCGCGTTAGGCTGGTTATTCTCAGCCGTGTTTTTGTGGCGCCGTTTACGCCCCACTAATGATTCTGCATATACTCGTAAATAGCTTCTGCTGCCAGATCATTTCCTGCCTGGTTCCAGTGGGGGTCTGCGTAATGATATAGTTCCCCTTGTCTGATGGTTTCTTGCCAAAAAACAGGTGTCAGATTGAGAAATTCGATGTTGTTTTCAGCCGAAAAATCATTCATTAGCCTTTCCAGGGCATTGTGGTTGGCATTGAATGTTTCGTAACTTAAGTATTTAGGTTCCCACTGCAAAGAACCGTGATCACCGTCACTTAAAGTAACGGTTACTGTGCGTTCGAGGATGTTGTTGACATCTACGGGATCCCAGATGCGTGACCAGTAAACGTGTTCTTTGCTGGGAATGTAAACAAGGAGAAAACGGCCGTTTTGCGCCCGCACCATTTCATTCATCCGCAAAATCGACGCCTTGACCGCAGCAAATTCATCCGAACGGGCTAACGTGTCATAATCTGCACTTAATGGCAACAAATGTATATCCTTCAACACAGTCTGAACTTCCCCCACTTCCGTACTGACTGTCACTGGGTAACGATATTTTTGCGGTTCTACCTGTGGGGGAGGAAACAGTTTTTCCCAGAAAAACCGGGCTAAATGGGGTGTAAGCAAACGTCGGGATAACGGCACATTCTGCATATCATACTCTTTCCAGCTCAGGCCACTATCACGCCGTTCGAGGTACTGCGCCACATTGATAATATCATTCCCCTCAAAGAACATGAGTAACACCCATTCAGGGTTCTTGTCCAGGCCATACAGTTTAAGTGCCTCTTCTTCGTTTAAGGTACTCCAGCTAGATGCACCTAGAGCAAGTGTTGTTTTTCCTGTTTTCTCGCCCAGTGTTTCAATCCAACGGCGAGGTGCGGTTGGTAGTGTAAATGAATCGCCCAGCACAACGATGTCATACTGATCGCGCCATTCATACTCATAGTTGGGGAAACCCATTTCATCGGTTTGGAATGAATACCAGAATGCGTCACTGCGGCCAGTGGGGCGTGTTTCATCGCCAGCAGCAGCCAGATATGGGTTGGCTGGATCCCACATACCTTCCAGCTTGAAGCCGGGCTGATACCTGTAACCGATACGAACAGGCTTGTCGTAAACAAAATAGGGCTGGCAAATGTAGTTTCCTATAATGTCATCGGCGGCACAAACCTGAATGGGTATGAGTCGGTAAAAGATACGCAGGCCAACTTCTATGCTGACAAACAAGGCCAAAATGGTCAATATAAGAGGAATGAAGAAATCGTACCATCGAAAACGACGATGATTTTTTGTTTTTTGTGGCTGTTGTATTTGCTCTGGTGGGGTTGTGGATAAATTCATACGCTGTTTTTTCCTCGCTGTCGCATGATTTCAAATGCCAGAACGGCCGTTGCTACCGTTGTTCCCAATGCCTGACCAAATTCACGTGCATACGGAATTTTTAATCGCAAATCGGCCAACGAAGCAAAAGAACGTGTGACTCCCCTCTTCTCTCCGCCAATAAAGAGGAAAAGCGATTGGGTAAGATCTGCCTGGTAGAGGGGGATGCTGTCTGATTGAGTGGCACAGGCAATGGTGAGACCATGCTGACGAAAAAAGCTGGCCGCAGATTCGGCCGTTTCGGTGATACCGATGGGAATACGCTCAAACGCCCCTGCTGAAGCACGGGCCAGAAT
>RFGV01000422.1 GCA_003696605.1 Chloroflexota bacterium | reverse complement strand
TCCCAGCCGGCGCTCGAACCCCACCAGGCCGGCTTCCCGATCCAGACGCGGCTTGATGGTCCTGGCCGCCGCCCATCGCAAATCCCGCAGGCGTATCAGGTTGCGCTCCTTGAGCCAATAAGCGGCGCCATACAGATTCAGGCTGGCCTCGGTCAACTGCAGCAATTGCGGCAATCGATCCGCCAGCTCGAAGTCTACCGGTTCCTCATCCTGCAAAATCACGAAGGGAATCGAGCTGATGGCATTGGCCCGTAGCTGCACCGCCCGGTAAACCCACGCCACCGCCTCGTAGGATTTGGCCTCCGTGATGCTGGTCTTGGAATCGTCGAACAACTCCGGGAAGAGCATTCGATCCAGAGCTTCCAGCGGTATACTTTTATTGCCGTCGAAGTAGATGCTTTTGTTCATAAACAAAAAAGGCGTACCTGGAATCATTCCAGATACGCCGTTGGGTTTCCCGATGGGCGAAAAAGTTAGTTTACGGTTGTTGCCGGCGCTGGCGCCGGCGTTGCTTGCCGGTCATCAGTGGGGGTAGCCCCAGGAGCCGGCGGGTCAACTGGGCAAGGCTCAAGCTGACACGATGCAATTGCTCCAGCTCTTCCCGTGTTATGCTGATTGTATCAGAATTTACAATAATTTTCAAGTTTTCGTTATGGTCTGATTGCATGTTTTTTACCACAGGAATAAAGATTCGTTTGTGCCGGTCCCCTGCCAGGCCAGAGCCAGCGCCATCACACAGTCGTCATGCATGCCCGCCGGCGCGCCGTAGCGCAACATCCCGCTGGGCAATCGCTCTGCCTCAAAGGCTTGCAATTCCCCAATCAGTATCGGGTCCGGGATAATCCGAATATCTCCACGCTCAAAAGCCAGAGATAGTGCCTCAACCGCCTGGGCCTTGGTGGCATTGGTCGTTGTAAAGGGTTGAATGGGCAAATCTTTTTCCCGTTGCAGCATTTCAATAAAGGGTTCGCCGGCACTGTTGCGCTCGATGATAATCACCGAAGGTTGAAACCGCTCTGCCAACGCTTCCAGCCGGCGCGCCTGAACCATGTAATCCACCTGATTGAATCGATCCAGATATACCAGCTCGTGCGTGGTCAGATCCACCACGGCCAGCACCGACCAGTCTTGATGCTTAGCCAGGTCCACGCCAATCACGTATTCATGGTCAGGAATGCGTTCCTTTTGTGGTGTGGCTGTGGACATCTCTGCCACATGCCGGAAGACGGTGCCGGCATCTTCCACAAACTGCGCTTCCACTTCCTGCAAATAGACCCGTTCTGGCAATAGCCGTCGCATCTCTTCGATTTCTTCAGCAGAAATGTATGGATTTTCAGAAGTGGGCAATTGCCATGTCTCCCAATCCGGTAGATCCTGAGCCCGCTGATAAAGCTTCCAGAACCAGTTGCGCCCCTTGGGCGTAGAGATAAAAACTGCCCGCCCTTGCCGATCCGCCAGGGCCGGCCTCAGCGATTGCGACCAGGCATCTTCCTTGAGGAAGGCGCATTCATCCAAAACCACGAAGTCCAGCCCCTCACCGCGCAAGGCATCGGGCCGATCCGCCGATTTAGTTTCGATGAATCCCAGACCTGGCATCTCTGCCCGGCGCTCCGATTCACGGATGTTTACCCCCGGGATCTGTTGGCATAGCGATTTGATCAGCCGCCATCCGATGGTGGCCATGGGGTAGGTGGGTGCCACCCACCAGACTCGTCCCTCACGCAGCGCTTCAGAAACCGCCAACACTGTGGCCAATCGCGTTTTCCCGAAACGCCGGCCTGCCGCAATGATCTTGAATCGGGCCGGCGATTGCGCAATCTCTTGCTGCCACTTATGCAGTCTCGGAAGCGTGATCGTCAGTATCGCCATCGCCCCACTTCAACTCGATGTGTAAAGAGCCCTGGACATCATGCTCCTGCCGCTCCGTGTATCCCCGATTCTTGCCCTGCGTCTTGAGGAAGAAGCACACCGCCCACGCCTCGCCTTCCAGCACCGCCTTGTACAGCGCGCTTTCAGCGTTATCAAGCATGGTTTCGCGCGCATCTTGCAATGATTGTTGTAGAACAGGGCTTTTCTCAATGCGTCGCCAAATAGTAGCACGCCCTACCCCAAAATGGCGGGCAATAGCGGCTACATTCCCGTTATGTTCTTCAATCAATGGCAAAATATCAGCCACGCTAATATTCTTCTTGGCACTCATTCTTGTTTTTATAGCGTCCGAATGTCCGGTTGTAACAATTCTTATTCCTTGCCTTCCTCATCCTCAGCCGGCCACTTTCCCCTCACTAGCCATAACAAGAGAGATACAGCTCCTAATTGAGATTCAATCCAATGCCTTGTATCTGGATGCAATATCATTTTATCACGATGCTTTAGATACCACTCTTTCGTGCTGATTTTGCTTCCCTGAGCTCTGCCGGCTCCACGCCAATCAGCCAACATTTCCTTTCTGTAACGATCCGGCATCGGCAGAACCCTGGTATCCTCATCGTCCTGAATCAACACCCAATATTGCCAGTGATGTGGGTTGCGATGTTGGTGCTTCAACCATGCCAGATCAAACGCATCATCTCCGGACTCTCCGGGCTTGTAGTATCCTGTTTCATCTCGACCACGCGAAATCCCAACTTCACTCCCGTAGAAATAATTTGCATACGGTATCCATTCATCCGGCAAAAACTTTGACCAATCATGCAACAATCCAACCCATAATGGCAATCCCAACTTCCGACACTCGACAAAAACATACCACTTGTGGCGTAAAACATATTGCAAATATTTCCAATGTTTGCCAATCATTCCCCTTTTCCCTTTCTCTCTTTTTCCCTTTATCCCTTTTATCCTTCTCCTACTTCATCACCGCCCACACCACCACCGCCCCCCACAACCATACCACCAGCCAGAACAACACTCGCAGCCGATAGCGCAACATCTGCCGCCGGCCACTACGCGCCTCCGCCATCGCATTCTCCATCTTCGTCGCCCCCACCCGCTCCTCGCGCTGCGCCAGGGCGAACCCGCGCCCCGCCACGAAAGAAGCAAACCAGATAAGCCAGAACCACCAATCGCAAGAATCCATCATCGTCCAACAGCGCCAGCATCAAC
>RFGV01000421.1 GCA_003696605.1 Chloroflexota bacterium | reverse complement strand
TTACGCTGGCGATATGAAACGGGCGGTCCGGTTATTTCTTCGCCAACCATTGTAGATAATGTGGTGTACATTGGCTCAGTTGATCACCATATTTATGCCTTGCCAGTTTAAGCATGTCACGGTTGAAAATTTACAAAAAGGAAAACTTTGATACATCGCCAAACATTTAATCTAATCCAACTTTAAAATTGTACGTGTGTTACAGGTAATTATGAACGAATCCAAACAACAACCAGAAGAAGAAATCCGCCCAAATGGAGAACCGGGAAAACCGGAAGATTCTGTATCGGGTAAGGAAGAAATAGCGGAAACCGAAATCATGACGGCCTTGGAAGCAATGGGGGATAAGGTCAATGAAGAAGAATCGGAACAGGAAACGGCCGATACCTCTCCCATTGGCATCATTGGCACACAAAAGAAACAAACCGGTGAGTTCCCCGTTCTATCCATGAAACTCGCCCAACGCTGCCATGTGGGGGCACGCCGTAAACGTAACGAAGATTCCTGTTTTACCTTTCTTTCTACCACTGGTGGGGATTCCACCCTGCCACCATTTGGCCTTTTCATTGTGGCAGACGGCATGGGAGGACACCAAAACGGACACATTGCCAGTAAAATTGCCTCTCGTACTGCCGGGAAATATATTTTAGAAAAACTGTACCTCCCTTTGTTAGCTATCAAAGAACAAAATACACCTTTGCCTATTCAAGAAGTGCTGACAGATGCTGTCATGGCGGCCAATTCGGCCGTTCTCAACCACGACCTCGAATCCGACAGCGGCACCACCCTCACCATTGCCCTGATACTCGGACGCCGCCTACACATCGCCCATGTCGGCGACAGTCGCGTTTACCTCCACACCAACAACAAACTGGAAACCATCACACAAGACCATTCGCTTGTCCAACGTCTTCAGGAAGTTGGTCAGCTTACAGCCGAAGAAGCCACTTTCTACCGTTACAGCAACATTCTGCTACGGGCAGTTGGCCAAAGCGAAGAGCTGGAAGTAGATACTTACATGCGTCTCTTACCCGAATCTGGCCAGATTTTACTGTGTAGCGATGGGCTAACTTCCATGATTTCCGACAAACGGATTCAGGAAATTGTAGAAACCGACACTTCCTTAGAAGAAAAAGCCGAAAAATTATTTCAGGCCGCGATGGATGCTGGTGGATTCGATAATATCACTGTCATTTTAGTTGGATTCCATTCATAATTAACAGCAACCATACAACTAAACTGGCCTAATCGTTCAATTTAAGTGGCATCATTGCAAGTATGAGCGAACTGTTAAATTATTACGCCATTTTGGGAGTGAGCCCCAAGGCATCGCCAGAAGAAATCCGTGATGCTTTTGCCAACTTGCTCACCAATTTTCCCGAAAGCGGCGAATTGTCTGATAATCCGGCCTACCGACAAATTCTGCAAGCATATGAAGTGCTCAGCGATCCCACCCGACGAGCCACATATGATGAATTAATGGCAGAAGCGTTCGGGCCACGTGTTTCATTATCTCTTCAGGCCAGCCGAGAAGAGTTGGCAATTTCTGAAAATCCGCAAATTTTGTATGTTCTCTTAAATTTGTCTGCCAAACTGCCTGGTTCAACCTCTCATCGCCCCCTTAATCTTTGCCTGGTTATTGACCATAGCACCTCTATGCAAGGCAAGCGGTTAGATTGTGTGAAATCGGCCGTGGACTTGATTTTAGATCGTCTGACGCCGGAGGATGTCATTTCTGTTGTCGGTTTTAGCGATCGGGCAGAGGTGATTATTTCTGCAGGTCATGTGAAAGATCGCCCATCACTAATGAGTCGGGTGAATTCAATTCGTGCGTCTGGTGGCACAGAAATTTTTCAGGGGCTTTATGCGGGTTACCAACAATTACGACAGGTGTCGCTAGGTCAACATATCAATCATCTGATTTTGCTGACAGATGGACATACGTATGGGGATGATGAACAGTGCCTGGAGCTGGCCCAGCGTATGGCACGAGAGGATATAGGAATTAGTGCGTTTGGTATTGGTACGGATTGGAATGATCAATTTTTGGATCAGTTGGTTATGCCTTCTGGCGGGCAATCGGCATTTATTGAAGAACCTACACGGGTTATTGAATTGTTGCAACAAAAGATTAGTGGTCTGGGGATGGTTTTGGCGCAAAACGCTCGCCTGATGCTGGATTGGCCGGAGGGTGTGAAGATACGGTATGGTATTAAGTTTTTCCCGTTCGCTCAACCTTTGCAGACGGAGTCCAGGGAGATTTTGTTGGGTGATGTGGAAGCACGTGGCCCCTTGTCTGTTTTGTTGGAAGTGGAAGTTGGTCCCCAAACGCAACAGGCAAGGTTGACGTTGCCGTTTAAAGTGATGGCTCGTTTGCCACAACAAGGAACAGAACGGCCGTTTGAAACCCAACTTTCGCTTTTTGTCGTCCCAGAACCTAAACCTTTACATCCCCCGTCAGATCTGGTTCGGGCAGTACGTATGCTGAATATGTACCGGCTTAATGAAAAAGTATGGCAAGAAGTAGAGGCAGGGGAGGTAGGAACGGCCGTTACTCGTCTGCGCCACCTGACCACCCGCTTATTAGAAGCAGGCGCCACCCAACTGGCCCAACAAGCCTACGCCGAAACAGAACGCCTCGCCTCGTTGGGTGAACTATCCCCAGAAGGCCGTAAACGACTAAAATATGGCACACGTTCCCTAATCGGAAAAACATTAAAGCTGGAAGACGATGATACAGTGTAGCGAGTGTGGTTCATTTCAGTATGAAGGCACCTTATTTTGCACCGAATGCGGCCGTTTCTTGCTAGAAAACTCACATCGGCAAACGGCCGTTCTCCCCTTCTCCGAATTCAGCCACCGCCCTCCTCCTCCCTCCCTCAAAGAATTCCAACTACAGCCTCCCTCCACCCC
>RFGV01000420.1 GCA_003696605.1 Chloroflexota bacterium | reverse complement strand
TTAAGCTGGGTTATGCCAACCTTGCCGCAGCCAGGCGCATATTTGATGCCAGGATTGCGGCACAGATAATGTGATGGGACGACTACTGAAAAACCATGCATAATTGGCAAATAAATAAGCAAAATTATCAGGGGGCTAAATAACGAGTTTTTATTATCACGTTCTTTGGAGGGATTAAAATTTTTCAATACGCCCAAACAATAATTTGTCATATAATCACAGCTTGTATTCGTGAGCAGAAACCCAATTTAAGGAAAAGGAGTGAAACATGGAATATCGTCGCCTGGGTAAGTCTGGGTTGAAAGTAAGTGTGTTATCGTTTGGATCATGGGTTACGTTTGGTAACCAGATGGATGTAGATGGGGCGCTGGCCTGCATGACGGCCGCTTATGATGCGGGTGTGAATTTCTTCGACAATGCTGAGGTGTATGCACATGGCAAGTCGGAACTGGTAATGGGAGAGGCGCTGAAAAAAGCAGGATGGCGACGCGACAGTTATATTGTCTCCAGTAAGGTGATGTGGGGAAGCATTCCTGATCCCAAACCAACCCAACGGGGATTAAGTCGGAAGCATATTGTGGAAGCGTGCCACCAGGCCATGGAACGACTTCAGGTAGATTATCTGGATTTGTATTTTTGTCACCGGCCTGATCCGGAAGTGCCGATGGAGGAAGTTGTCTGGACAATGACGAACCTGATTGAACAGGGTAAGGTGTTGTATTGGGGAACTTCGGAATGGTCGGCACAACAGTTGATGGAGGCGTATAGTGTTGCCCGACAATATAATTTGATTCCGCCCACGATGGAACAGCCGCAATATAATATGTTTGAACGGTATCGGGTGGAGGTGGAATACGGCCGTCTTTATGAGGCTATTGGTCTGGGAACAACTATCTGGTCTCCTCTGGCTTCTGGTATTCTCACAGGAAAATATAACAACGGCATCCCGGCCGACTCGCGCATGAATTTGCCCGGCTATGAGTGGCTACGCAAAATGCTAGAAAGCGAAGAAGGCCAAAGGCGTATTCAGAAAACGCGGGAGTTGAGCAAAATTGCAGAAGAGTTGGGTACATCAATGGCCAGGCTGGCTATTGCCTGGTGTGTGAAAAATCCGAACGTTAGCACGGTCATTACTGGTGCCTCTCGTGTAGCACAAGTTGAGGAAAATATGAAGGCATTGGAAGTGGTTCCTTTGCTGACAGATGATGTGATGGAAAAAATAGAAGCTGTGCTGGACAATAAGCCAGAACCGATTCCATTTCAGTAAATGAAGGTATCAGTCAAGTGAAACGGCCGTTACCCCACACCAAACTCCATCGAAACAGCATCAGTCCCGCTGTGCTCGTTTGTGGCGATCCCCAGCGAGCGACACGAATTGCCGAATTTTTGGACAACGTCTCTCTCATTGCTGAATGGCGGGAATATCGCACACTCACAGGCACATTTGATGGATTTCCGGTAACAGTCTGTTCCCATGGTATTGGCGCGCCTGGGGCCGCAATTGCTTTTGAGGAGTTAATCGCGGCCGGGGCGCGCCAAATCATTCGGGTGGGGACGTGTGGCGGTATTATGCCAGCAGTAGATAGTGGTGTGCTTGTCATTGCCGAAGCAGCCGTACAATACACAGGATACGGCCGTCAGATCATGCCACCCAACTACCCGGCCGTTGCCGATCTGCACCTGACACTTGCTCTGGAACAGGCCGCCCGCACCAAAAAACGGCCGTTTCACACCGGCATCGTCCTCACCACCGACGCTTTCTACAAAGGCATTCCTGCCCCCCACCTGCCAGATTATCACCAAATGGCCGCCGCCCACGTCCTGGCTGTGGAAATGGAATGCGCCGCCCTGTTCCTTATTGGCCGCCTGCGCCAAATACGCACAGCCGCCATTCTGGCAGCAGATGGCAACGTATTACACCGGGCTGAAGATATGGACACCTTCGATCCTCATCGGGACATTGTACGCCAGACAATTGACGACGCTATCCAAATTGCCCTCCAGGCACTGAAAAATCATGGACCTGAATAAACAACGTCGGGCGATTCGCCACCTGTTAAATGAATACCAGCCCGCAGATGCCATCGCTGCCTATTACGCTTTCTATCACCCCCCAGAAAAAACACGCCTGGTTTTATATCCGCCAGATTCAGCCCATGTAACCGGCTATATGGCTTTTGCCCAAACCGGCTTCGACCTGTTTCGGCCGTTTGTCACCTTACGGCTACCACATAGAGACCTGCACGGTTCAGTTGAGCTGGTTCACAACGCCATATTGCCCGGAACGGCCGTTATTCTCCACACCCCAGATAACTACCTGCCCCTGCTACAAGCCCTGTTCCAAATACACAGCCAGGAAACCCTCGCCCTATACAAACTGGAAGCAAGTCGCTTCCGTCCCATACTCAACGTACTGGTTACCCAAAGCAACGGCACCAACGGCCTGCCCCGCTTCGTCATTCGGCGCACCACAACCGAACAAGACGAAATCGTCGCCGCCGCCGGCATCAACTGGCAAACCCCCTACTTTGCCGAAATCTCTGTGTACACTGCGCCCAAATACCGCCGCCGGGGGTGGGGACGCAGCGTTGTTTCCGCAATGGCACAACACTTGCTGGAAAACGGCCGAATTCCCCTCTATGCCGTCGCCACCACCAACACCCCCTCCATCCACCTCGCCCAAGCCCTCGGCTTCACCGACACCGGTGTGCGCCAAATCCTCCTTCAAGCCACCCTCAAACCCCGCCCCTAACCCCTCCTTTCACGCATCTTTCACGTGAACAGGGGGTGAATTCAACGCCACCCTCATTGACACTCCCATCCCCCCCATGATAACTTTTTTACAAGCTCACATAGCGCTGTATTGGAATGGTGTAACGGTTTAGTAATGGTAGTTTTTTCGGGTGGGGCACCATTCTTGACCACAGGAATGGTGCTTTTACCTTAAATAAATCTTCAAAGTATTTGTAGCCACGTTGTATGAGTATGGAGGTATCAAATGGCTCGCAAAACAGGTATCGTTAAGTGGTTCAGTCGTTTAAAGGGGTATGGGTTTATCAACCCAGATGATGGTGGGCAAGAGGTCTTTGTGCACTACAGCGCAATTGAGGGCGAAGGATATCGCAATCTTTACGAGGGCGATCGGGTAGAATTTGACCTCGTTGACAAGGGTAAAGGCCCGCAGGCTCAACATGTAACCCCACGCCGTAGCTACGGCCCAACGGCAGACTAAATCAATTATCACGTACTGGTATCCCTTTTCCTTAGCCCGTTTCGGCGGGCTTTTTTTCTGTTTATCGGAACAGACATAATCAGTGACGAATGATTGTCACCCTGGTTTCTCTTTCGTCATCATCCTTAATGAGCAGATTGATAACACCACTGACAATGCTAATCACAAGCGCACCAAAGAAAGTCGCCCAAAAACCAGAGGAACTCATCCCCAAGTCAAAAAGACTGGAAATCCAGATAGTGAGAGAGAGCATAACGGTGTTGATAACCAACAAAAAGACACCTAATGTAAGCAACACCAAAGGACAAGTGAGCAACAAAAGAAACGGCCGTACCAGCGCATTCACCAACCCAAAAATCAGAGCAATCATCAACAAAGACACCCCTGTCCCGTCATGATCCAGCCCCGGCACAATCTGAATCGCCGCCCAAAGAGCAATTGCATTAATCCCCCAACGTATCAACAACTTTCCCATAAAACACCTCCTCTGCTTGAAATGGTTCTGCAAGCCTATTTACCCACTATTCTATATACGATACAATTGGGGATAATGATGCAAACCAGCAAAATCCTCGTCGTTGATGATGAAGTGTCCCTCGTTGAGCTTTGCCAGATCATTCTGGCAGAAGCAGGCTTTCAAGTGCGTGGCGCATTCAGCGGGCGCGAAGCCCTGAACAAAATTACAGAAGAAATGCCAGACCTGATTTTGCTAGACGTCATGATGCCCGGCATGGATGGCATTGAAGTTTGTCGGCAGATTCGGACTCAATACCAAACCGCCAAACCTTATATTCTCATGTACACAGCCGATGATCGGGAAAAAACCCGGCAAAACAGCCTGGCGGCGGGGGCAAACGACCTGATTACCAAAGATACTTCTATTTTTGAATTACCCGCCCGTATCAATTCCCTATTACAGGCAGGCACTTGAGAAAAACGGCCGTTTCCCCCACACCACCCATCCCTGACCAACCCTGACAAATCCTTACAACTTCGTCAGGAAAATCTGCGCCAGTTGGCTATTCTCCTTCATCCGTTTCACCAAAAAATCAATTACAAACGGAAACCGCATCAACCATTTCTGCAAAAGATAAGACCGCTTCATCCCATCCCACATCGCCTCATGACAACGCACCTCATAAACCTTCAGGCTCTCCCGAGACACATCCCCACGTTGCAACGCTTCATCAATCGTCTTTGCCGCCAAATCAGCCGACACAATCGAATTATGAATCCCGCCACCCGTTAACGGATTAATAAATCCAGCCGCATCGCCAACCAACACAGCCCCATCAAAAGCATGTTGCAAACGCTTCTGCGAACCAAAATTCAATTGCCACGTCGCCACATCACGCAACTGCCCCCCATTCTTCAGCCGCTTTTTAATATCCGGCATCTCCAAAAACTCACGCAACATCTTATTCAAATTACGCTTCCGTTTACGGAAATGATCCAGCCGCATACCCAGCCCAATATTGGCCTGATTTTTGCCAGTGGGGAAGATCCAGGCATAGCCCGGCAAAATCTCATCATACAGATAAAACTCCACTTCGTGCGGATACTCTTCCAGGTCTTCAATATAAGCCCGAATAGCCACCGCCCGATGCCCATCTACATGTTGATTCTCCTTGGGACGCAAGGCTCGTGTAATTACGGAAGTGACACCATCGGCACCAACTACCACTTTGGCCCGCAAGCTCTTGACATCGCCATTCACACGGGCATTCACTCCCACAACACGGCCGTTTTCCAGCACCGGCTCCTTCACATCTGCACGACAAAACTCCGCCCCAGACTCCACCGCATGCTGCTGAATACACGCATCAAAATAAATTCGTGGTGCCACAAACGACTCCCCACCTTCACGCCCCTTCTTAAACTTCGCCTCCAACAAATGCCCCTTTGGCGAAACCAGGCGCATCCCCTTAAGCGGATAAAACTCCCCTCGTTCCACTGCCGCATCAATCTTCTCCCGCATCCCCAAACGCCAAAGAATCTCAATAGCACCTGCGGGCACAGCATCTCCACAGGGTTTGTCACGCGGAAATGCCTTGCGATCGATCAACAAAACATCATACCCTTTTTGCGCCAAAATGGCTGCCGTGGTCGATCCAGCCGGTCCAGCCCCTACAACGATGACATCACGTTCACGTTCCATCTTCCCTCCTCCTGAGAATGATGATTGACCAAGCATCTCTTTACACAATATTAACCCAGGTTTGCCAGCAATTTAGTGACTTGAAGTACGCAACCCTTCTGCCTGTATGATGTGTGCCAACAGGCCACGACAGCCATCTTCCACCAGTTGATAAACATATTCAAAGTTGCCAGTATAGTAAGGATCAGGCACGTCTCGTACTTCGGCCTGAGAAGCAAAGTCGAGCAGGCGGTAAAGGCGGGGGTGATCGCCCCAGGTGCGCTGCAAATCATTCAGGTTGCTCTGGTCCATCGCAATAATGTAAGTGTGATCATCAGCCATGTCTGCTGCGGTAACTTGACGGGCACGGCCGTTATAGGTAATCCCATGTGCTGCCAGTACCCGACGTGTGCCGGGGTGTGCTTTTTCGCCCACATGCCAGGAACCAGTCCCGGCCGAATCTACCGTGATCTGCTCAGATAACCCGGCTTCATCTACCATATGCTGAAACACAGCTTCAGCCATAGGGGAACGACAAATATTACCCAAACAGACAAAAAGTACACGAACTCTCATATTTATCCACCCTTTTTGTAAGTCTGATCATCAATCGTCAGTGGGTGTAAAAACCAAAGATTAAAACAGATACCAGGCCAGCCTGTAAGCCGCATTCTGTCCCCTTACGGGTGGTGATCATCTATCTGGGAGTGCCGTTACCGACACCCTCATGCGGCCTACCCGGGCGTCAGACGGAACGAGCAGCCCCGTACACGGCCGTTTCCGGCCATGTTCCGCCCTGCTTGGCCTTGCTCCCGGTGGGGTTTGCCTGGCCAGCGACATTACTGCCGCTGCCGGTGGTCTCTTACACCACCGTTTCACCCTCGCCCTAACCGCTTACGCGGCCGTCGGCAATACACATCTCTGTGGCACTTTCCGTCGGGTTACCCCGCCCGGCTGTTAGCCGGCACCGTGCTCTGTGGAGTGCGGACTTTCCTCAGCCTGGCTACGACCAGACCGCGATCACCCGGCTGACCTGGTATCTACTCAGATCCTATCACGCTTGCCAGCGATTTTGCAAGCTGGCTGGCAACGGGCAGCTGACCAGAAGGTTATTCACGCAAAACGCGGCGGGTTAGCACAGCGGCCATATCAGCCCGATATTCAGCATCACCTCGAAAATCGCCGGGATGATGGCAGGCATCATGGGCAGCAGCAGCGGCTTGCTGAATCATTTCGTCGGTAAATTGGGGTGTGAGGCAGGCTTCGGCTGCGGTCAGGCGAAACGGCCGTTTTCCCAACCCGGTTCCAGCCAATCGTGGCTTCTCTCCGGCCGGTTGCCAACACACAATAGCCACAATCGGATAATCAGCCGGTGTACGCGCCACCCGTTCACTGCGCCCCGTGCCTGCCCCCCAGGGAATGCGAATATGCGTAATCAAACCAGACGGCCGTTCCTCAGCAGCCAGATACGCTGCCAGCGACATTTCCGTTTCCGCAGGCGCATACAACACCAGCGACGCCTCCAACACCAGCAACACCGCCAACAACTCACTATCTGGCAGCCGACTGGCAATCGTCCCCCCCAGCGTCGCCGCATTCCGATAGGTATTCGGCCCAGCCTGACGAATCGCCGTCAACAACAAAGCGGCCGCATCCCCGCCATTCGCCTGCAACCAGGCAGCCAAATCACTTAACCGAACTGTGGCCCCTGCTTCCAGCACCCCATTTTCCAGTACAATTTCATTCAAACCCAGCAATTGCAAATCCACTACCGCCGATGTTACATCGCCGGCCAGCAATTTTGTGCCTCCAGCCAAAGGAACTGTATCAGGCTGAGTCAAAAGCTGTAATGCTTCCGACAATGTCTCTGGCCGATAATAAGCTGCTGGTCGTTTGGGCATGATCTTTCTCCCTCATCTTGACAGTATGTTATAATCTGTTTGATTTTGGTTATTCTACCTGACATTGTCAATGCGGCATACTTCGCTAAAAAACTGCTTTGGACTGAAAGTGATCGGGCTGTTTCCATCAGAGACAAATAACGTGTGAACGTGAATCCTTCTTCCCTGTCATTAGCGCGTAAACGGTATCTGCTTTCCTCTCGGCGGCTTGTGGCTGTGGCTGTGGCTGTGGCCGCTTTGATAATGATGGGTTTTTATGCCGTCACCAATCCGGGTACGCTGGCTTATTCAGGGGCATTATCTGGTGCAGATTGGGTAGGGTATGCGGTCTGTCATCGGATTACTTCCCGTTCGTTTATACTAAACGGCCGTCAGCTTCCCTTGTGTGCTCGTTGTACCGGCATTTATCTGGGCGTTGCACTTGTCTTTCTCATCTTCTGGCTATCTGGTCGCCTGCGCTGGAGTGAATTACCCCGCTTACCGATTTTGCTGGCCATGTTGGGCTTCATTGGGGTAATGGGTATCGATGGCATCAATTCCTATCTGCACTTTTTCCCCAATGCCCCTCATTTGTACACCCCACGTAACTGGCTGCGACTGGTCACGGGCATGGGTGCTGGCCTGACAATGGGCACTTTGGTAATGCCCGCCCTGGCCCAAACATTGTGGCAACAACCGGTTTACCGCGCCCCTGTCGGATCGTGGTCGGAATTGGGGGGGCTGGCAGCAGTTGGTGGCGCTGGGGTGTTGCTGGTATTGAGCAACCAGCCGGTGGTTTTGTACGTACTGGCTTTCGTAAGTGTGGCCGGTATTGTATTGATTTTGACAGCTATCAATTGTATTCTGTTACTGGTATTGTTACGCCGAGATGCGCAAATGAGTCGGTGGAGGGAAACGGCCGTTCCCCTCACCTTCAGCCTCCTCCTCACCCTGACCCAACTCCTCACCATCAGCTTCATCCGCTACACCCTGACAGGTACCCTGGCTGGCTTTCCCGGCCTCAACTAAAAAACAAGGAGCAACATTCATGATACAAGCTATCGCCGGTATCGCCTCCGCCTTTGGGCTGGCCAGCAGCGCCGGACTCAACGCATACATTCCCCTCTTGCTCGTCGCCCTGGCTGCCCGGTTTCCCCTCCGCGATCCCCTCATCCAGCTTTCAGAACCATACGACATCCTGGGTAGCTGGTGGGCCATTGGCCTGCTCACCATCCTCCTGCTTATCGAAATGACTGTGGACAAAATACCTGCTGTGGACACCCTCAACGACACCATTCAAACCTTCATTCGGCCTACCGCCGGGGCTATCCTCTTTGCCGCCAATGCCGATGTCATCACAGACATCCATCCCGCCCTGGCATTGGCTGCTGGCCTGCTGGTAGCCGGTGGTGTCCACACCACCAAAACCGCCTTGCGACCAGCCGTAACAGCTACCACGGCTGGCACTGGCAACTGGTTTGTGAGCACCGTTGAAGACATTGTCGCCTTTTTTGTATCACTCATTTCGTTACTTATACCAGTCATGGCCGGACTCATCGCCCTGGTCATTTTGGTATGGGCAATTCGTCGGGTACGCCGTCGCCAACCAAGACACAAACCAGCCAGGCGACATCTTTTTTGATAGAACAAGGAGGTGCCATGTAAACATAATGTAACTTTCTGATATATATCGGGTTATAACTGACAAGCAAATTTGGGATTGGTGCAGTTTTGTTCACAAACACAGGAGGTCTATCATGTTAAACCGTATTATTGGCGTCTTCAAGCTGGATGTAAATACGTTTGAGGAAATTGAACATGACCAAAACGCAACAGGACAGGCAGCACTCATTGTCCTGGTCATCGGTCTGTTATCCGGAATAGGGCAAGGAATTGTTGGTGATAGTTTTGTTAGTGGCCTGATAGTCGGCCTGCTCTCTACGTTAGCAGGATGGGTTATCTGGTCAGCAGTGACCTATTTTGTTGGCACTTCTCTTTTTAAGGGTCAGGCAGACATGGGGGAGATGTTGCGTGTCATCGGTTTCGCCTACTCTCCCCAGATTTTGGGTATTATTCCTTGCCTGGGCCAAGTTATAGGAGCAATTTGGACGCTGGTTGCTGGTTTTGTGGCTGTGCGCCAGGGGCTTGATTTGGATAATACAAAAGCGGCACTGACCATTGGTATTGGATTCGTAGCTTATCTCGTTATTTTCTTTATTATTGGCCTGTTTCTGGGTGGGGCTGGCCTGGCTCTGAATGCCATAACCGGATAATCTGTCAGGCTAAGCGCATTAATTAAACAGCCCTCGCGTTGTGTGAGGGCTGTTTTTGTTTTCAGGTGGGTAGTTTGCCTTCGAGGGCTAATTTTTGGAGTTGTTTCAGGGCCAAACGGCCGTTTTCCCGGTCGTAGTCTGGTATGTCCAGCGCCACAAACTCCTCCTCATCCAACACCAACATCTCACCATTTGGGGCTACCCAGAGGTCCAGTGCCAGATCGGCACAACTGACCGAATTGTCGGTAATAACAGCCGGGCGACAAATGTTACAATACCATCCCTTAAAACGGCCGTTTTCCCCCCCATAAACAGCAAACACATTATACCAGCGATCCGTATAAAAATACTCCACAAACCGATCCCCCCGCTGCAAAACCGTATAGCCCAGGTTCATATCCTCCCGGTCAAAATACGCTTCCAGCCGCACATAATAAGGCTGTCGGTCAAGCACCCTGGCCGGATACTCCCACACCCGGTTCCCATAAACATCCAGCTTATAAACCATCATAGATACAATTTGCCTGCCGCATCTACCCAGTTACCCGATCCGCTTGCAACTGTGCCCGCAAACCAATAATATGCGCTTCCAGCTCTTCCAAAATACGTTGTTGGGCTTCAATTTTATCTTTCTCTGCCCGCACAAAGCGACTAAACGGCGCAATGGTATCCTCAATCCGTTGCTGGCTGCGGCGCATTTCCCGCTCAAACTGTTCCGTCAGCGCCGAAACCAGCTTGCGCCGCAAATCAGCCAGCTTCTCTTCCAGTTCCTGCTTGGCCCGGCGCCGTCGGGTAGGCAAAATAAGCAAGCCAATAGCGGCTGCCGCTACCCCCGCCAAAATGCCAGTCACATCTATCCAAACTACGTGAGCCGCCACAGCAATAGCCACCCCCACACCGACACCCACGCCAGCCAGCCCCGTGTTGACAACAGCCTGACGGGCAGCTTCGGCCAATTCTTCGGCCTCTTTCTCCCGGTCGTAGCTCTCGACAGCGCGGCGAGTAGCTGTGCCGATAGAATCAACCAGCCGCTGGCGGTCGTAGGCCAGCGTCCCTTCCCGCGGGCCACCTTCCCCCACAATGCGATGGTAATGTTCTTCTTTCCGCTTGCCCAGATGGTCGGCAACGGCCGTCCATTGCCGCAAATCCTGCTCCACCATCCAGTCCACCAATTCGCCCACCCGCTTTTCAATCTGTTCTGGGGTATCCTGAATCACATCTTCGGTAAACGCCCGTTCCATTCGCTTCGCCCGAATCAGGTCTGGAATTCGCCCCAGCCGCATCATTTCATCAAAAAAGGCATTCCCCCGTTTTTCCATGTCATAGAGCAAATTATCAATTTCGCTCAGGCGGGCGCG
>RFGV01000419.1 GCA_003696605.1 Chloroflexota bacterium | reverse complement strand
GTTAGAGGGTACTGAAACTAATCCGGGCGGTAAGCGGCTATGGGCGCAAGGAAGGGGTAACCACCCACGGACTCGTTAGAGGGTACTGAAACGCGTCAGAATGGTCACGGCACGGACTGGATGAGCTATGGGTAACCACCCACGGACTCGTTAGAGGGTACTGAAACCATATGTCACCATCTCATTTTTAGGGGGATGTGACAAAACAGGGTAACCACCCACGGACTCGTTAGAGGGTACTGAAACTAATTTTGCTGAGACCACAGACTTAAATATGCGCATCCGGGGTAACCACCCACGGACTCGTTAGAGGGTACTGAAACTATATTCAGGATATTGAGGCGATTGAAACGGCGGGGGAGGGTAACCACCCACGGACTCGTTAGAGGGTACTGAAACAAAAATCACCCCAACCACCGCCGCTAATGTATGTGCCAAGGGTAACCACCCACGGACTCGTTAGAGGGTACTGAAACTCGAAGACATTTACTCTGTACACCTGCCCGGATTCGGGGTAACCACCCACGGACTCGTTAGAGGGTACTGAAACCCAACGCACCGGCCAGAACACTTGACAACCGATACCGAGGGTAACCACCCACGGACTCGTTAGAGGGTCTGGGGGTGGTTTTTTTTGGGGGGGGTAGGCTGGTTTTCCCGTACTTTTTCCCTGTTTTTATGAATGCTGGTTTGGGTTTATACTTGTCAGGTCAGGGTTGATTGTGCCCGTGGGCAGGCGTGTGGGTGTCGGGGATGGGTTGTGGTGACGCCTGGTGGCCTGGTGGTTTGTTTTGTGGTGTGTGTATTGGTTGCAAACAGTCGGACATTTGCCGTCGTGCCTGAAACCAAATTTTGATTTGAACGGGGAAACCGTATATGTCTATGAAAATTATTCAGGGTGAGCTGCCAACTGATAAGGCGTGGCGGGTGCTGGTGATGCTGGCGCCGGGGGAGTCTTTGGGGCGGATGTGGTATTTGGGGTTGTCGCTGGCGCAGGCGAATCGGGGGGAGTTGTTAACGGCCGTTATTGTGCCCGATACGTTGCCTGCTACCATGGCTTTGGCTCAGGTTACTTTTGATGTGGCCGAAGCTGCCAGCATTGAGAACGAGAATGCCCGTACCTTTATTATTGAAGACGGGTATGATGAACATGATTTGCAAAAGTTCATTAGTGATGCCGATATTGACCTGATTATTGCCCGGGCGGATGGTCCTACCTGGCGTGATTTCAATAAACTTTCCTGTGCGTTGATTGTTTCACGTGGTGACCGCATTGAATGGGACCCGCAAAAGCCGATACAGCGCATTCTTATTCCGACGGCTGGTGGTCCCAACACGGCGTATGCGCTGAGCTATTTGCTGCCGCTGACGCCCAAGGTGGAAATTACGACGCTTTATGTTGTGCCGGCGCACCTGGGGGCAAATGAGGAGGCTCTGGCGCGGGCGCGGTTGCGGCAGATGATTCATTTTGTTGATGGGGGAGACCGGATTCAGAGCAAGGTGATTACCAGCCCATCGGTGATTGAGGGCATTGTGGAAGAGGCGGCGGCGTATGATTTGATGATTATCGGCGCCAGTATGGAAAGCCCCATTGACAAGATTCTCTTTGGGGATGTGACGGCGGCGGTGGTGCGGGAGAGTAAGACGCCGGTTATGGTTGCCCGCCGGCCGAAAGATCGGATTGGGAATTGGGCGGGGCAGTTGGCCTGGTGGTTTCAGCGGTTGATACCTCGTCTGAGTTTGGCTGAGCGGACAGATGCGTATGTGCGTATTCGGCGGGGGGCACGGCCGGATACGGATTTTTATGTTTTGATTTCGCTGGCGGCGATTATTGCTGCATTGGGGTTGGTGGTGGATAGTGCCGCGGTGGTTATTGGGGCGATGCTGGTGGCGCCGCTGATGTCTCCGATTGTGGGGATTGGGCTGGCGATTGTGTTGGGGGATACGCGGTTTTTGCGGCTGTCGTTGGGGGCGGTGTTGCGGGGGGTGGTGCTGGCGGTGGGTGTTAGTG
>RFGV01000418.1 GCA_003696605.1 Chloroflexota bacterium | reverse complement strand
TCCACCCATCCACAAAAGAAAAGCCGGCTGGCATGGGACCAGCCGGCTGCACCTGGTAGGGCAGGTGCGTGACGAATTTTATAGTCTCTCTCCGGGATTCGTCAAGCCTGCCCACCACGGAGAGAGAGATGCGAAGGAAATTTAAGCAGGTTGCACCAACGGAATACGATTCACCCGGTGATGCCGTCCGGCTATCCGAATTTGGCCAGGCGGTGTCTGAGGCCGGCGCGGATTTCGTGCGCGTGGCGTTCGGCTGCGTGATCCTGGCGGTGTCGGCGGTGGTGGTGCTGATTTTGGCCGGCAAGGAGCCGCGGGACTATGCGCGTGGTGTGGCGTTTGTGGCGTCGATCCCGTTGCTGTTCCTGGCCGGCGCGGTTCTGCTGCGGTCGATGCTGCCTTTCCTCAACGCCATCGCCGAGATCGTCAGCGGGCGTGACCTGGATGAAAGCGGTGCCATTGGTGATATCCCAGAGCGTGATAGTCCTCCTCTCCCTCCTCTGCCTGAAGAGCGGATCATTACAATTCGTCCGCGCAATGTTCCCCCACCTGCCCAGCGTTTGCCCGTTGCGTTCGAGGATTTTGTGCGAGGTTGTGAGATTGATACAACGGCAGCGCGTTGGGAGTCAAAGATTGGTCGGCGTCAGTATAATGTCTGGCGTGATGCACTAATTGATAGCGGTTGGGCAGAGTGGAATAACGAGAGTCGTCGACATGGCTGGAAATTGGTGGTGCCGGCGGAGAAAATCCTGGAAGCATGTCGTGACTTCGATAGCCTGGCCCAGAAGTTCCTGGAGGATTGAAGTGGCAGAATTCTATTTTATTTTGCGAGACGGAGAATATTACAAGGAAATAGATGGCAAAGAAAGTAGAGCTGTTGGATTTGAGCGGATGATTGCAATCAACGCTTTTGAGCTGACACGTCAGAAGTCGTCCACCAGCCACTTGGGGATTACATTTGAGCGGGTCGAACCCAACAAGGTCAAGGTTATCACACCGTTTGGATGATGTCTGCCCGGGCAGGATGCGGAACAACGGAGGTCATTCTATCGTGCTTTATGTCGAATCAGGCGTGTGTGTGGGTGTGTGGGTGTGTGTCACACGGGTTCCACACGCTCACATATGGGTAGTAGGGTAGGGGGGTAGGGGGGTAGGGGGCCGGCGGTCTTTGGGTTAGAAAGAGGAAAAGGGGAAAAGGGAAAAAGAGAGAAAGGGAAAAAGGGAGAAAGGAAAGGATGGAGATAAAAAGAGGGGTGTCGGTGTATGATTTGGCGCCGGCGGTGGTGCGGGATCTGCTGGGGGAGATGGTGCGGCTGCCGGCGGGGACGGTGGTGGTGGGGCGCGGAGAGGCCGGCGAGCCGGTGGCTATCTGCCTACCGGGAATTGATACAGGGCATTGCCTGGTGGATTTGCCGGCGGAAGAGGCGTATGATTTGTTGCTTCTGGCAGCCTTGAGCGCGGGGTGGTATCGGTCGCCGATGGAGGTGCAACTGGTGACCGACCTGGAGGAGTTGGGATGGGTGGTGCACCTGGCGAGGCCGGCAGGGATTGGTTGGCAGGAAGCAAAGCCATGGCTATTGAGCCTGGCGAAGATACGTGACGATGAATGGATGAAATCGCCGGCGGTGGTCGTGGTCATGCGGGATATGATGCTTACATCGAGGGAAGGGTTGGAGTTACGCAAGGCCGGCATATACCTGTTCGGGACGGGAAGGTTTCAGTATGGCGCGATTATACGCCGGCCTGGCCCCGATCCGGTTCCTGGGCGTTGGGAGCAGTTTCTGTTGCGGGTTGGGTTAAGGAAAGAGGAGCCGGCTTTTCCTTGTGAGAGCGGGAAGGTGCTGGAGCTGGCACCCACTTTCGAGCCGGCGTTTCGGTTTTGTGTGCCGGCGTTAGTGGAGGATTGAAATGGATAGTCTTAAGATCACGTTGATTTCCCTGGCTGTTTTGGCTCTCATTGCTTTGTTCGTTATTCAGTGTATGCCTCCCAAAGAACGAGGGCGCATATTGGGCAATGAATATGAGTACAATCTGGGACCGCTTCCCGATGATATCTGTATGGCCGGGGGCGTTCCGCAGATTATATCTGTTAATACCGAGTCCCAGGCCGGTTATGCATTGACGTATGTTGATACCCAGGGCCGGCTGGTGATTCAGCAGTATTTGCCGGCGCCTCTCAAACCGTCGCACGTTACACCTGCTGGCAAGGTATATTGGACAGGGGGTCGATGTGTGCAATAAGGGATGCAAAGGATAAAGATAAGGAGCACAGAAATGAGTAGAGAAATACGAAGAGTTCCAAAGTGGTGGAAGCATCCTGTAGATCGCAATGGGAAATATATTCCTCTACATGATCAAGATTTTGAAACGGCTTCAAGGGAATGGAAGCAGGGATTGATGGAATGGGAAGCTGGAACACATAGAGTGTTATGGGAAGATCCATCATGGGGGGAATATGAGTATTGGGAATATTTTGGGAACCCGCCGGATAGAGAATTTTGCCGGCCAGCATGGAGCGAGGAAAATGATCGTTGTGGGTGAGGAAGGGGTTGTTGTGAAATCGGATATTGATAGTTTAGACGAGGAGTAACAATGGGGGGAAAGCTCTGGAGCGAAGCGGAGATCAATCAATTGCTGGCTGCCGGCACGACAGGTATGACCATTGAGGCTTTGGCGGAGCGCCTGGACCGGACTCCGCTGGCGTTGAGGGTTAAGCGGCAGGAGGTGGCTCGATCTGCCGGCGAGATGAATGCTGCGGAAGTGGGGGAGGCTTTGGGAATACATGAGGCCACGGCACGTAAATGGATACGGCGTGGATTCCTGGGGCCTTATCGAGTCCTGCGGCGAAATGGTCACCGCCGGCATCGGCGGATCTGGCGTGGCAATTTGGTTGACTTTGTCGGAGATCCACTTTATGGCTGGCTGATTGAGCATTACTGCGATCTGGCGCCATGGCTGGCGAGGTATCGGGTGGATCGCTACGAGTATTACGTGGATGTGCTGTGGTTCCAGCAGCAATTGGAGGCGATTGGGCAGTCAACGGTTTCCAACTGGATGATTCGCGGTATTGTGCCGGCGGAACCATTGCCCTATCGATTGGCCCGTGGCAAAGGCAAGGTTTTTGTGACACCGCGGCCGATAGGGGATCAGATGGTGCGGCTATATCGGGAGGGATGGTACCCACGAGATTGCCGGCCATTGAATGAGGAACTAGCGAAGGAATTGAAGGGGTTTGACCAAGCGGTAGCTATGCCAGGCCGTAAGCCGTATGGGCTTTGATGTCTGCCCGGGTTAGCGGGCGGAACATAGAGCATCACCTTTTTTTCTGAGGAACTTAAGATGTTGTCGTGATTGTCCATTCGGGTAGAGGGTGGAACGAACTTTAGTTCTACAGTTGTCCGCTCGGGTTAGCGGGTGGAATTGAAAGCTGTACAGAGCTACGATAAAAAAGATGGTTGGGTTGCAGTAGTCGTCCACCCGGGTTGGTGGGTGGAACCATAATCCTGGTTAAATAAAGCTGGCCACTACGGAATTGCGGTGGTCGTCCATCCGGGGTAGCGGGTGGAACTCGAACAAGAAGAAAGGGAAACGAAATGAGAAAGCGAAAGCGGCAAGATTGGCAGTTGTTGAATTATAAGTATCGCGCATATATCAAGGACGAAGACATCCCGCAGGCGCTATGGGACCATGCGCGATTGCAAAATGAGACCTGGAATAAGATGGTGGAAGCTTTTGATGCGGTCTTGGTGAAATGGAAGGGCATCAAGGAGGAGGCCGGCAAGGAAGAGAAACAGGCATTTTGGAATGCATTCCGAACGGATATCCAGAAAAT
>RFGV01000417.1 GCA_003696605.1 Chloroflexota bacterium | reverse complement strand
TTTGTGTGAAACTATCTTGCTCATGGCCGGTCTTCAAAAAGTAAAGCCATCCTTTCTGACCCTATGTATGACAGCATTCTTCAATTTATCCAACCATGCCCAGGTTGAAAACCATATCATAGGGTCAAATGGTTATGATTTTGGAAACGCCATTGTGGTTGACAGCCTGGGTTATGTGTATATTACCGGAACGACCGGTGCCCCTGCGGGTTTTGCCCCGGGGAGCAGGTTTTTCGGCACACCCGGCAACAACGATGTTTTTATTTCAAAATATGACAACACCTTTACCCGGCATATTAAAACGGTGTTCATCGGCTCAAGCCTTGATGATGAAGGATTGAGCCTGGCACTGTCAAACGATGGTAAAACCCTTTACATAAGCGGCACAACAAAAAATCCGGCAGATTTCGGTCCGTCAAGGGTAATCATTGGCAACACCGGGGATAAAGATGTGTTTATCGCCCGGCTGGATGCCGGCCTTGACTCCTTATACCAGATTACCATACTGGCTTCTCCGGAAAAAGACGAAGGCCATGAGGTGGCTGTTGGCTATGACGGGAGTGTCTTCCTGACCGGACAGGCGGGGAATGACAACTTCATCTGCACCTCCTGCCCGCAAAAAATTGAATACGGTGATTCTGACGGCAATGTGGAAGCCTTTGTTTCCAGATTAACCCCGGATCTGGTTCACCTGAAAACCACGTTACTGACTTCTGATGCGGAGGATGAAGCCTATGCCATCGCTTTTGACCATAACCACTATGTTTATATTACCGGACGGACGAAAAATTATGATGACTTTGCCTGCAACAAGGAATATTATGGCGGGCAACCCCTGTTCAAGGTTGGCTACAGCGCATTTGTCGCCCGGCTCACCTATGACCTCCAATGCCGGAAAACCGGCATTCTTGCCTCCGATATCGTCAGCGATGTAATTCGCGATGTGGTTATCGATGACCAGGGGTATGTGTATGTGGGTGGACTGACCGAATCACCGGGCACTTTCCCGAAATCACCGAAATACTACCACGGCACCACCGGAGGCACCGCAGATGGTTTTATCGTCAAGTTGAACAACAGCCTGAACAATCACATTGCCACGGCTATGCTGTCATCCACGGATAAGGATAAAGTCTATTCCCTCAGCCTGGATGGAAACGGTCACATCGTTGCTGCGGGTTACACGATGAACCGCGGCAATTTCGGTGACAACCGCACAATCATGGGCAATACCGGTGATGAGGATGTTTTTATCGCCATCCTTGACAACAGCTTGGCGAGTATGGTAAAGACCTACATCATCGGTTCCAACCAAACGGATATCTATTACAGTGTCTTTGTCGATGCAAAGGGCCATATCCATGCCACAGGAGAAACGGCTGACTGGCAAACCTACGGGGATGACCGGGTGGTAACCGGCACCACGGGAAGCTCGCGGGAGATTTTCATCACAACAGTGCGGGCAACGAATCCAGCCGGTTTGTGCCACACGCCCCAGCCCATATATACTTCACGGATAACCCCCGCCTCTGCCCGGTTGAACTGGGCTGCCCCATCATCCACCACCCGCGTTGAAATCCGTGGGAAACCCCTGGCAAACGCATCATGGCGCTATTTACATGCCCTGCCCGCCCCACCCTACCGGCAGGTGAATGGCTTGCAAAACCAGGTGACATACATCTGGCAGATCCGGAGCCTGTGTGACGGATGGACTGACACCTCCGCATGGTCGCCACCGGACACCTTCACCGCAAAATGCCAGCCGCCTGACACCTTATGGGC
>RFGV01000416.1 GCA_003696605.1 Chloroflexota bacterium | reverse complement strand
GTCTTATGGTATTAACTAGCCTGTATAGTATACTAATGTTTAACAATTTGTATGGAGACAGAGAAATGAGTAAAACGAAAGTGCTGTTGCTAGCGATAATGCTAGCGTTCGCTCCGTTTTATCTGTTCGCCCAGTCGTCAGGTAAAATAGTGGGCGTTGTAAAAGACAAGGCGTCCGGTGAGCCGTTGCCGGGTGTTAACATCAGCCTTGATGGCACCCAGTATGGTGCTGCCACCGACGTTGATGGGTTTTATGTGATTCTGAACGTTCCGGTTGGTGTTTACGACGTTCGTGCCAGCTTTGTTGGTTACGGCGAAGTGGTCCAGACCGGTGTTCGTGTGACAGCAGATAAAACAACGGAAGTAAATTTTGCTTTGGAAGAAGCTGCCATTGAAGGGCAAGCTGTGGTAATTACCGCGGAAAAGCCGCTGGTTGAAAAGTACACCACCCAAAGCGTTTCACTGGTTACTTCCGAAGACCTGGAAAATATTCCGGTTCGTGGTTTTACGGATGTGATTGCCACGCAGAACAGCGTTGTGGTTCAGGACGGAAATATTCACATTCGCGGTGGTCGTGATGACGAAGTCGGATTTTATATCGACGGTGCGTCCTCAGTTAACCCGCTGAGCAACACCCAGTCTCTGTATATCATTCAAGAGGCTGTAGAAGAATTTCAGGTGTTGGCAGGTGGTTACACCGCTGAATTCGGTGGTGCAAACGCCGGTATCGTCCGTACGGAATTGAAAACCGGTAGCAAGGACTTCAAAGCATCGATTGACTTCCAAACCGACAAGTTTGCCAGCGAAGGTGATAAGTTCCTGGGAACCTACAGCTACCGTCATCATACCGGTGTTGCCACGCTGAGCGGCCCGCTGGTAAGCGACAAAGTTCGCTTTTTTGTTGCTGCTGAAAATACTTACCAAGGCGACCGCGCAGTTCGCTTCAGCAAAGGGTTTGACCTGGTTCAGTTGAATGGTGGTCCGCTGATTGACCAACGTTCTACCGCCGGTGCAAATCCCGACACCATCACTTCGTATGTATATCCCGATGGTTTTACGCCCAAACAAGAAGAAGACTTGTGGGCATTGCAAGGAACCTTGTCCTTCGATTTAAGTCCTTTGACAATCCGTGTTAGCTCCTCCTATAGCGACCGTACCCGTCAGCATGTATCCGGTTTGGGCTTTAGAACCCCGATGCTGGACATGTTGAACAATCGTTATCTGGAAGATCAATTTACCAACTTGCTGGTAAGCACCAAGTTTACCTACGTGGTAAATCCCAAAACGATTGCAGAGGCAACTGTCAGCTTCTTTAACTCGCAATTTAACTATTCCGACAGTTACTTCGGCGAAGACTGGTTAAAGTGGTATGACTCAACTGCAGTAGCACAGCACACCAATGGCGCTGTTCAATATCGCGATGCATATCGTCCTAAGGACTCCTACTTCTTTAACGGCTTTAGTTTTGCACGCGATGGCGATCCGGTAAACAACTATACCTTGCGTAAGCAAAACTACATCGGATTCGCATTGAACCTGACCAGTCAAATGGGACGTCACCATGAAGTGAAATTCGGTGGTGATTATCGCGGATACAAACTGCGTCAGTTTATCATTTCACCGGCTGCCATTTCGCGGTTGGGTGCTAACAATGTAACTGACATCACCCAGGTTCCCAAAGCTGACTGGGTTTCCAACGCGTTGCCGAACAACTACGGTTATGATATTTATGGTAACGAAGCGGATGTGGATAAGTTTGAAGACGGTGTAAAGGTTTCGCAGAAGCCTTACGAGCCGGTATTCGCTGCATTTTATGTGCAGGATAAAATCGAATACAACGACTTGATCATCAATGCCGGTCTGCGTTTCGATTACTTCGACTCCAAAGGTCGTCGCTTTAAGGATATTAACGCACCGATTGATCAGATCGTAGATGCGAATACCAACCAGTTGTTGGATGAAGCATTTGTTGATTTGGATGCTTTCCAGCATGTCAGTCCGCGTTTGGGCTTCTCGTTCCCGGTAACCGAAAGAACCGTATTTTACATGCAATATGGTAAATTCGTGCAAATGCCGGAACTGGAAACCATTTATGCCGGTAATAGCGCGCTCAGCCGTCAAATGGTTAACCCGCGCTTCTCTTTCCAAAACCCCTTTGGTTTGGGCTTAGAGCCGATTCGCACCACTTCTTATGAAATCGGTTTCCGTCAGCAGCTTAGCAACGTTGCGGCATTTGACATTACCGGTTTCTACCGCAACATCAAAGGTCAGGTACAGGTTGACCGTGTTGAGCCGACCAATGGTTTAACACCGTTCAATACCCTGGTGAACAGCGACTTTGCTACCACCAAAGGTATGGAATTCAGCTTGAACTTGCGTCGTGTAAACCGCATCCAGGCACAGTTGAACTACACCCTGACCCAGGCTGAAGGTACCGGTTCCACCCGTACTTCTGCGGTTGGTGCTTTGGAACGCGAAACACCTCGTCCGACCGTTATCAGCCCGTTGGATTACGAACAAACCCATCGCGGTTCAGTCATTCTCGATTACCGTTTCGGTAGCGAAGAAGGCGGCCCGGTGTTCAAAAACTTCGGTGCTAATATGTTGTTCCGTTTCAACAGCGGACACCCCTACACCTTTGCAAGATCCGAAGTGGGTCAATCCGATGCATATGCATCCGGTGTTGACTATATGACCGACCCGCGTTCGCGTCGTGCATTGGAGCCGGTAGGTAGCTCCCGCACCCCGTGGAATTATTATTTCGACCTGCGTCTGGACAAGACTTTCAAGTTGATGGAAGATCTTCAGGCAACGGTTTACATGCGTGTCAACAACCTGTTTAATACGAAGAACGTCATCAATGTGTATGATGCCAGCGGTTTGGCTGACGATGATGGATTCTACAACAACGCCAATATCGAACAACGCAATTCCTATCTGCAGCAGTATGGTGAAGCCTGGTTGAATTTCTACAAAGCCATTAACATCGAAAATGGTCAGGCATACTGGGATGTGTTGGGACGTGAGCTGTATGGACATCCGCGTCAAATATTCTTTGGTATCAAACTTAGTTATTGATCACAATGTTGACGTTTAACTGTACCAATTGTAAAAGGAGTAAAATAATGAAGATAAAAGTTTTGTGCACACTATTGGGGGTGACCCTGATGCTGGGCTTCGGATCGCTTTTTGCGAAAGAAGCACCCGGTCAGCGTAGTGCGTCGCTCTCCAAAAGCACTGCTCAAGAGGGATTCAGAATCATCACGTTGACCAATGTTTCCAACTGGGAATATTGGGTACGTCGTGACGGTCAATCCGCACATACCCCTGGCGGTAATTCAGGTGGTTTTTATCCCGCCGGAACAGCTTCAGTTATCTATCAGGACGGGCTAATGTGGGGTGGTTTTATCAACGACACCCGTAATCCCAACCTGGTTTCATTGCGTGTTGGTGGGCAGACCTACGCTGTGGGAACACAGCCGGGACACTATGCTCAGGCAGGTACGGCCACCAGTGAGCCGGTACCCAGCGATGCCAACAACGCCTTTATTTATCGCATTCGCAAGGACTGGCAAAGCCTGAAAGTCGGCGATCCGGCATTGATTAACGATGCTGCCAGTATTTTTGAAGTGTCTGTAGGTTCGGTTACCGAAGAGATGCAGCAGCAGGTATTGGCAGACTACGAGTGGGCCTGGAACAACTGGCCGACCACTCTCGGCGCTCCCACAGAGCCGGACGGTACCCCGGGATATGCCGGTGGTGATCAGGTGATCTGGTTTGTTGCTAATGACAATCTGGCTAACGACTTGTATGCGTCTCCGCCCTTAGGGTTGGAAGTGCAAGTTACCTTGTGGGCATATAATCAACCCGGTACCACTTTGGGACAAACCGTATTTAAGCGTTTCCGCTTGATTAATAAGTCCGGTATGGTGATTGACTCGATGTTTGTCGGACAATGGGTTGACCCGGACGTTGGTGTTTACACAGACGACCTGGTTGGTTGTGATGTGGACCTGAGCCTCGGTTTTGCTTATACCGGTGGTTTGACAGACGGTGACTTTGATGCATTTGGTTTACCGCCTGCAGCAGCCGGTTATGACTTCTTCCAGGGACCGGTCGTTGATGGTGTTGCCGGACAAGACATTAACGGTAACGGTGTTGACGATGCTGAAGATTTCGCAACATTTGGTTTGCAGTTAGTCGGACCCGGCAAAGTGAACCTGCCGATGACCTCATTCGGTTATTTTGCAGCCGGTACCCAGATTGACGACCCGTCATTTGACTATGACGGCGCATTAGAGTGGTATAACTTGTTGAACGGCTTCCTGCCGGAAGTTAACCCGACACCTTATACTTACTCATTAGGACCCAATGCCGGTCAACCGACCAAATTCCCCTTGAATGGTGATCCGGTAAAACGCACCGGCGATGTTGACGGATTCTTAATTCCGCCGGCAGACCGTCGTATGGTATTGGCTTCCGGTCCGTTTTCCATGCAACCCGGTGATGTGCAGGAAGTCGTAGTTGGTGTAATCGGTGGTATCGTGAACCAGCCGGGCGGTAACAACCGCAACGCTGTTGCTCAGTTAAAGCTGAACGACGGTTTGGCACAGTTCCTTTTCAGCACCAACTTCGAAGGTATTCCTTCACCGCCGGCATCCCCGGATGTGAAGACAGCAGTTACCGAAAGAACCGTTGTGTTGGAATGGGGTTCAAACACCGCACGTGTTGCTGAAACCGAATCCAATGATCCGCTGCTTGGCTATAACTTTGAAGGTTACAATATCTATCAATTGCCGAGCCGTAACTCCACGTTGGATCAGGCAACCAAAATCGCAACATTTGACTTAAACAACACAATTGACATTATCACCCAGAAAAAATTCTTGCCGGACTTTGGCGATATCGTTGAAGTGCCTGTGCAAGCCGGAACCAACACCGGAATTCAGCGCTTCTTCTTTGTTGAGAAAGATTATATCAACGATAAGCCGCTGTTCCCGGGCAACGAATACTACTTTGCCGTTACCGCTTATAACGTAAAAGACGCCAATGGCGACGGTATTGTGGATACGGACGTTCCCGAACCGGCACTGGAATCTAACCTGAACATTATTGCCGTAACCCCGCAGGGCAACAAGCCGGGTGTGCGCACCGGAAACGTTGGCGCACTGCCGGTTAGCCACCCCGCCGGAAATAGC
>RFGV01000415.1 GCA_003696605.1 Chloroflexota bacterium | reverse complement strand
TTGTTGATGTTGTGGTACTGGTAGTAGTACTAGTTGTTGTCGATGTGCTGGTTGTTGTGGTGGTGGTGGTTGTAGTTGTAGTTGTAGTGGTGGTAGTGGCACCAGTTGCTTCACGAATTTCAACGGCCGTTGCCGCGTGCGAGTTGGAACCAGTAGCAGTAGTAGCAACAGTATAAGAACCGGCAGTTGTAGTTGTTCTGTAAAAATCGGTGTAGGTGATCCCGGCGGGGGATGTACCGACGGTTCCTTCGTGGTCTTCGACAGTTGGTGAAGTTGGTGACCACGGTTCCATTCCAATACGGCCGATTGCCCCACCCAGGATAATAGAATTGTCCTGAATGGTTGTCAGTGCAATTGATACCGTGTTATCTGTGCCATTATCCGTACCGGCCGTTCCGACCGGATTTGTCTGGTCAGCCCCTTCGTACACGTAAACTGTGAATTCAGCCGCATTCGGAGTGTTCGCGATTGTGATAGAGAGTGTGTTTGTCCCCGTGTCCGGAGCAACCATATACCAGATGTCTGCGTGCAGTGCCCGACTGCTAAAAGTCTCGGTGACGGCTGCGCCCGAAACTTGCGTCAAACTGGTGGCAGTTCCCCCTTTCGGGTAAGTGACATCGGTGAATGTGCCAACCGAACCACTTGTTATTTGTGTTTTACCGATAAATACAAGCAGCCGATTACTACCCGTTCCGGCATCAACCGAAAAAGACACGGTGGATGAACCGGAGGTTACGTCTACTACCGGGCTGCCATATCTAACGAGTGCCATGACACTTCCCTACGGGCAATGAACCTCGACCGAATTGACAACAATCGTTGTCGTAGGCATTGTTCCGTCTGCGCACAATAACGCCAACGTTTCACCGGACTGCAAGATATACTGCGGTACGGCCGTTGGGGTGGCAGTCGGCACAGGAGGAACAGTCGGGGATGGGGACGGGACGGCCGTTGGGGTTGGCTGCTGCCCGCCGTCCGCCGCGTTTGTGGTCAGCGATATACCGCTTACCTTCATGCCCAGGCTGCCGTTGCCGTCGTAGTAAAGCCCGTCAAATCTGATTTCATAAAATGCGTAATTCGGGGATGGGATATTGTCGTAAGAAACGAATGTATATCCCCCGACGCTGCCGCTTTCATTTGTGATGTCCCCCGTGTAGAGCTGGCTAAAAACCGGCGTCCATGATTGTCCGTCGTTACTGCCGGAGATTGTCAGGATTAGCTCATTCGGCATCGGGTCATAAGATCGCATGATAAGCCACATCTGAAAATTGACGGCCGTGTGCGCCCCATCCGACGGGACTTGCAAGTAGAACGTATGCCACACGCCTTCTGTGGCGTTCCCGGTTGTGCGCGTCGGCCCCAACTTGGCTGCGTGTCCCTGCTCCGCCCCATCACAATACGATGCAGGACATGGATTTTTGTACCCGTTCACGCTCAACGTCCAGCCACCAGATGGATTGTTCCACCCATCAATGCCGTTATAAAACCAGGCATCTTCATGCGAAATGAGATTGTTTGCCGGTGAATCCGGCACGCTGTACGCAAATGCGGTCATTTGCGAGATGTAGCCTGCCAGAGCTACAAACGCAAGCAAAGCAAGCCCAAATAAAAACTTCACCCAGCCTTTTGTCATTTTCCGCTCCATTTCTTTTGATACCGTTCCTGATTTCTCAGAAAC
>RFGV01000414.1 GCA_003696605.1 Chloroflexota bacterium | reverse complement strand
GGTCAGCACCGGGTCCAGCGCGCCCATGACCAGCATCAGCGCGTACTCGGTGTTGCTGATGAAGCGGGTGTCCTGCACGTCCACCACCCCTTCGCCCAGGGTGTAGATGCCGTGCCCGCCGCTGCCCAGGATGGTGCTCTGCTCCACCGTGGCGTGGGCGTCGTCCAGCACCAGGTTGGCGTAGCTGTTGCCGCCGTAAGCGATGGTTACATAGGCGAGCTGGCTGCCTCGGTTGAGGTTGGCGATGTCTCCCTGGATGTCGCCCTGAATGCGGATGCCGTCCCACCAGCCGGGCGTCTCCGTCGTCCCGGTGAAAGTGATGGGTTGTGTCACCGTGCCCAGGGCCACCAGGTTGCCCTCCACGAGCAGTTGACTACTTTGTCGGAAGCGCACTTCTACGCCAGGCTCCACGGTGAGGGTGGCAGTGGGGGCGACCCTCACCTGGATTACGTCCACCTGATATGGGCTCTGGGCCTTGGTCCAGACGGTGTCGGTGAGGATGTCGCCGGTGATGAAGGTGGTGTTGGGTGAAACAGATTTGTTTGAATTGGGGGCATTGGGCGCTGAAAAGACTACGTTCTGGTGGGAGAGAAACGTTAGCAGGATGATCAGGCCAATACTGAGTAGTAGGCTCTGAAGTAGAGGAATGAGAAGGGATGATTTTGATTTCTTGTTTTTCCATTCGTTAGAGAAGGGTTGTTTACTACTATTTGTGTCTTTTGAATTCTGCCTGAGTTCGGAACCTGGATTACTAACAGAGCTGTCCCATGTAGTGGGGATTTTTGCAAATGGATGATGTAATAAATGTGGCAAGATTTTTTTCATGGTAAGCCCTCCATTTGTTTTACAGTTGATAGAACTTACATTACATAAGGTTTCCGGGTCAGTTTGGCGTGCTCTGCTAATCGAGAGCTTTCTGGATTGGACTGACTTGTTATGTTCTGGAGTACATACCTGTCGTCTCTACATGTTGTTTCCTCCTTTTACCTGATTGGGTTGGTGCTGTTTGCTGCCTGGCTTATAGTCAGGTTGCCGAGGATTGGTTGTGTTGGCTGTTTGTGTTGTGCCTGTTTTGGATGCTGTTCCAACCTGATCAGGTCTAATCTGTCTATGGCTAATCAGGGAAATTGGATTGAGTATCTTTTACTACCTTGTTTCATTCTTGTCCCAATGTAGATGGTTGAGCCTGGAGGTTGTCCAGGCAGGTATGTAGTTTGGTGTTTTATCTGCAAAGCCCGGTTTTGCTGGACAGCTTGTGGGTGGTTGTTAGAGCTGTCTAGTTTGTATGGGCTATGAAGATAGGTTTTTGTTGTTTTTATTTAGGCCGAGGGTAGTGTAGATGTCTTGGATGATAGGCCTTAGGAGGTTATGACCTGTTCCAGAATAGTCTGGGATGTAATGGGGAGAATGGAGGCTTTGATGAGATAGTGGCTAAGGCTATTCTGGGAATCAGAACTGGCGATAGGTTTATTTTTATTGTCTTGTCATTGTGGCTAAAGATCCTCATGTCTTGTGTTTAGAAGTATATCTGGTTGGTTTGACAGGTGTTTCCAATTTGCAGCGGTGTAGGTTGTGTTGGTGATTGTGTCGGTGGCATTGTTGACTTGGTTGCAGGTGGTGTTTGGCGAAATTTCTTCGTTCAGGTTGTGGCTAGCTGATTTTTAAGAGCATGAGTAAGTGTGGATGTTTTTTGTCCGATTGGTGAAACTTGCTTACTGGGGGGTTATGTGGTTGTTCCTGGGGGCGGGAAAAAATGGTGTTGGGAGTAATGGCGCGTGGTTGTTGTGGGATGGTGTGGTGGCTGGTGTTGGTGTCAGGTTGTACGGCCGTTTCCAGGTATTGCTTGTTGTTATTGGACTATCAAGCATAGGGTCAAAGTTGAGCTGTACTATAAACTGGTGATTATGGTCTTTTGATACATCTGTTTCCTCCCAGAGAATATTTGACTTTTTGATTATACACACATTTTTCTTGAGAGATGCATGTTGGCAGAGAGATTTTGTGGGTGCAGTGGGAAGCAGGCTTTACGGGGGAAGCGGGGGGTGGCGTACGAGGGGTGTTGTTGGCATTTTTGTGTGGCTGTATCTCAATGAGAATATCATTTGTTTAACAAGGCGTACTCCATACTATCTGCCAGAGCGCGCCAGCTGGCCTCAATAATATTCGTACTGGCTCCCACAGTGCTCCAACGCCGAGAGCCAGCGCGCGTATCAATCAGTACCCGCACAGTCGCTCCTGTAGCATTTTCACTATCCAGAATACGTACCTTGTAATCTGCCAGTTTCACCCGACTTAATTGCGGGTACACATCCAGCAAAGCCTTGCGCAAGGCACTGTCTAGCGCATTGACCGGACCATTCCCTTCCGCAACTGTGTGCATGATTTTGGGACCAACACGAACTTTCACAGTGGCTTCGGCCGAAAGGCCTTTCCCTCGTCGTCGTTGTACCATCACCATGAAGTCAATGAGTTCGAAGGGGGGAACGTAGGCGGGATGCGTGCGGCGGAGCATTAGTTCAACGGAAGCCTCGGCACTTTCGAACGTGAAGCCTTCCGCTTCCAGGTGTTTGATTTGCTCCAGGACGTTATGAATATCCAGGCTTTCTGTATCCAGGCCAAAAGCACGGGCTTTGTCTATCAGGTTGCCACGGCCAGAGAGTTCGGAGACGACGCTACGTTGTCGGTTACCCACAGCTTCGGGGTGAATGTGCTGGTAGCTGGCACTGTTTTTGAGCATGGCCGCGACGTGAATGCCGCCTTTGTGGGCGAAAGCACTGGCCCCAACATAGGGGAGATGATCATCATGAGTAAGGTTGGCGACTTCGGCTACGAAGCGGGAAAGATCGGTGAGGGTGGCAAGGTTTTCCGGGGGGACGCAAGTGTAGCCCATTTTGAGTTGCAGGTCGGGGATGATGGTGCAGAGGTTGGCGTTGGCCACACGCTCGCCGTAGCCGTTGATTGTGCCCTGGACGTGGATGGCGCCGGCGCGGATGGCGGCCAGGCTGTTGGCGACGCCGCAACCGGTGTCGTCGTGGGTGTGGATGCCGAGGGAAGTGTGGGGGCCAAGTTGGGTGGATACGGCCGTTACAATCTCCGCGATTTCCCAGGGCAACGATCCCCCATTTGTATCGCACAACACAATACAATCTGCTCCGTTTGTGGCTGCTGCCTGTAAAGTGGCAATTGCATATGCGGCATTGGCTTTATACCCATCAAAAAAGTGTTCGGCATCATAGATCACTTCCCGCCCATGCGCCTTGCACCAGGCCACACTTTCCCCAATCATGGCCAGATTTTCCTCCAGACTGGTTTCCAGCACATCTCTGACGTGTAAATCCCAGCTTTTGCCCACCAAGGTGACGACGGGGGTATGGGCATCAAGCAGCGCTTTCAGGTTGGCATCATTTTCTGGCGTTGTTTGCTTGCGGCGTGTACTGCCAAAAGCACAGATTTTGGCGTGTTGCCAGTGTATTGTTGCGGCACGTTGAAAGAAAGCGGCATCTTTTGGGTTTGATCCTGGCCACCCTCCCTCAATGTAGTGAATACCGAATTCATCTAGCTTGCGGGCAATCTTGAGTTTGTCTTCCAGAGAGAGGGAGATTCCTTCCCGTTGGGTGCCATCACGCAATGTCGTGTCATACAAGAATATTTGTGTCATTGTCCGTTTGCCTCGTTTAGAGATTGTTTTTTATGGTGTGCTGGTTTGTACGCGTGGTGGATGGGTTTTTTCGTAGGCAGCAATTTTGTCGGACTGGCGGAGCAGGTAGCCGAGCTGGTCAATGCCTTCGAGCAGGCAAGTTTTGCTGAAGGTATCAATGGGAAAGGAGACCGAACGGCCGTCTGGCAGCGTGAGCGTTTGTGTATTCAAGTCAATGGTTACCTGAGTGGTCGCATCTTCCGCGACGAGCGAAGCAAGCTGCTGGTGTGTTGCCGCATCCACAATCACTGGTAACAGACCATTTTTCAGGGCATTATTCCGAAAAATATCGGCGAATGAGGTGCTGATGATTGCCCGAAAGCCATAATCGAGTAATGCCCAGGGTGCATGTTCCCGGCTGGAACCACAACCGAAATTGTCACCTGCCAGCAAGATTTGGGCTTTGTGGGCTATTGGCTGGTTAAGGGGGAAGTTTGGGTTGGGTGAGCCATCAGGCAAATAGCGCCAGTCGGCAAAGAGATGTTTTCCCAATCCTTGTTTGCTGATTGTTTTTAGGAAACGGGCGGGGATGATTTGGTCTGTGTCAATATTTTCTGTGAGTAGAACAGCCATATGGCTGGTGAGTGTTGTAAATGGTGTCATTGGAACTGTCTCCGTTTGGGTTTGTTTGGGGAGTTAATTGCCATTCAGGGTACGGGCATCGGTGATAACGCCAGTAACGGCCGTTGCTGCGGCTGTGAGTGGGCTGGCGAGGAAAGTTCGGCCACCCTTACCCTGTCGTCCTTCAAAATTGCGATTGCTGGTACTGACGGCATACTGGCCTGGTTGAAGCTGATCCCCATTCATGGCGATGCACATTGAGCAACCTGATTCGCGCCATTCGGCACCAGCTTCCCGGAAGATGCGGTCTAGTCCTTCGGCTTCGGCCTGTTGTTTTACTTGTTGGGAGCCAGGGACAACGAGCATACGCACGCCTGGGGCAACTTTGCGCCCTTTCAGCAGGGTGGCTGCCTGGCGCAAGTCGCTTAGCCGGGAGTTGGTGCATGAACCGAGAAAGACCACATCTACCGGATGGCCAAGTAACGGCCGTCCGGGCTGTAGCCCCATGTAGTGCAATGCCTTTTCCACACTGCGACGCTGGCCGGGGTCAGGAATTGTATCTGGGTCGGGGATGGGAGCGGTGATGGGGATGCCCATGCCAGGATTTGTGCCATAGGTAATCATTGGTTCTAATGAGTCGGCATTGAGCGTGACTTCCTGGTCGTAAACTGCATGGGGATCGCTGGGCAGGGTGCGCCAGTAGGCCACGGCTTCATCCCAGGCCTTGCCCTTGGGGGCAAACGGCCGTTCTGCCAGGTAGGCAAAGGTTGTGTCGTCTGGCGCAATCATGCCGGCGCGGGCACCACCTTCAATACTCATGTTACAAATAGTCATCCGCTCTTCCATATTCAGGGCACGAATGGCCGAACCGGTATATTCGAATACATGGCCAGTGCCTCCGCCCACACCAATTTGGGCGATAAGTGCCAGGATGATGTCTTTGGCGGTGACGCCGGGTTGTAAACGGCCGTTTACCTGCACCCGAAAGGTTTTAGGCTTCACTTGCAACAGGCATTGTGTAGCCAATACATGCTCCACTTCACTTGTACCAATTCCAAACGCCAACGCACCAAACGCGCCATGTGTGGCTGTATGGCTATCGCCACACACAATGGTCATACCAGGTTGAGTGAGCCCAAGCTCTGGCCCGATAACATGCACGATACCCCGGCGAGGATCATGACGGCCATATAATGGAATGCCAAACTCCTGACAATTTTCCTCCAGCATGGCAATTTGACGGGCAGCCATCTGGTCTTGCAAGGGGATGGTAAGGGGAGTGGTGGGGATGCTGTGATCAACGGTGGCGATGGTTTGAAACGGCCGTCTTACCCGCAACCCTTTGGCGCGCAATCCCTGAAATGCTTGTGGGGAAGTAACCTCATGTACCAGATGCAAATCAATATACAATACCGCCGGACTTCCCGGTTCGGCCACAACCACATGCTCATCCCAGATTTTATCAAACAAGGTTCTGGGTGATTTTTTCATTATTTATACTCCTGATAATTCTTCTATGATGGTTTGATACCGGCAAAAACAGCCAGTTCGAATATCTTTAGATAACAATCCACGTGAACAAAACCCAATTCCCGCAGCCAGTCGCATTGTATTTCAACCGGGGTAAGGATGTTGGCAGCTTTATCTGGCCGGTTGTAATAGATTTGGGCAATTTCTTCGCGGCTTTTGGCGCTGCCCTGGCGACGATGGAAGTCATACAGGGCGTCAATAAAGTGCTCATCAAAAACTTTTTCGCCCCATTTGGAACGGGAGGCGACATGCTCGACATTGACGAAAATGCCACCTGGCTTGAGCAAATGGAACAGTTCGGCGTAGAGTTCGCGCTTGCGCCGGTCTGGTTGATGATGAATGGAGTAACCGGACACAATCACATCGTATTCGGTGATGGGGAGTAGCTTTTTCCATCCGCGTTGACCATAGTCGGTTTGGACAAAAACGACCCGTTCGGACATATTGGCCAGCCGTTTGGCAGCGGCCTGGAGCATAGGTGCAGAAAAGTCGAGGAATACGCCTTGTGCGTCTGGCCAGGTGTTGAGGATGGCGTGTCCGAGAATGCCATCGCCACAACCAAGGTCGAGAACGGCCGTTACTTTGGGGCAAGCCGCTCGAATAAGCCGTAACATGACATTGATTTGTTCCTGAGCCAGGGGGATAGCACTACGTATGCCTTTCAGATAGGTTTGGGTCAGATCGGCCGTTTGCCAGACGGTATCATCAGGTTTTGCCGGTTGTTTGGTCATAAGTTTACTCCTGATAAACGGCCGTTTACCCAACCAGCAACGGCCGTTTATCCCTCTGTGTGAGCCACTGCCAGCTCACTCACTGCCACCTCTTCACTCCGTGCTGCCAGCAACTTATTCAGCGCACTCATATAGGCGCGCGCACTGGCTACCACAATATCCGTACTTGCCCCATGCCCACTAAACGTGCGAGCCGATGGTTGATTGGTTTGCGGGTTGAGCTTATAACCACCCTCTTCATGTGGCTGAATGCGAATCGTTGTTTCCGCTACTGCATCCAGCCCTTCTGTTACTGCATTAATTGTAAACTCCAATAATGTATTTGGAACCCCTACAATCCGATTAATTGCCTGATACACAGCATCCACAGGCCCTGTGCCCAATGCTGCATCCTGATACACTTGCCCATCCGGTCCTGTCAGGCTTACTGTGGCTGTGGGAATACTATGATCCCCACAAGAAACCTGAATATGATTCAGCTTCCAGATTTCCGGTGGCTGGTAAATTTCATCTGCAATGATCGCTTCGAGGTCAGCATCCGTGACCACTTTCTTTTTATCCGCCAGCCGTTTGAATCGCTGAAAGGCAACATCCAACTCTTCCTTGCTAAGATTATCATACCCCAGTTCTTGCAAACGGACGCGAAACGCATGCCGACCTGAATGCTTGCCCAACACCAGTTTTGAGGCGTGGAGCCCAACTGTTTCCGGGCGCATGATTTCATATGTCTGATGGTGTTTGAGCATACCATCTTGATGAATGCCTGCCTCATGGGCGAACGCATTGGCGCCGACAATTGCCTTGTTGGGCTGCACGACCATCCCTGTATATGCGCTTACCATGCGGCTGGTGCGAGTGATTTGGGTGGTGTCAATGTTGGTTGTCAGGTGGAAAAAGTTGGGGCGTGTGTGGATAGCCATCACGACTTCTTCCAAAGCGGTGTTGCCGGCACGCTCACCAATGCCGTTGATGGTTACTTCGACCTGACGGGCGCCAGCCTGTACGCCAGCCAGGGTGTTGGCTGTGGCCAGCCCCAGGTCGTTGTGGCAATGGACTGACCAGGTGACTGTATCTGCACCAGGGGTATTTTCGATGAGGTAGCGAATGAGCCAGCCGAATTCGTCGGGTGTGGTGTAGCCAACGGTGTCTGGAATGTTTAGGGTGGTGGCACCGGCTTTGATGGCTTCGCCCAGTACCTGTACCAGAAATTCAGGGTCGGATCGGCCAGCATCTTCTGGAGAGAATTCCACGTCGTCGCACAGGCTGCGGGCATAGGAAACGGCCGTAATGACCTGCTCGATGCATTCTTCCCGGTCAATGCGCAGCTTGTGTTTCAGGTGAATGTCGCTGGTAGCCAGGAATGTATGAATGCGATGGCGGGGAGCGGCCTTGACTGCGTCGTAAGCACGACGGATATCTTCCTTGTTGGCACGAGCCAGCCCACAAATGATCATAGGTTGGCCGTTTTTGCGCCCTTCAGTAAGTGGCCCCACTTCTTCGGCAATACGACGTACGGCCTCAAAGTCTCCGGGCGAGGCGATTGGGAATCCGGCTTCGCAGATATCTACGCCCAGGCGGGATAACTGTCGGGCAATTTCAATTTTTTCATCTACATTGAGTGTTGCCCCAGGTGATTGCTCGCCATCGCGCAGGGTTGTATCGAATATGAGAACTGTATTTTGGGTAATCTGATCATTTGCCATTTGGAATGACCTCCTTTGGCCGCTGGTTTATTCGATTTCTTTGGGGTTTAACCAGGGCATCATGGCACGTAGTTGTTTGCCTACTTGTTCGATCTGGCTATTTCGTGCTTCGGCGCGGCGTTTATTAAACCAGGAACGGCCGTTTGCATTTTCGTCTATCCATTCTTCTGCATAAGCACCAGAGCGGATGTCTTGCAAAATTTGTTTCATGGCTTTGCGTGTGTCATCAGTGATAATTTTGGGGCCGCCGGTATAATCCCCATGTTCGGCCGTATCGCTCACGCTGTATCGCATGTAGCTCAATCCACCCTGATACATCAGGTCCACAATAAGCTTGAGTTCATGCAAACACTCAAAATAGGCAATTTCTGGTTGATACCCGGCTTCTACCAACGTATTGAATGCACTTTCCACCAGGGCACTGATGCCACCACACAAAACGACCTGTTCCCCAAAAAGATCCGTTTCTGTTTCTTCTGCGAATGTGGTTTCGATGACACCGGCGCGCGTACAGCCAATTCCCTTTGCGTAGGCAAGGGCAAATGCTTTGGCCTGTCCGCTGGCATCCTGATGAACGGCCAACAAACCGGGAGTTCCTACGCCCTCCACGAATAGCTCACGTACCCGGTGGCCGGGGGCTTTGGGAGCTACCATGCTCACATCCACATAGTCTGGTGGCACAATTTGCCCAAAGCGAATGTTGAAGCCGTGACTGAACATGAGTGTTTTGCCGGGGGTCAGGTGAGGTTCGATGCTGTGTTTGTACACAGCGGCTTGTTTGGTGTCTGGGATGAGCACCATGATGACGTCTGCTTCGGCACACGCTGCGGCCGTTTCCTTGACAGGCAAGCCATCTGCTTCTGCTTGTGCCCACGAGCGGCTGCCCTGGTAGAGCCCAACGCGGACATCGGCACCGGAGTCACGCAAATTGAGGGCATGGGCATGTCCCTGGCTGCCATAGCCTAATACAGCGATTTTTTTGCCGTTTAACAAGTTGAGGTTTGCATCTTGGTCATAATAGATTGTTGCCATTTTTCTTCCTTCAGTTTTATTGGAATAGGTAGTTTTATTTAATATTGGCCGTTTTTGTGGTGTGGATGGGCAGAAACGGCCGTTTCTCCATTTATCCCCGCTGCTTCAGTTCGGGCGCCACGCACCATAGCCACTCGCCCGGTACGTACCATTTCCTGAATACCAAAATTCTGCAGCAAACCAATAAGAGAATTCACACGATCCTCTGGCCCCACTACTTGAATAATCAACGACTCCAAATCCACATCCACAATGCTGGCCCGAAATATCGAAGCCAGTTGAATAATGTCTGCCCGATTCTCATTCGTAGCAGTCACCTTAATCAAAGCCATTTCCCGTACAACCGTTGGTTCATAAGTCACATCCTGAATAGCAGTCACATTAACCAGCTTATTCAACTGGGTTTGCACCTGCCGCATATCCCGGTCAGTCCCACGCACCACAAACGTCATACGGCTAATACCCGGTGTCTCGCTATGCCCCACTGCCAAACTTTCAATATTAAAATTACGGCGACGGAACAAACCCGCCACGCGGTTCAAAACGCCCGGCTTGTCCTCCATCCACGCGATCATAGTATGTCGTTTCAAAGAGCCATTTGTCGTCATGAATCACTCTCCTGCTTCCAGATTGTGAGATAACGGCCGTCTAATCATATCCGCATTACTCTTACCCGGCGCCACCATAGGATACACATTCGTAAACTCTTCCACCTGAAAATCGAGCAAAAATGGTCCCCGATACGCCTGTGCTTCCTGAATCGCTTCATACACCTCATCCTTGGCTGTGACCGAGCGAGCGGGAATGCCATACGCCTCTGCAATTTTTACAAAATCAGGATTGAACAAAGGCGTACCAGCGTGCCGCTTGTTATAGAACACATCTTGCCACTGGCGCACCATACCCAAATAACCATTGTTAATAATCGCTATCTTTAGAGGGAGCCGCTCTTGAACCACTGTTGACAATTCAGGCATTGTCATCTGAAAACCACCATCCCCGGCCACAACCCAAACTTCTTCATCTGGCAGGCCAACTTGTGCGCCAATGGCGGCTGGCAATGCATACCCCATCGTGCCCAATCCCCCTGACGTAAGCAGACTACGCCGTTTTACATGATGAAAATATTGTGCCTCCCACATCTGATGCTGCCCCACATCTGTTACCACAGTACAATCCCCCTGGGTAGCATGCCACAATGCGCGCATCACATAAGGCGCAACCAACTCATCTGTTTCCTGTGCCAAAATGTCCCGATAGCCAGTCTCCTGTTTCCAGGCTGCAATCTGTTCCAACCAGGCCGGATGCTCATTCGGCTCAACCAAAGGCAACAGGGCTCGCAATGTCAGTAAAGCATCCCCCACTACTGGTGTGTCAATCGTTAGATTCTTGCCCATTTCTGCCGGATCCAGGTCAACATGAATAATTTTGGCTTTGGGGGCAAATGTCTCAAATGCGCCGGTCAGACGGTCATCCAGACGCGCCCCAACTGCCAACAGAACATCACATTCTTGCAAAGCGTAGTTGCAATATGCCTCACCATGCATACCACCCCAGCTAATAGAAAGAGGGTGCGTTGCCGGGAATGTACCGATTCCCAGCAGGCTGGTTGCTACTGGAATTTGTGCTTTTTCTGCCAATTCGCGGAGTTCTTGCTCGGCGCGAGCAATAGATACGCCTTGTCCGGCAACAATAACCGGTTTTTTGGCTTCGTTAAGCAAACGAGCTGCCCGTTGTACAGCCTGGGGATCGGGGGCGTTCATGTTGGGGTTGTAACCGGGCAGATGAATCGTAGCCGGGTATTCAAATTCCATTTCTGCTTGTTGTACATCTTTGCACACGTCTATGAGTACTGGTCCTGGCCGACCGGTGCGGGCGATGTAAAAGGCTTCTTTGATGGCCATGGGCAGGTCATGGATGTCGGTAATGAGGTAGTTATGTTTGGTGACGGGGAGGCTAATGCCTTGTACATCGGCTTCCTGGAAACCGTCACGACCAAGCAGGGAAGTGGGAACCTGGCCGGTGATGGCGACAATGGGGGTGGAGTCCATGTAGGCTGTGGCGAGGCCGGTGATGAGGTTTGTTGCGCCAGGTCCGGAAGTGGCGATACATACGCCGACTTTGCCGGTGGCGCGAGCGTAGCCATCGGCCATGTGGGCTGCACCTTGTTCGTGGGTAACGAGGACGTGGTGGATGGGGTATTCGTATTTGGCGAGTGCATCGTAGGTGGGGAGGATGGCACCGCCAGGTAGCCCGAAAACGACTTCGACGCCTTCGTGCATGAGGCTTTCCCAGATGATTTGTCCGCCGCTCCTGATTTTGTTCATGATTTTCTCCTTTTATTAGTTATCTGGGTTTATAGTGAAAGGGTTTGGTGAGGGTAGAAATGAAAAAGCAGAAAACGCGGGGTTTTCTGCTGGTGGATTGTAAGAATATAGAAGGAGGGGGTGGGAAAACGGCCGTTTCCCGGGACACTCTCGATTACATGGATACCTTTTTGCTGTCATCTTTTCCTTCCTTGCAACCATAACAAAAAAGCCGCCCTGTTGGGCGGCTTGTGTATGGCTTGCAGATACTCAGTCTTTATCCAGCCTCACCCAACAGGTCTTGCTGCCTTATGCTAATAAGGACCAAAATAAGCAAGCTAATAATTAGGGTGAGGCTAAAAAGAATATTCATAATTGTTTACACG
>RFGV01000413.1 GCA_003696605.1 Chloroflexota bacterium | reverse complement strand
TGCCCATGCCTGGAACCAACGTCAGCTGCACAACCGGGCGCGTCCCTTTGACAAGAAGCATGTCATTGATTTCGTATGCCTACAAAATTAGTCACTCCCGTGTGTATTGGCAGCTTGTCTAAACTGGTATAATGGTTTGTTTGCTGTTTGAGCCTGATTTTGGGTTATGAACAAGCTGTAATGAGGGAGAGTAGTAATATGACAAATTCTGATAAAAATGTGGGGGTGAACATAGAGGTGGATGTGGACAACGGCCGTTTTTCACCTGACACCAACCGTCATCAAATCATTGAGGATGCCGTACGCACGATTTTGCAAGCGGTTGGTGAATCCCCAACACGAGAGGGGCTGGAACGCACCCCACACCGGGTAGCCAAGATGTACGATGAAATTCTGGCTGGCTACAACATTGATCCTATTGCTCTGGTCAATGACGCCCTCTTCGATGTGGAATATGACGAGATGATTATTGTCAAAGATATCGAATACTTCAGCCTATGTGAGCACCATATGTTACCCTTTTATGGGCGAGCACACGTAGCCTATATTCCGGGCGAAAAGATCATTGGCCTGAGTAAAATTCCTCGCATTGTTGATATGTTTGCTCGCCGTTTACAGGTGCAGGAGCGGATGACCCGTCAAATTGCGGAACTCATTGATGAAATCCTGCGGCCTCAAGGTGTCGCTGTGGTGGTTGAAGGGGCGCATATGTGTTCTATGATGCGTGGTGTCAAAAAGGAACATCCCCGCATGGTCACCAGCACCATGTTGGGTTCGTTTAAGACCAATCCTATGACACGGAATGAGTTTATGGACCATTTGCGGCGACCAACAGGGCCAACTCTTTAGGTTTAGCCTGTACCAGCTACTTGTCTGGCAAATTTCAGGGCTTCTTCTCGTGTACGGATTTCTCCAGCGGCCTGCCCTTCAGCTATAAGGCGCAATAATCGGCCGATTTCTGGACCAGGCGGCAAGTTTAGGGCAGACATTAGTTCATGCCCATTTAACAAGGGGGGGGGAGTAACCACTTCTTCTGCTTGCTCAAACCATGCTTGAAGCAAGTGGCGCACTAATGTTAGCAAGGCTGACCAATTCTGACCTGCACCGGCAAAAGTTGCCAGATGGTCTGCCAATGTGAGTAGACAAATATCCAACCCAGCCTCGCCTGTAGCCTGAAAAAAGCGATAAATGGTGCGGCGTGATGGGTTGTATTGGCCAGTGTTGACTAAATGAAGGGGACGCATGTGGCCAGCCACAATGGTTTGTACATGGGTGATGGCCTGATTGCTAAAGGTGAGTTGGCGTAATCGCCTGGCGGTGAGTTTGGCCCCTACTGTTTCATGTCCGTAAAAGTGAATTCGGCCGTTTTCTTCCACTTTGATTGTATCTCGTTTGCCTACGTCGTGGAATAACGCGCCCAACCGCAAGAGTAAACGGCCGTTTACTCCTCCTGCTACTTCCCGTCCGATATATGCCTGCAACGGAGCTGCCCAGTCAGCCAATGCTTCTCGTGCTTCTTGTATTGGCCCGGTCTGAGGTGGCTCTCCATCCAAAACGGCCGTTTCCAGTTGTACCAGCCAGGCCAACACTGAAAGCGTATGGGGCAAAACCGGCTCATGA
>RFGV01000036.1 GCA_003696605.1 Chloroflexota bacterium | reverse complement strand
GTTGTAACGCAGCCATCGGCCGGGAGACGGCCGTTCCACCGGTTGCCCGAAACTCCAGGCCACACACCCGCCGCACACCGCCCCGGCGACAAGCATCATGGGGAACGAAAACCAGATATTGCTGATGAAAATGTGGTGAATGATGGTAAACGCCACCACCGCCACCGCGCCCGCCAGCGCGCCGGAGCGAGTACAGGCCAGGCCGGTCAAATCCTGGTTCATTGTCCATCCTCCGCCAAAAACTGCCGAATCACCCGCCCCGTTTCCTCCGGCTGATCCAGAAACGGCAAATGGCCGGTGTTCATCTCATGCAGCCGGGCATTGGGGATGATTTGCGCCGCCTGCCGCGCCACATACAGGCTGCCAAACGGGTCATTCGCTCCCCAGATGAACTGTACCGGCTGCTGCACCCGCGCCAACTCTTCCGCCGGCAGCGCATACCGGGGATTGGCTCCCCGCAGCGACGCCACAGCGGACACGAGCGTCTTCCACGTGTCCAGATAGGTGGGCAAATTGAAAAAGTGATACGCGGCAGCCGCAATCTCTTGAGGCATCCGGTCAATGTCTTCCCGGCTGCTGCCCTGAAAACGCAAGCCGTCCAGGGCGGCGGCCTCGCTTTTCGGCTGCATGGCTTTCACAACCAAACTGTTGATGCCGGGCACGCTCAGCAGGCGCATGAAAAAGGGGGCGCTGGTGTCCAGAAAGAGTGCCGGGCAGCCCATCTGCACCATTTGCGACACCCGCTCCGGATACTCAAGCGCGTACCAGAAACTCCACAAGCCGCCCATTGAGTTGCAGACAATGGGGACACGATCCAGGCCAAAGTGGTCGGCCACCGTGCGCAGGGTGTTCACCGCCAGGCGGCGTACATCCACCCGCCGGTGATCCACGCCATCGCTCATGCCGCCGCCGGGACGATTAATGGCGATCACGCGCCAGCCCTTCAGTTGGGCCATGATGGGGGCAAAAAAGACGGCGTCTCCCGCACCGCCGGGGACCATGAGCAACGGCCGTCCTTCACCCACTTCCAGAACGCGCAGGCACAGGTTTGGCTCTTCCATTTCCACGAAATGAACGGTGTAATCCAGACCGTACAACGCAAACAGGCGCTGCTCGGCCGCCACCGCCGCTTTACAGCGCGGGTCATTGTGGTCAATACGAGTGATTATTTGATGATTTTCCATGAAAGTTTGCATCCTTTGTCAAACCGCTTCTTGGGCCTGGGCTTGACGCACAAGAGTGAAACCGGTGGCGATGATGATGAAATGGACGACGATGAAGCCAATGTAAAACGGAACCGACGTATAACCACGCGAAATGTGGTAAATGTCGTCGGCAATGCCGCGAATCGCTTCCAGCCAGATGATTAACCAGACCAGATTCAGGTGTTTCAATGGATTTCGAGAAGCGTAGAGCAAGAACGCACCGGTCACGAGTAAATCGAGGCCAAAGGTGAAAGTCCAATCAATCACCGCTTTGTAGGCAATGCTGGTCTCCGGCGCATCCATGGGCAGTATAAACGGCAGGCGCGCTTCGTTTATCGGCGGGAAAAAGCCAACACCCAGAAGGAAATAAAACGCGCCAACGATACGGAACCACCAGACGAGTTTGTTCATTTTTTATCTCCTGTGCCATAAAATTCAGATTATGAACTTATCCAAATATTCACCGCAGAGATACCGTGTTAAAAGTCAAGCGGTAACTTGTACATTTACAAGAACGTAGAGGTTCCCCTCTGCACCCTTGGTATCTTTAGCGGTGCATATGCTCAAATCACCATGCCGATGACGGCCAATACCATCAAAACTGCGCTGAGACGGCTGCCGCGCTGGATGGTCTCTTGCAAATCGCTCATCGTGGCCAGTTGCTCAGGGGAGGGCGGGGCACCTTGCGTAGCTATTTGTTGCCCCAGTGTGCCCAATTGGCCGGCAGCGCGTCCCTGTATCACTGTGCCGACAATCCCCGCTGTAATGCCGGCAATCGCGCCCAGGGTGAGGGGAAGGCGGGTCTCGAACATGACGGTGGCATTAAAGCCAGTCATCAGCCAATACATCCCCAGCCCGGAAAAGACTGTCAGCCAACCGGATAGAGCAATGACCAGTGGAAAGCGCGTGCCGCCGATCAACTTTTGCATTACCTTGCTCCCTTCCGGACCGGATGATTGCACGGCTGGTTCGAGAAAAGCAACCATGAACAGGGAGGTTCCGACCCAAAAGATAGCGGAGAAAATGTGGATAAGTCTGAGAATAATCATTTTGTTGACTCCGTTGTTGTGGTGGGTAAGGATTGCAGATACAGGAACATGGCTGTTAAATCGTCGTCTGTCATACGGCCGATGTGTTCCCAGGGCATGAAGTCCCCATCAATCTCGTGGCCGTCGGGCGTTTGGCCGGTGCGCATGGCAGCGATGAAATCTTCTGCTGACCAGTCAGCCAGATGGCCGCTGGAGGTGAGATTGGGGGCAAAGGGGGCGCCGGGTTCGCCTGGCTGCTGGCCGGTTAGGTCAGGTCCGTGGCAATTGCGGCAGTCACCGGTGTTGACCAGATATTCACCATAAACGGCCGTTACCCCTTGTGCTGGTGCAGTTGGTCTGGGGCCTGTGTGGTCAATTGTTTCGGCGTGCAGGACATCACCAAATGCACCAGCTGCGAGCAAAATACGACCCATTGGGCTGAGGCGTTTGGCTGGCCATGGCTGGTTTTGTGGCGTGGCATTTTTAATGTAAGCAATGATGGCACCTAAATCTTCATCGCTGAAGTAGTAAAACGCATTCGATGGCATAATCATTAACGGCGTACCGTCTGGCCGTACACCATGACGGATGGCGCGTACGTAGTCGGCATCTGTGTATGTATTGCCAATGCCACCGTTTCCGGCTGTCAGGTTGGGTGCGGGGATATTGCCTAATGCCGGATCGTCGAAGAAGGAGGTTCCGGCCAGGTTGTCGCCGTGGCAACTGGCACAGGTGGTGGAATAGATGTATTGGCCACGTGCGATGGTATCGGAGTCGGTGGGAATGGCAATTGTTTCCGGTTCAATGTCGTAGGTTTTGTTGAGTTGGGATGTGCCGATGGTGATGAGGACGGCGGCCAGAATAAGTACCAATCCAATGAGTGAGCCGAGGATGATCCCCAGCCATTTGAGAATTTTGCGCATGAGAATGACCTCCTGGAACGTAACGAGATAATTTCAGGGTAGGTCATTCTTATCTTGTTGTCATGAGACGGCCGTCCTGATTGGTCGGGACAATTTGTCCTGGTTGGAGGAAACGGCCGTTTTCTGGCTGGTTTTGCAGGGGATAGGCCAATTACTCCTACTTCGTACCGGTTCTTTATGTATATCAATAACAAACACGAAGCACAGCAATCACCTGCTTATAATCTTTGGCATGAAAAAGTCTATCTAACGCTGTCTGGCGACAGATTCTCGAATTACCAATTCCCCTTCAAAAACAGGCAGTTTGGGGGATTGTTCGTTTAACAAGGCTAGCATGGCTTTGGCTGCCTCTTGTCCCATAAGAATAGATGGCTGGCGAACGGTTGTCAGGGGGGGCACCATGTAAGCAGCTGAGGATTCATCATCAAAGCCCACCAGCGATACGTCTTCTGGTACACGAATGCCCCGCCGATATAAGGCCAGGCGAGCACCAAAAGCCATCTGGTCATTTGCAGCAAATATGGCACTAAACGGCCGTCCCCGTGCCAGCAACATTTCCACTGCCAGTACACCGGATTGCTGTTGCAGATTCCCCTCTACAATCAGGCGTGGATCAGGCTCCAGGCCTGCATCCCGCAACGCTTGTTCATACCCACGCAATCGTTGCAAAATATCATCCACCGAATCCAGATATGGAACTGTAGCCGTAATATGTGCAATGTCTCGATGTCCCATTTCCAATAAATATTGCGTAGCCTGATAGGCAGCCTCAAAATTTTTAAGGTAAATGCAATTTTCTGGCATCGTTTTTAACTCGCGAGCTACTGCAATCACCGGGATTTCCTTCGCTACTTTACGCAAACGTTCTTCGGGAATTTGTCCCCCCACCAAAATAATACCATCTACCCGTCTTTGCAGGAGAAAATCCAACCCACGCAGCTCAATTTCAGTTTGCCAACGGCCGTCAGCAAATAATGGCCAATATTCACTGCCATCCAATCCCAGCAAAATTCCTTCCAAAATGCCATCATAAAATGGACTACCAAAATTCTGTGTCAATACACCAATTGTCATAGATTGGCCACTAGCCAGACTTTGAGCAAAAATATTCGGCCGGTACCCCAACTCTGCCACCGCTTTCATCACAGCTTCTCGTTTGCCCGGTGCAACACTAGCCGAGTTTCTTAAAACACGCGAAACAGTGCTGGGAGACACATTTGCCCTTTTGGCAATATCCAAAATAGTAACTTTGTTGTCATTATTGGACATCTCGACACTCCTTCTGACCCATTGTAACGTGAAAAAACCTGAATGTAAATAAATAAAAGAAAGCGTTTTCTCGTTTTTTTTGCGATTTAGTCCGAAACAACTTAAAAAATTTCCGATTTCCGTAAAAGTGTATTGACAGCAGCATCTCTAATTGCTACTATACTGAAAACGCTTTCAGAATATACCCAAAAACGCCGCGTTTGTGAGAAATCGTTTTCTTATTAGTGTTTGGCTGAATTCAAAAAGGAGGTCTATATCGAAGAAACCCCATCAGCAGTCAAAGTCAATAAATTTTTACTCGACCAATTTACTATCCTGAAATTTAGGAGAAGAATAAAAAATGAAACAAAAGAAATGGTTTTTACTAAGTTTATTGCTGGTCCTGGCTATGGTGCTGGTCGCTTGTGGTGGTAGCGATACAGAACAAACGGCCGAAGAACCCGCCGCTGTTGAAGAATCTACCACTGAAGAAACGGCCGAAGAGCCCGCCCCTGCCGAAGAAGAAGCTGCTCCATCTGAAGAGGAAGCAGCTCCGGCAGAAGAAGAAGCAGCCCCCGCCGAAGAAGCCTCCAGTGACAAAGTTGAAATCCGCTGGTTTGTCGGTTTAGGTGCTGGCACCGACGAAGGCGCCATCCCTGGCCAAGAAGCCTTTGTCGAAGCCTACAACGCCAGCCAGGACAAGATCGAACTCAAGCTGGAAATCGTCGACAATGACAGTGCCTACGATACGCTAGCTACCCAAATCGCCGCTGGCAATGCACCCTGCATTGTTGGCCCCGTTGGTATCCGTGGCCGCGACAGCTTCAAAGGTGCCTGGCTAGACCTGCAACCCCTGATCGACAAATACAACTACGACCTCAGCGACTTTGACCCCAGCCTGGTTGATTTCTACCAGGTAAAAGAAGAAGGCCAGCTGGGTATTCCCTTTGCCATCTTCCCCTCTTTCATCATCTACAACGCCGATCTCTTTGATGAAGCCGGGTTACCCTATCCACCAGCCCACCATGGCGAACCATGGGTAGATGAAAATGGCGTAGAGCACGAATGGAACATGGACACCCTGCGCGAAGTAGCCATGAAACTGACAGTGGACCAAAACGGCAATGATGCCACTATGGAAGAATTCGACCCAGAAAATATCGTGCAGTTCGGCTTCATGAATCAATGGACAGACCCACGTGGTATTGGCACCTTCTTTGGCGCCGGCTCTCTGGTAGATGAAAATGGCAATGCCCAGGTACCAGAACACTGGCGCGAAGCCTGGAAATGGACATATAAAGGTTGGTGGGAAGATTGGTTCATTCCCAACGGCCCCTACGGTGGTGCCGACTTCCTGCAGGGTCCTGGTGGTCCCTTCTCCTCTGGTAACATGGGCATGATCCACATTCACATGTGGTACGTTGCTCCCTGGGCCTTGGGCGATGCTGATTTCAACTGGAATCTGGCAGCTACCCCCAGCTACAATGGCACAATTACAGCCAAGATGCACGCCGATACCTTTGGCATCCTCAAGGGCTGCCCCAACCCAGATGAGGCCTTCCAGGTGCTCACTTACATGCTCAGCCCAGAGCACGCCACAGAACTACTAAACATCTACGGTGGTATGCCGGCACGTCTCTCCTTACAAGACAACTACTTCCAGAATTATCAGGAAACCAACTTCCCAGACAAAGACGATATTAATTGGGATGTGGTTGTAGAGGCCATGGCTTATGCTGACAACCCCAACCATGAAAGCTGGATGCCCAGCTTCCAGGAGACGACCGACCGTTACAATGAATTCTGGGAGTTCCTGGCCAATACCCCCGGTGTGGATGTTGACGCAGAAATTGACAAATTAGTTGCAGATTTGCAAGAAATCTTCGACGCGGCAAAATAAGCACAGGGTAACATGAGTAGATAGCAGCCCGGCTCCCCAAAAAGAGCCGGGCTGTCTTATCATCCATCCCGGAGGTGGTGTGATGACTGTATTTGAAGGTATTAGCCTCTTGAGGCAAGGTCGAGCCAAAGCAAGGCGCAAGCTGTCCAAATCAGAGAAAAGAGAAGCGGGTTGGGGACTTGTCTTTTTGAGTCCCTGGATGATTGGCTTCCTGCTTTTCTATTTTTTCCCCATGATTGCTTCTTTTGTGTTCTCGCTTTACGATTTCAACCCCGCCGTTCCCGACCAGGCAACTTTTGTTGGCTTTGAAAATTGGCGTCGCGCCTTGTTTGTTGATGAAGAAGTACGACTTTCTTTTATACGTACTATTCATTTTGCTGCCATTTCATTGCCTATTGGTCTTGGTTTTGCGTTGTTCCTTGCTGTTTTGATGAATTCACAGCATGTTATCGGCAAAAATCTCTATCGCACGCTTTTTTACATGCCGACTATGATTCCCCTGGTGGCCACAGTTCTTATGTGGAATGGTGTGCTGAATGAGCAAACAGGGTGGATTAACATTTTAATTGAGAAATTGACAGGGATTGAGGCTACCGGCACAAATGGAATTCGTTGGTTGGCTGATCCCAGGCTTGTTTATTATGCTTATACAATGTTTGGGTTGTGGGGTGTGGGGAATGCCATGATTATTTTCCTGGCAGGTTTACAAAGTGTTCCCACAGAAATTTATGAGGCAGCTCAAATTGATGGTGCGAGTTGGTGGCAGCGATTTATTCGCATCACGATTCCTTTGATTACTCCTGTGATTTTTTATCAACTTGTATTGGGGGTGATTGGCTCGTTACAGTATTTTTTGGCACCGTTTGTTCTCAATGGCGGTACTGGTTTTCCTGAAGGTAAAACCCGATTCTATATGGTTTATTTTTACAAACAGTCGTTTACGTTTTTCAATATGGGATATGGGGCGACATTGGCATGGCTCATGTTTATTGTGGCGCTTGTAATTACCATTATTTTGTTTGGGACGGCTCGGTATTGGGTTTATTATGCGGCGGAGGAACAGTAAATGAGTGTGAAGGCCTTACCTAAATCACAAGTTGTACCTAAGAGAATCAGAGTGGCGGGGATGAAGCTGGCACTTACTGGGTTGGCTCTGGCTGTATTGTTTCTTTTTCTTATTCCAATGGCATACGGGATTGTGACGGCCTTAAAAACGGATAATCAGTTTTCGGAAGTTGGCGCGCCCTGGTGGCCAGCTTCGGAACGGAAGTTTGTTTATGAAGGGGAAGAGTATGGCATTTATCTGGTGCCTATTAATGGTGAGATTCGGGAATTGGCTCTTTACAAGAAGGGGCGAAAAAGTAGTTTTTTTGTAGATCCCCAGAATCCAGAGGCTGGGCCGTTTGAATGGGAAGGGCAGTGGCGACAACTTGAACGAGCCTGGGAGCCAGATCCACAGTGGGAAAATTTTGTGGAAGCGTGGAATACAATTGATTTTTTGGTTTTGCTGCGTAATACGTTTTTTTATGCAGCGATTACAACTTTTGGTGCTGTCATGTCGTCGGCGTTGGTGGCATATGGTTTTGCCCGGTTCCGTATTCCTGGCAAGGGTGTTTTGTTTATGCTGATGCTCTCTACGGTAATTTTGCCGGGTGCGGTCACGTTGATTCCAACGTATTTTGTTTTTCTGAAGTTGGGGTGGGTTGGGACCTGGCTGCCGTTGATTGTGCCGACCTTTTTCTCTTGGGGGACGAATGTGTTTTTGATGCGTCAGTTCTTTTTGGGAATTCCCCGTGATTTGGATGAGGCGGCCATGATTGATGGGGCCAGTCCATTTCGTATTTTTACATCGGTGATTTTACCAATGTCGGGGCCTGCGTTAACGGCCGTTGCTTTGTTCCACTTCTTCTATGCCTGGAATGACTTCTTTGGGCCACTGATTTACCTGGCTGGTCATCCCGAAAAATTCCCCATTACTGTGGGTTTGACTGCATTCAACAACCTGTATTCTCAGTCTACCAACCTGATTCAAGCAGCATCACTTATTTCGGCCGTTATTCCCATTATTGTTTTCTTCCTGGCCCAAAAGCAATTCATGCAAGGTGTGGTAATCACAGGTGTTGAAAAATAAACGACACAGACAACATGGTGCGTATCTGCTCTTTATCTGGTACGCACCATATACTGTCTGATTAAAGAGATGAGTATGCGCCGTTTGTTCATTCTTTTATTTCTTGTTGTCAGTGTGGGCTGTACAGGAAAAGAGGTGCTCCAGGTATCTCCCACCCCAACGCCAATTCCCGCAACGCCGACTCCCGAATGGGAGCGTGAAGGATGGGTGTTGGTTTGGCAGGATGAATTTGATGGTGAGGAAATCAATCGGGAAAATTGGGCGTTTGATCTGGGGCGGGGCAATGGTGGTTGGGGTAATCGTGAGCTGCAATGGTACACTGAACGGCCGGAAAATGTACGGCTGGAAGATGGTTTGCTCATCATTGAAGCCCGCGAAGAAGAATTTATCCGCAGTAACTACACATCGGCACGGATGAAGACCGAGGGGCTGCATAGCTGGCTGTACGGCCGTTTCGAAGCCCGCATCCAAATTCCCCGTGGTCAAGGCATCTGGCCTGCATTCTGGATGCTAGGCACAGAAGGAGGGAACTGGCCCAACATAGGCGAAATTGACATCATGGAAAATATCGGGCAAGAACCACACACCATTTACACTACTGTCCATGGCCCTGGCTACTCCGGAGGCAATGGTGTGGGGCAGCCTTACACGCTCCCGAATGGCGAGCCTTTTGCCGATGATTTTCACGTGTATGCCGTCGAATGGGAGCCGGAATCCATTACCTGGTACGTTGACGACAACCCTGTCTTTGCCATTACGCCCGAAAATGTACCCGGAAAATGGGTCTTCGATCACCCCTTTTTCCTTATATTAAATGTAGCAGTTGGTGGTAACTGGCCTGGTCCCCCAAGCCAAACAACCGTTTTCCCACAGCAAATGCGAGTAGATTACGTGCGCGTTTATCAACGACCTTAATATCATCAAAGCATAAACCATGACACAATCAAATCAAGTTTATTTGGGGTCAACCCCCTTCATTCACTCTGCTTTCCAAACAACCGGCGGCTTTGTGCAGCTCATGGGCGAAACCTTCTACCACATTGCCCACTACGACCAGATGCCCCCCTTCTTCATGAGTCTGGTGAGCAGCGCTGACCACTGGCTGTTCATCGCCAGCACGGGCGGGCTGAC
>RFGV01000412.1 GCA_003696605.1 Chloroflexota bacterium | reverse complement strand
GGGGTGATGATGTCGGGGGTGAGTTCCAGGTTTTGGCCGGGTTGTAGGGTGATGGGGGGGATGAGTACGCGCACCAGATTGGGGTTTTGTTCGATTTCGGATAGGATGGGTAACGGGCCGCTGAGGAGGAGTTCGATGGTGGGGGGGTCGATGATAACGGCCGTTTCGTCTCCCCGTTGGCTTAGTTCCACTGGCCGTTCGATTAGCAGATCGCCTTGACGTGGACTTACTTGAATATGAACGGTGACTGTGCCAATGGTTTGGCCTTGCTGATTAACGGCCGTTACCCCCACTGGCAGGTCTAGTGGTACAGTGGCCGTGATATTCCCCGCTGCGCCATCAATGTTCACCGGCACAGTGTTCACAAAACTGCCTATTTCATTTAACAAGGCTGGCGGTCCATTGAGTGTTACGGTGGCGGGCGTGACGTTCATGCCGCTTAACCAGTAATCGGCGGCGGGTTCACCGCTGGTTATTAGCCGCACCCCGACATCGCGGGCATTTTGGCGGCGTGTAATGGTCACGTTCACTTGTACCCGCTCTGGTTGAAACTCCAGCCCTGTTATTTCGTTCCCGTTTTGGTCCAGAGCCCGCAACGGCCGTATTTCTTGCAACGAGGCACTCACATTGGCTACTGATACGGTCGCCTGTACCCGATCTACGGCCTCTACCAGAGGTTCTGCGCCCCGAACGGTTACCAGCGTTGGTGTGGTGGTGGGCAAACCGGCAATTTGATAGGCGGGTGTCAGTCGGTCTTCGTCTTCCAGTTGGACAAAAATGGGGAATGTGCGGGTAATGATGGCGGCCAGTTGCAGGTTTACAGTGGTGGGCTGGATTTCGATGATGCGCATGGGGGTATTGGTGCGAGAAACGGCCGTTACCGGCACAGCATGTTCACCAGGAGGCAAATTCTCCAATGAAATGGTTGCTTCCAGACTGGCCGTACTCAAGCTGGGAACGGTTTCGGCCGTGGTCTGAATGATGACATCGACAGTTCGCGGTGGTGGAACCAGCAAGGCCATATCTGCGGGCAAACCGGTTACCTTAAGGGGCACGCCTTCAATTCGCAAGCGGGGGATGGGTGCAGTTGTGTTAAGCACAAACCACCACACAAGTGCCGCAAACAGGAGAGACAGCCCGCCGTTACTTATGTGATGGCGCAGAGAACGGCCGTTTCCCTCTGTGCGCCACCGCTCCCGAGTTTGCCGAAACAGCGATGACCAGGAAAGAGGTTGTGTGGCCGGACGGGGAGGCTCATGAGAAAAACGGACAATTTTTTCCCGCAAAGCTGTTGGGTCTAACGGCCGTTCCAGCTGCCCATGTTGGGCAACAGAAATTTGCCCCGTTTCCTCACTGACAACAATCGCCAACGCATCCGACACCTCACTAATGCCCACAGCCGCCCGATGCCGCGTCCCCAGACGACGCGAAGCAGCCAGATGCTTTTGGGTGAGTGGCAACACACACCCCGCCGCAACAACCTGATTACCCCGAATAATTGCTGCCCCGTCGTGTAGCGGATTGCTGGGATAGAAAATAGCCTGTAATAACTCGCTAGAAACCTGACCATTGATAGGAATACCCGTCTCAATGACTTCGTGTAGAGATATATCCCCTTCCAGTACAATGAGAGCACCAATCTGGGCACGAGACAGATTTTCTACTGCCCGCACTAGAGGTAACAGTACCGTTTCAGTCGCCGTTTGTCGGGCGGCGCGAGTCAGACCAATGCTACGCCCCAGTTGCTCCAGCAGGCGACGTAGTTCCTGGTGAAAGATAACAGGCAGGGCAATCAGCAGGGCAATCAACGTGAGGCGAACGATGAGGTCAAAAGTGGGGAGGGGAAGCAGCAAGGAAATGCCCACCAATAAAGCGCCCAGCAATAATACCCCGCGCAACAAAAACGCAACTCGGCTACGGCGGACAAGATTGACGAGGGTGTAAAAAACGGCCGTTACCAGAGCCAGATCTAACCAGTCCAGCCAGGACAAAATAGAAACCCGAAAAACAAGCTCATTGAAAAAGTCAGCCACCCTACTGCCTCCCAAAAACAGATAAGGGTATTCTATCGAGTATTAACCATTCACAAAATAAAAGTTTGGTGAATGAAAAACAGTAGATGGCAGCTGACAGCCAATGACTAATTACCTTCCCCTTCACAATTCCACTACGCTTACTTGGAATATACAAAATCAAGTGTGTTATGTTAACCATAACAGGAGAGGCTTCGGGAAAAAACATTCCCAAAGCCCAAAGATAGTATGGAAACGAGGGGATTGGACGGGATTGTTCGGGTTATAAGCGGGGAATCAGCACCGGCGTGCGCTGCTTGTACGCCTCATACTCCGGCTGGCCGCCCCACTTCTCATCCGCCCGCTTCTCCAGCATGGGGATGCCGCTTACCCGCGTCAGCAGCAGGGTGACAAAAACGGGGGAAATGAGCGTGACATACTGCCACCCTTGCAGCGCCGGCAGGGCAATGATAGCCACGCCTATCCACAACACAAT
>RFGV01000411.1 GCA_003696605.1 Chloroflexota bacterium | reverse complement strand
TTGTTTGGATTTTGCTGGCAACCATCATCTTTTCCGCCTGTGCACAAGTGTCCGCGCCGACCGCCACGCCTACAACATCTGTAGCACGCTTGCCGACCGATACGCCTGCGCCAACGGTGACATTCACCAGTACGCCTACGCCGACAGCGATGCCTACCAACACGATCACACCAACCGCTACGCCTACCACCATGCCAACGGCAACGCCAACAGTAGTGCCGCGCCAACCTACAGATTCTCCGAGCACAACTGGCTGGCAAGTCCACAGTAGACAGGGTTTCGAATTGGAACTCCCAGGAGATTGGGTACTCGTCGGGCCTGATGGCATCGAGTGCGCTGCGCTTTACCAGTTCTATCCGTCTTCTATCAAGCTGATTAATTTCTCAGCTTGTTGGCAGGATACAGTCGGTGATAATCTGTTAACTTTCGCAGAAACGTATGAACGCTTTCGGGAGGCTTTTATTGAGGGTGCGCTCATTTCATCCAAAACGATCAATGGTATCCAGGTTGAGGTCATCCAATATAGGAACAGCAAGAGTAACGGGATTTATGTATTGACAGCTTCCCATGGTACTGTTGCGCTGTGGCAGTGGGAAGGTACCGGGTGGGCTCTTATTGATGAAGGAAACCAATATCAGGAGAACCAGGTCTTTGGCCGTATTCTGGCATCGTTCAAGTTTCACGAGGAGTAATAGAGGCGATTCGAATACCCACTCTCCATCTTGCCCTAACGGTGGACTTGATGGCAAATCTGTTTGAGGTTACAGGGTATATTAGGACTGGCAGATGGTGCTTTTATGAAATTTGAATCAGTCTGATCGCTATTTATGTGGGTTTTGTTTATGTTTTTTTCTTCAATTCGTGAGCGTCGCTTGTGGGGTTGGACAACGGCCGTTTTAATCGCAATTTTCTCCTCACTAGGATTGGCTCAGACAGCGGCTGGATTCCTGCGAGCACAAGGTCTTATTACTGCTGCTTTCTGGCTGGGGCTGATTCTGATAGGCACGGCCGTTCTTGCCCTCGGTATAAAAGCCAGGCCCGGCGGCGTAGAAATTGGGATCGGCCTGAGCATCATCGCCGTTTACCTGATTGCCCTCCTGCGGATGACCATCCCGGAAGAACGCAGCCACCTGATAGAATACAGCGTCCTGGCATTACTTATACACGAAGCACTCATAGAACGCAGCCAAAACGGCCGTTTTGTTCCCTCTCCCCCCCTACTCGCCATCCTCATCACCTCCCTGCTCGGCACACTCGACGAACTCATCCAACTCCTGCTACCCAATCGCATCTTCGACCCACGCGACATCCTCTTCAACATCCTCGCCGCCATCATGGCCATCAGCGGGCGCACCCTACTCACCTGGGCACGAAAACGATGGCCCCGATAACCACCCTCAACCCCTCCACTACTTCCGCCTCAAAGAAGCCACCTGTGGCCGAAACGCACCAAAACCTTCCCCAACAGCCTGATGACCAACTCCAATAGTCAAAAAAGCATGTGGGTCCACCTCACCCACAATCCGCTTCACATCATTCACCTGTGGCCGATAAATCGTACACATAACCAAATAATGCCCACTGCCTGTATATCCGCCCGTCACCGGCCAATAACTCACCCCCCGATTAAGCCACTGCATCAACGCCTGACTCATCTCCTGAGGATAATCCGTAATAATCATAGCCACACGCGTACTACTTGGCCCTTCCAGCGTATAATCCGAAGCCAGCCCACTTAAAAACAAAACCAGCAACCCATACAAGGCAACTTCCCAGCCAAACACCACACCCGCCAGCACAATAATCGCTCCATCCGTAAAAAAATAAGACTGGCTCAACGGCAGGCCAGTTCGCTGCTGAATAACCCGGCCAATAATCCCCGTACCCCCGAAGGTACTACCAGAGCGATACACCAGACCAGCACTTATCCCGCCAACAATCCCCCCATACACACTGCTCAACAACAAATCACTTGTCAAAGGAAAAGACGACATGATTTGTGGTAAATAAAAATGAAACAAATCCGTCGCTGTGGCAAAAATAGTCGCTGCAAACAAAGTACGCATCACAAACCGCCACCGCCCCAAATAGTAAAAGCCCAAAATTAGCAAAGGCATATTCATAACCCAGTACATAAGCCCAACTGGCCAGCCCGTATAATGATTAATCACAATACTCAAACCTGATAATCCCCCAGCTACAATGTTAAAGGGAACTTGAAAAACCACGTAGCTAAATGCAGCCAGTGTAGAACCAAACGTCAGCAAAACAAACGTTAGCAACGCTTGCCAGATATACTCTTTCCGAAAATACGACCGAATATTTCCAGGCTTTATCTTCATACAATAGCCTCCTTCCAAAACAAGCCACCAAAACACAAACAAGTGCAAAAACAAGACCGCAATGCCCACACTAAATGAGCATTGCGGTTCTTATTGTCGGCTGCATCAACAAAAATATACCACTAATCGTCAGTGGCACAAACCTCACACGGACATGCCTGACGCAAATATTCCCAAGTGTAAATACCTGCCCAGTGACCATCGCTCCACATAAATTGGATGGCGTATCCACCTACCTGCTGTATTTGCTGTAAATTCAAGTCTGGGTTGTGTGCTTCCCGCACTAGTCGGGGATCGGCAGGTGTACCCATATTTTCATGCCCGCCTTTGCATTCCACACATGGGCAAATGGCCCGTAACCCGGCAAAGGAATATTCGCTAATGTGACCGTCGTCCCAGGTGATTGTCAAGGTGCGGGCAGAACGATTTGCCTTGATGCCTGTTGGTTTGTGACCCATTACATCCTCCTTTACAGAGATGACAATCGTTCCTGAATTTCCTGGTAGCTGGCCTGGGCAGCAGCAAGTTTGTCCCGCTCTTTTTGCACAAGATGGGCGGGGGCTTTTTCGGCAAATGGACTGTTGAGCAAGTTGGTTAACCGATTGATTTCTTTTTCCAGGTCTGCCAGTTCTTTGGTGAGTCGTGCTCTTTCTTGTTCCAAATCTACCATGCCGGCCAATGGCAGATAGCAGGTAATGTTTCCAAGTGGAATGGTGACGGCCTGGGCGGGGGCATTTGCATCGTCCAGGATTTGCAGTTTTGCTTCGTCCAGGCGAGCCAGGAAGGCAAGAATCGGCCGTTGTTGGGCTAACGTCTCGGCCTGTTCACCAGCCACAATCATCGCCTCAATCTTGCGGGCAGGCGCTACTTTGTATTCTGCTCGCACCGCTCGAATCGACCGTACCAGTTCGATTATTTGCTCAAAGGCAGCTTTGGCTTCCGGCCAACGTTCGCCCGCTTGCGGCCATTTGGCAATAATGAGTGCATCTGCCCACCCTTCTGCTGGCGCAATGCCTAAATCGGCCGTCTGGAATGCCTTTTTAAGCTGTTGCCATGTTTCTTCTGTCACGTAAGGAATGTACGGATGGAGCAAACGCAAGCAGTCGTCCATTACCTGCCGCAGCACGGCCAATGTTGTCCATGCCCGCTGTCCACCTTCAGCCAGTTGCACCTTGGCCAGTTCCACGTACCAGTCAGCGAATTCACCCCACAGGAATTCGTACACCTGGCGACCAGCCTCACCGTAGTGGTAGCTGTCCATGAGTCGATCGGCCGTTTCGATGATTTCACTCAGGCGGGTCAGAATCCATTTATCGGCAATGGTGTAGTCGGGCGAATCGGTGGCATCGGCGGCTGTTGCCTTGTCGAGGCTGCGGGTAATAAAGCGAGCCGCATTCCAGATTTTGTTGGCAAAGTTGCGGTTGCTGGCCACACGATCCAGGGACAAATTCAGGTCGTTACCAGGTGTGCCGCCAGTGAGGAGGGTGAATCGCAAGGCATCGGTGCCATATTCAGCCATGACTTTCAGGGGATCGGTTACGTTCCCCAATGTTTTGCTCATCTTGCGGCCGTGTTCATCCCGCACCAACCCATGTAAATAGACTGTATGGAAGGGAATGTTGTTTGTAAAGAGCAATGCGCTCATGACCATTCGGGCTACCCAGAAAAAGAGGATGTCGTAACCAGTTTCCATGATGTCAGTTGGGTAGAATTTTTCCAGATCGGGTGTCTGATCAGGCCAACCGAGTGTAGAAAATGGCCACAAGCCGCTGCTGAACCAGGTGTCGAGCACATCTGGGTCTTGCCAGATATTGGAGCTGCCACATGTGCCGCAATGGGATGGATCTTCACGGGTGACGGTCTGAGCGCCACAGTCGTCGCAATACCATACAGGGATGCGGTGTCCCCACCAGAGCTGGCGACTGATGCACCAGGGGCGGATGTTTTCCAGCCAGTTGTCCCATACCTTTACGAAGCGATCGGGAACGATGCGAATACGGCCGTTATGCACTGCCGCCAATGCCATTTTGGCCATCGGCTCCACATCCACAAACCATTGCTTGCTCACCAGTGGCTCAATAATCTCGCCACCGCGTTGGCTACGAGGAACGCTGAGGGTGTAATCTTCCACCTTGATAGTAAGCCCGGCTGCTTCCATATCTGCCCAGAGCTTTTGGCGACACTCAAACCGATCCAGACCGTTATAAGGACCAGCAGCTTCATTCATGGTAGCATCTTTGTTCATCACATTGACAATGGGCAGGTTATGCCGACGGCCAATTTCAAAGTCGTTGGGGTCGTGGCCAGGGGTGATTTTGAGCGCACCCGTACCAAATTCTCGCTCCACATATTCATCGGCAATGATGGGAATTTCCCGATTGAGAATGGGAACGAGTGCTGTTTTGCCAATATAGTCCCGATAACGCTCATCTTCCGGATGGACAGCAACGGCCGTATCACCCAAAATTGTCTCTGGCCGTGTTGTCGCTACTGGAATATACCCACCGTCTTTCACCGGATATTTAAAATAATACAATTTACCCGGTTCCTCGCTGTACTCCACTTCCAAATCAGAAACGGCCGTCTGCAAACCAGGCGACCAATTCACCAAATACTCCGCCTGATAAATCAACCCCATATCATACAGCCGCACAAACGCCTCACGCACCGCCCGCGAGAGCCCCTCGTCCAGTGTAAACCGCTCCCGATCCCAATCACACGAAGCACCCAGCGCCCGCAACTGTTGGGTAATATACCCGCCATACTTCTCCTTCCAGGCCCATGTACGCTGCAAAAACGCCTCACGCCCAATCTCCTGGCGAGAAGTCCCCTCACGCATCAGCATCTTCTCCACCTGCAACTGCGTCGCAATACCAGCATGATCCGTACCCGGAACCCACAAAGCCGCCCGTCCCTGCATCCGGGCCCGCCGTATCATCAAATCTTCCAGCGCCACAAACATAGCATGACCCATATGCAATTCACCGGTCACATTTGGTGGCGGCATGGAAATCACAAACGGCTTGCCATCAGGATTCACTTCTGGCTTAAACCAGCCATTTTCTTCCCACCATTGATAAAGACGTTGTTCCGTATCCTTAAAATCATATGCTTTCGGCATTTCAGACATTCGCAATTCTCCAGCTTCAAAATTTGATGCGTCTATTGTTTACACAACCAAAAAACTCTCTCATCCAGTCAAGGACGAGAGAGTTCTCTCACGCGGTACCACCTTGATTCCCATCGCAACAGTAACTATCGATGGGCACTCATTGACGCGATAACGGGCGAACCCGGCTTTGGCTAGCAGGCGCATTCCTGTTCACCAAAACAACTCCTGGGCGACCTTCAGCGGCTCTGGCTGTGTACAGGCTTTCAGCCTATGGCCTGTACTCTCTATGTGCGCAGCAAACCGCTTACTCCTCCCATTCACCGTCTTTTTTTGATTGAAATGTAAATGCAAGTATAGCAACGTGAGAAATGGAAGTCAACTATTTTTCGATTATGTCAATTCTCACAATGGTATCACCAGGCGTAGCCGGAAACAGTTGTGGATCGCGCAAAGTAATTGAACTCAATACCTCATCCCCTTCAATTAGCTCGCCAAAAATGGTGTGGTTACCGTCTAACCAGGGGGTAGGGGCAAAGGTGATGAAGAACTGACTACCATTGGTGTTCGGGCCAGCATTGGCCATTGCCAATAACCCGCGTCGGTCAAATACCAGGCCATTATCTGTTTCGTCTTCAAACTGGTAGCCGGGGCCACCATTACCAAGGCCAGTTGGATCGCCGCCCTGAGCCATGAAGTTGGCAAGCACACGATGGAATGTGGTGTTATCGTAAAAGCCTTGTGTAGCCAGGAAGACGAAGTTGTTGACGGTAAGGGGGGCGTCGTCGTCGAAAAGGCGAAAGCGCATATCTCCTTTTTCGGTGCGAATGATGGCTTCGTATTCCTTGTTGGTATCTATTATCATGTCAGGGTATTTGTTGTAATAGTTGTTGCGGCGTGCTGGTTCGATAGCCGCTAACGGCCGTTCTCCTGTCATTATGTTCTCACCTCCACTATTTTCCGGGCTACCACTGATAGTGCCCAACAGTTGCCAGGCAACAAAGCCGACAACCAAAACCAATAAAATGCCACCACCGATGGCGATCATTCGATTTTGTTGTTGCTGTTTGCGACGCGCTTCCAGTCTTCGCTGACGCGCAGACTGTTTCCCGGATTTACGCTTGCTCATTTTCGCTTGTGTGGACCTCCCTTTTCGCTGATAGTGGCTGTTCAACCCAACGTTCCAGTCGCCAGATAGCAAATGCGGCCACCAAAACGGCCGTTCCGCCAATCGTATAACCTTCCACAACCGACGCTTCAGTAATAAACAACCCGGCCATACCAAACATGCCTGCTACAAGATACAAAATCAGCACCGCTTCTCGTTGGCTAAATCCCATTGCCACCAGCCGGTGACTAATATGGTCCTTCCCGGCTGTCAGCGGACTCAATCCACGCCGCAACCGAGAAATCACCACCAATGTGGTATCAAAAATAGGCAATCCGAGAATAAAAACCGGGACCATCCAGGTAACAAAATTCACATTTTCCGGAAAACGCAAGCGCAACCCCAGCACAGCCAGTAAAAAACCCAAAAAAAGTGCACCCGCATCTCCCATAAAAATTCGCGCCGGTTTGAAGTTATAGCGCAAAAAGCCGACACACGCACCCAGTATTGCTGCTGCCACGGCCGCCACCAAAAATTGCCCGTTCTGTAACCCCAATAGCATAATAAATGCGGCCGATACTGCGCTAATTCCGGCACTTAGCCCATCCATGTTATCCAAAAAATTAACGGCATTGCTAATTCCGGCCAGCCACAGAAAGGTAATGACGTAATCCAAAATATCAGGTAATGGCAACTTGACACGAATATCAAACGCGGCCAGAACGAGAAAGCCGATAAACTGACCTAACAGCTTTACCCAGGCAGGCAATCCCAACCGATCATCAACAAGGCCGGTGAGGGCAACAATAGCACTGGATAACCATACAGCAATGACCGGACGAGGTAAAACAGAAAGGAAGGGCAATATGGCTACAATCGCCCCGCCGAAGATAGCGACCCCGCCCATAAGGGGAATTGGTTCGGCGTGTAGTTTGCGTTGAGCAGGCACATCTACAAAGCCCAACCAAAGAGCCAAGCGGCGGGCCCAGTTTGTGCCGACGAGGGTAAGGGAGAGAGCTAACAGGAAGATGACAATGAATGTGGTCATGATACGGCCGTTTCTCCCGCACAATTACTGTTGCGAGGCATCCACCTGCGCCAAAAACGCCTGAATTTGTTCAGCTGCTTGCGGTGGCGCCACAGCCAACGCCTGCTCTGCCAATTGCTTCGCCATTTGCACATTCCCCAGTTGCAAATACGCCGTTGCCATCAAAAAATCCAAATTCCAGGCCGGAATTTGCCCATTCACATCATATACTTGCACCTGCTCATAAGCATTCAGCGCACTTTCATACTCACCCAACTGCTGATACAACTGGCCTACCTGCAACCACGCCCGCGCATTTCGTTCATCCCGCAACAACCCCTCTTTGGCATAAGAAACCGCCTGGCGATAGGCACTAATACGAGCCTCCTCCGGCTGGTCTGCGCTACAAGCCACATATGCATCAGCCAGGGCAAAGTAAGTAAGGCTGTAATAAGGATCAACACCTAGCGAATCCTTATACATCTGAATAGCGCGATCGCAATCATTCTCCAAAACTTGCACCAACCGGGCATACTCATTGCGAATCACAGCATTGTTTGGGCTCAGTTGCAAAGCTGCCTGATAGTATTGATCTGCCAAATTGACGTGCTCTCGCCGCACCGAAGGCTCTGCGCTTAACTCTGCCCAACGGGTGTTAAGCCGAGCCAGGTTGGCTGTATGGTCTGTATTGAGCGGATTGATACGCTGGGCTTCCAGCAAGCGGGACATGGCTTGTTCCAATAAATCATCTCGTTCTTCCGGTGTTTGGGCCAGGGTCGCTCGTTCCAGATATGCCCGCCCCAAGAACAAGTAGTAAAAATCTTCTTTGGGCGCCATTTCAATGGCTTTGTCGTAAATACCAATGGCGATGTCCCAGGCTTGTGGGTTGCCGGTTCGTGTGGCCTGGTCGTCAAATGGCTTGCCGCGCTTATAAACCATGTCAGCCTGGATAATACGCATATTGGTTGTGGCAATGATAACTAAGGCGACAATAAATAAGGCTGCTAACCCACCCATCGCCAGGCTGTGACCAGTCAGGCGCGTTTGGGGCCAATATTGCCAGGCCAGGGCGACAGAACCAACAAGAATTAATGTGATCATGAAAGCGTAAAAAACGCTGAGAAAACCGGCAGCCTGGCTGGCTTCGAGAACGCGGATGAGGATGATGTCTTGAATTTGAGCAGGCGGGACGAAGAAAAAGGAAGCGCGTAAAAGGGAAGCCTGGGTGAGGGTGTAAATGAGGCCAATGGAGAAGGAAATGAAACCTGTGACGACGGCGGGAATTAGCCAAGAAGACCAGTTGGTGTCCCATGTGAAGTAGAGGATGGCCAGACAAACAACGGCCGTTATGATCATGGTGATGCTACCGCCGGCGACTAAAACGGGGAGGGTGAACAAGATACCTGTCAACCCTACCCCCGCTGCCACCAAACGGCCGTTTTGTTCATCAACCAACAAGCGTGCTGCCGCCCATAGACACAACACCCCCCAGATTAGCCACAAGCTCCGACCCAGCAAGGTGGTCGCCGTGCCAGTTCCGGGTGTAGCAAAGCGCAATAACAAACTGACGCCCCCCATTATTCCCAAAAGAACCATAACCATTTGTTTGCGGGATGATGGCAGGACACGGGAAACGGCCGTAATCGTCAGTATCTTATCCTTCACCAACTCGCTCAATATCAACAACGTACCCAACGCCCATGTCAATACCAGCATCAGGTACACAAACGGAGAATCCACAAAGCCCCGGCGCGCATTTACAAAAAACGACTGTCGGAAAATTTCACTTGTTGTCAGATCGGCCGCACTTTGGATAACTTTATCTGGTGGTTGGGCATAGGTGGTAAATTCGTAGCCAATAATACCAATTGCTAATGTAAGCAAAGCCGTCATCAGCAGCACTGGCCCCCAGTAAGTCGCAGTAGCCACGGCCGTTCTCCGTCCTCGTCGCCGTCGGCTGGCAGGGGCTGGCTCAACTTCCAGTGCTGGTAAACCAGGCAAGATATGCCCAAGCACCACAATCAACGCAATGAACGCAAAAAAGTGCAAACGTGTCGCCGCAATAGCAATACCAAAGTGAATTTCCACATAATGGGCCAAAACGGCCGATACCAGCCCCACCAACAACAACCGATTCGGCTCAAACGGCTCTACTTCATCCTCTGGCATCGGCGCAAACAGTGCATAATAAATCAAATACACGACCAACCCGCCGATACTACCAAAAGGCAACGCCACCCCCACATATTCCAATCCCCGCCAGGTGGCAAAAATAGCCGCAACCAGCACTCCCATCCCAATCCATAAGCCAATCAACAAATTCCGTTCAAAGCGAGTACGCAGCACCCCCAACCAGCGAAAACTATAATAGAACACACCGACATACAAGGCTTGCCACACCAGCAAACCAAACAACCCAGTAATAACAATGGCGTCAAATGTTTCGTTATGCGAACGGTCTGGCGAAGCATTTCGGGATTCCAGCGTGGCCAGCTCTGGCGGATAAAACGGATTGTAGGCCACATACATTGCTTCTGGTCCATACCCCACAAAAGGACGCAAGAAATTAAACGCATCAGAACGGCCGTCTGGATACTTTAACGGCTCATGAGGCATAATTAACTCAATTACCCCCTGCCAGATTAACGTTCGCACACGACCTGTGCCCGTATCAGCCTCCAGAATGCGCCCAAAACGGCCGATTCTGGGCAAATCTCGCCATTCTTCCAGCGTTTGCACCACCGACCCCACAACCGGCACTTCTTCATAAGGCGTCACCAATGCTGGCGGCAAATTAAACACCACCAGCCAGCCCCCCAACAAAAGCGACATAAAAATCCAGCTCAACCAAAGCCAACGCCACCCCCGACGCAAAGCAATCATGATAAAAATCACAATTACCAGCAAAACAACCGCCAAAGCAAAAGAGATAAAAGATGCCATCGGCCCGGCCAACGACGGCGCACGCCCGGCACGAACCAGCAGGCTTACCCCCCCATTAACCACCCAAAAAGCCACCAGCCAGCCTGCAATCACCAGGAGCAAAGCCCAGGCCGCATCAGCCAGATGAAACCGCCGTTTATCCTGTGCCGAATTACGCAAAGCCACCAAAACAACCAGCACAAAGGCAAACAACCCCACACCCAACCCCAACCAGGGACCACGACTACCAGACCAATAAATGGTAATCAGTTGAATAGCCAGAGTAAAAATATAAATGGAAGAGCGAATAACATCCGCTCCGGCCATTTCTTCATCACTCAGAATGCTGGTAAATGCCTCGATAATGCGAGAAAGCGTAAGGGGAACAGCCATGATCAGGTAAGCGGCAATAAAAATAGCGTTCCCCATATGACCGGCCACACGTTCCGTAATATTACCTGCCCAGGGGAGTGGATCTAAATCGAAGTGCTGCAACAGGCCATAGAAACTAACCGGGATACTGGTGATAATAACGGCCGTTACCACCCGGCGCACCTGCTCTCGCGAGCGAATCGTAACCAGCATCAACGCAAACACAACAATATACGAAAACGTAGTATAAGTTCCCTGCAAACGCTGATAAGAACCCGCCCAACTCACTCGCGGCGTCACTGAAAACGCCGTAGAAACCAGATAAACCAAAACCAGCAAAAAAACTGGCCAGACCAGCGGCACATGCCAGATCGAACGATCATTATCCATCCGCCACCACTTTGTACGCCAGCCCTGTTGATCAACAAACTTCACCAACCAGACAGCACTCATCAACACGGCCAGCGAACGTAATATCGCCAGTTTGTCCGGTTCAAACACCCGATCGGAATGAATATTGAAAAACAGCGGCACAGCCACAATCGCTGCTAACCATCCTGCTTCGATAAAGCTATCACACCAAATTGCCAGCTTCGATTTCATAAGTTCAACCCTGTGCGTTATTCAAAACCATCCCAAAATAAATCGCTGATGTTATACATCTTACCTGATGCTGAATTGGGCACTGAATATAACGCATCGGATATACTCAAGCAACACCCCTTTCAGCCAATACTTGACGATACACCGCTTCCACACGGGCAACCATTTTGGGCAAAGTAAATTCTGCCAGCACCCGCTCGCGGCCAGCCTGACCCAAACGTTGCCGCAATGTCGCATCGGCCAACAAGCGACGCAATGCGTCTGCCAGTAAAGCAGGCTGTTGCGGTGGCACAACAAAACCGGTTATACCATCCTGCACGACAAAAGATGTGCCTGTGCCTACTTCGGTAGTCACACAAGGAAGCCCAGCAGCCATTGCTTCCAGCAACACTGTACCAAATGCCTCGGCACGGGCGTTGGCAGGCAAGACAAATACATCGGCGCTGGCATACAAGCCGGGCAAATCTGCAGATGACACATTACCCAAAAAATGCACCCGATCGTCAAGTTGGTGTTCTCGTGTCAGGGCTTCCCAAACTGGTCTCATGGGACCATCACCGCCTATAAGGAGTTGGGCTTCGGGTAATTGGGTCATTGCTTGAATCAGGTTATCTACGCCTTTGTAGTAACGGTGGCGACCAACAAATAATAAGGTGGGAGCTTTTTTGGGGTACACGGGACGAGCTTTCAGGTAAGGGGCCGGATCGATTGCCAGGGGGACGATGGTGCATTTGTGGGACAACGGCCGTAACCAGGGGGAGCTTTCTACATAGGATTGACTGGTTGCCAGGATACGTGCTGCCCCACGTAACACCCGCCGCAACAATGGCCGATAAAGTCGCAACAACCCTTGTTGCCGTACCACATCGCTGTGATAGGTGATGACATAGGAACGGCCGTATCCACCTACCAACTGCCCAACCTCCCCCACAGGATACGGAAAATGCAAATGCGTCACATCCGGCCGCAACCGCCAAATCCACCACGGCAAAACCGGACTCAACGGCGTCGAAGCAACCGTCGCCACTCGCCAGGCACGCACCACATCCACACCCGCCAGCCGCTCCCGTGACGGCATCCCCCCCGGATTCGTCACCAGCACCGACACCTCATGCCCGGCAGCCGCTTGCGCCTCCGCCAAAAGACGCACATGGTTCTCAATACCGCCCGGAATTGGAAAATAATCCTTATACACATGCAAAATTCGCACTATCCACTCCCACTCACAACCAATTGCGCCCCATTATCGGCAAAGTAACAACAACAGGCAACGACCATCTACCTGTCAACATTCAATTGAAGTAAAATCTACCCCATGCCACCACAAAACACAGATATCGCCGGGCAAAGCGTGCGCGGCTCACTCTACAGCATCATCGCCTCAGGCTTCACCATCACACTCGGTTTCCTGCGCGCCATCCTGCTTGCCCGCCTTCTTCTGCCGGAATACTTTGGTGTCGTCGCCATGGCTCTCTTTTTCCTGGAACTCACCAACACACTATCCTCTTTGGGTCTGGATAGTGCCATCATCCATCGGCGCGACGCTGACCAAACCTGGCTAGGCACATACTTTTCCCTGCGGCTGCTATTCAAATTTTTGCCACTGGCAGGCCTGATATTACTCACCCCTCTAATCACTGATTTCTATCCCAATATGCCCTTGCTAGCCCCTGTCATTTGGGGCTATGCCATTATTGAAGTGGTAAAAACACTCAACGCTACGCAAGAAACCATCCTCAATCGTGACCTGGCTTTTCGGCAGTTAGCAATAACCGACGTTGCCGCCAGTATCGCCATGACTATTGTCGCCCCAGCACTTGCCTGGGCTGGTTGGGGAATCTGGGCGTTGGTAGCAGAACGTGCAGTTGGCAATTTGGTACGCTTTATCGCTGTCTGGCTATTTTTTCGCCGCTGGTTACCCAAACCACACTGGAATAGCCATCAGGTGCGCTGGTTTTGGTCTTTTGCAACCCGAATCTGGCTGGCCAGTACGCTCACGTTTTTTTTGGATCGTTTTGACGACTTTTGGACGGGAACAGCACTGGGAAAATCACCTCTGGGTTTTTATAGTAAGGCATATGAGTTTGCCCGCTATCCTCGCCGTTTGGTGGCTAACCCGATTATCACTGTTTTTTTTCCTATTTTTGCTCGGCTGCAAGCTGAACCAATCCGGTTGGCACGGGCATTTTTCCGTATGAATAGTGTCATGGTGCGGTTTGGTTTTTGGTTTGGCCTGATTTTTGTCATGAATGCGCGTGAGTTGATTGTGCTATTAATTGGGGAACAATGGTTACCTATGTTGATTCCTTTTCAACTCATGGTGATTTATACATTGCTTGATCCCTTATCAGTAGGGGCAACGCGCTTTGTTGTTAGCGTGGGACAACCGGCTACTGTCACCAAAATTCGCGCGGTGCAGGCCTGTGTTTTTTTGCCATCGGTTATCGGGTTGGCCTGGTTGTGGGGTGTTGTTGGGGTGGCTCTGGCGGCAGATTTGATGGTTTTGACGGGGGTGGTTTTGCTATTCGTGGCTACACGCCGTATCATTACGTATTCGTTGCGCGCCTTGTTTTTTTGGCCATTGGTAGCGGTGGGGGTTTCGGCCGTTTTACTCATCATCGCTACGCCTTTGTGGACTACCTGGCCATTGTGGCTTGCGCTTGTCGCCAAAGCCGGGAGTAGCACACTGGTTTATGGTGTTATTCTCTGGCTAACAGAACGAAAACAGTTGCAGGAAGGCTGGTATATGATCTGGGGCCTTTTGCGTCGTGAAGGCAAGGCAAAATGAATCGAGTTTTGGTTATTGGGCTTGATGGTGCCACATTCGATGTGATTCACTTGTTGGCAGAACAAGGACGGCTGCCAAACCTGATGCGTTTGATGGAGAAGGGGGTTTGGGGTGAGTTGCGTTCGACGATGCCACCAATTACACCCACTGCCTGGACTTCGTTTTTTACGGGCAAAAACCCTGGGAAGCATGGAATTTATGATTTCCAGGAACTCGACCCATTGACTTATCAGTTTCGTCCAGTTCGGGCTGACCGACACGAGGAAAAAACGGTTTGGCAGTTGTTGACAGAGGCCGGATTAACCAGTGTAGTCATTGATGTGCCGTTTACATACCCCCCTACACCGATTGAGGGGATTATGATTACGGGGTATGGTACGCCACGTACATCAGGCACAGTTTGTTCTTATCCAGCGAATCTGGCCAATATGTTGCCGGAGAATTTGCGGGATGAGGTTCGGGTGGCGTTGCCTGATTGTCGGTTTGACCGAAGTCGGGCGTTTGTGGAGGAATGGCGGGCGGTGATGAACGGCCGTTCTCGCCTGTTGCGCCATCTTCTGCAAAACTATCCCTGGCACTTCTTTATGACTGTGTTTACCATCACCGACAATATGGCGCATGTCTTTTGGACTTATGTGGAGCCCACTCACCCCAATTATCACAAGCCAGAAGCGGCCGAATTTCGAGAAGCATTCTATGGGGCATATGAGCAATGTGACCAGTTAGTGGGTGAAATGCTAGAGCTGGTAGATTCGGATACGGCCGTTCTCATCATGTCCGACCACGGATTTGGAAGTGTGCGCCCTCGCCAATACATTTTTCAACGCCTGCTAGACGGCGGCTACTTGCGCTACCAAAACAAGGGAAAATGGCATTTCGGCCGAGATTGGCTCATAAAAACGGCCGTACGCACCTATAACCAATTTCCAATCCTGCGCGAAACCGTCAAACGATTACGCCCTCGCCAACAAAACCGACTCAAGCAAACCTTACGACATTCAGGCCTGCTACCCAGCGGCGAATTACTCGACCCAGCCCGTTCCCGCATTATTCCTTCCAACTACGGCTTGCAAATGTGGGTGAACGACAACGGCCGTTTTGCACACGGCCTCGTCTCCCCCGCCCAGCGCGAAAGCCTGCTAACAGACCTGACCAGCTATTTACTGGCCGATCGGGACAAAATCACCAACAGCCCAATCATCTCGGCCGTCTATCGCAGCGAAGACCTCTATCAGGGACCGGCAAGCATCTACGGCCCCGACCTTGTGATTGACTACGCGAACTTCTATCAGCCACAGCACCCAGCCAAAACCCTCAACCCTTTCCTGGAAGGAGGGCACACACCCAATGGCATCTTCATTGGATACGGCAAACCTTTTCAGCAGGGACAATTGACACAAGCACACCTCATAGACCTGGCTCCAACTATTTTACATCTGCTGGCGCAACCAATTCCCCCCGACATGGACGGTCACGTCCTGGCTGAAGCCTTGCAACCGGATTATCTGACTCAACACCCGGTACGCATTGGTGACAAACCGGCTCATTGGGCAGAAGGAAAACGGCCGTTATCATCAGCATCATTTACCCCAGAAGAAGAAGCCGATTTCAAAAACCAATTAAAACAACTGGGATACTTATGATGAACAAGCACGAACAAATCAACCGTGTTCTTATCATCGGATGGGACGGGGCAACATGGGATTACATCAATCCCCTATTGGCCGACAACCGGTTACCCAATCTGGCACGCCTGCTCGATAATGGCGCACGTGCCACTTTGCGATCAACCATCCCCCCCTACACCAACATTGCCTGGCCAGCTCTGGTCACAGGCACACGCCCAAATAAAACCGGCGTTTACGACGGGGCACGCGCCTTGCCCAACAGCTATGAGACAGTCCCTACTAATCTAACTGGCTTTCGGGGAGTTTCCATTTGGCAATGGGTGAATGAATACGGCCGTACTGCGGGTGTTCTCAATGTGCCCATGACCTATCCCGCCCAACCTGTTGATGGCTATCTGATTTCTGGCTTCGACAGCCCCGCCAATGCCGACGACATTGCCTGGCCACGCCACATTCTCAACTACTGGACCACAGAAGGCTGGCCATACCACACCCTTGCCGAAGAGATTCGGCTTATGTCGGGCCAAAATCCCAATCAAAAACGGTTACCTTTGGCTGATTTTGTGGCCGGATGGGAAACATTAACTCATGACCAGGGCAAAATGGCTGCATGGCTCTGGCGCACCCATCCGGTTGACTTGATGTTTATTGTTTTTAGCGGCACAGACTCTATCAATCATCGTACACATGAATTTGAGCAGATTGCCCGTATTTATACAGCCGCAGATGAGGCTTTGGGAACGTTACTTTCTGTGGTAGAGGAAGACACGCTAATATGCCTGGTTTCTGATCATGGGTCAACGCCTGCCCACAGGTATATTGCGCTGAATCGCATTTTATACGAGGCGGGATGGTTGGCGTTTCGGCCTGAAATTGCACGTCGGTTTTGGCAACGGTTGCCGGGCGTGCTGGGGCAGGTATTGCCAAATGTGTGGCAATCGCTACCAGGTTGGGCCAGGCGGCTGATTTCTGCGCCGGTTTTGCGGTATGACGGCCGTTTTGCTATTGGCAGCGATAATCTGGATTGGCCGAAAACACAGGTGTTTGCCCGCAGTAGTCTGGGACCGCTGTATATAAATCTGGAAGGCAGGCAACCACGTGGTTGTGTGCCAGAAGAGGCATATGAGGCGTTGTGTGAAGCGGTGCGCTTGAAATTGCTGGGGCTTCGGGATGAAAACGGCCGTTCTTTGTTCCGGCAAGTCTGGCGAACACGGGAACTTTTTCCCCACACCAATCCGGAAGATGATGTGCCAGACCTGATTGCCGAACCTGCTAACTGGCACGATCACATGATTACCGGCTATCCTACTGACCCGATTGTGCGCCCGATTCCGGCCGATGCAGAGTATGGGACACATACGCCGGATGGCATTCTTGTGCTACATGGTCCTGGTGTACGAAAAGGGGTGCTGCTGGAAACGGCCGATATTGTAGATGTTGTGCCCACACTACTAACTGCCTGGGGACTGCCTGTACCGGATGCGTGTGATGGGCGGGTATTACAAGCGGCATTTACAGAGGAACTGGCCATAGAAGAAACGGCCGTTTCCCTGCCCGACCAATACAGCCATCCCCAAACGGCCGAACATGCAGCCGAAATTATTGCCCGACTTCGTGCTTTAGGCTACCTTGAGTAACCATGACCCAGGTTATTTACTCAATTGGTGTCAGATTTGCCGGCGGTGGCATCGGCAACATTGCCTATAAAGCCGTCCAGGGCCTTTATCAACGCCAGATGTTACATCGCCTGCTGTGTGGTTCCCGTCGTACCACAGAAATCCCTCCCCAAAAAATTCGCAGTTTGGGCTTTCCCAGCCGGGGATTGCGCCAGCTGGCATTATATGCCCACCAGTTTACGTATTGGCACAACAGGTTATATGATTTATGGGCAACGCGCCATATAGAAAGGGCTGATTTGTTTCTGGGCTGGAATGGTTTTTGCCTGCACAGTTTGCAACAGGCGAAGAGGCTGGGAAGTGTAACAGTTGTGGAGCGAGCTTCTACGCATAATTTGTATCAGCAGGCTGTATTGGCGGAGGAATACGGCCGTTTTGGGCTTCCATTTCCCAATTCGCCTAATCTGGAACGCGCCCTCAAAGAATATGAATTTGCCGATTTTGTATTGGTTCCTTCTCAATTTGCATATGAATCGTTTATCCAGCAGGGTTTTCCGCCGGAAAAAGTGCAGTTGGTTCCTTTTGGTGTCGATACAAAGCGGTTTTTCCCAGCTAAAGAACAGGAAAAACGGCCGTTTCGTGTCCTGTTTGTTGGGCAAATTGGTCTGCGCAAAGGGGTGGTTTACCTGTTACAGGCCTGGCAAAAACTGGGCTGGCGGGACGCGGAACTGTATCTGGTAGGGCGAGTGGAAACGGGAAACGGCCGTGTCTTTCAACCCTACCACAACCTGCCCGGCCTCCACTGGACCAACCACATCCCCAATCCCGTATCCCTCTACCAACAAGCCGATGTATTCGTCTTCCCCTCACTGGAAGAAGGTAGCGCCCTTGTCACATACGAAGCCATGGCCTGCGGCCTGCCCGTCATCACCACCCCCAATGCCGGCTCTGTTGTTCGCCACAACCAGGAAGGATTCATTGTACCTATTCGCGACCCAGACACACTGGCCAACTGCCTGGAAACCTTGCGATCAGACCAACACTTGCGCCATCAAATGAGTCAGGCTGCCCGCAACCGCGCCCAACAATTCACCTGGGAAACGTATCAAGAAAATCTATGCACCACCTTAAAACAATGCCACAAAAATTATCGATAAGACGAACGCTAAACCTGCCTGTCTATTACTGGCGCCGTCATTTATGGCGTATTCATCCCCATCGTTTTTCCACCCTGAGCCACATCCCCCTCCAAAAACCAGTATTTCTGCTTGGCGTACAGGGGGGCGGACTTACCCTGTTAGCCCGAATACTGCGCCGTCATCCCGATATGGTTTCTGTTACAGGCAATTACACATATTGGGCTGGCCCCGATGAGATGCAGAACGTCATGGGTGATTTTCTGCCCGCCGAGTTAACCGGCCTGCATGCCAAAATCCCGCCCCACCCTGATTATCCGCATCGGGATTGGCTATATGCTATAGACGATCTGTTGCCGCTGTACCGAAAAACGGCCGATGATGCAACGCCAGAAATAAAAGCCCGTTTCCAAAAAGCCATCCGCCTGGCACTGGCCATACACGCCCCAAATCCATCCCAGGCTCGCTTTATAGACAAAAGTCAATCTTTTACGGTGCGCCTCAGCCTTGTTAACGCACTTCTACAAGAAACAGACCCTTATTTCATCCTTGTCACCCGAAACCCCTACGCTATTTGCTATCGAGCTGCCACCAAAGTAAACACCCTTCTCAACTTACAACTACCTTTACGCCACCGCCTTGTTCTCGCCGCACAACATTGGGCAAATTCCATGCAAGCAGTCCTGACAGACGCACCAACAGTCCGCCATTTCCATATTCTCCGCTTTGAAGATTTGCTCACATCTCCTGAAAAAGAGATAAAAAAGGTCTGTGAATTTCTGGAACTGACATTTAAACCAACAATGCTGCCGGCACCGACCGACCAATTTCCACTTGGAGCAACCGGTTCTAGCAAAGGAGATGCAAAATGGTATCCACTCAGAACAAATGTCAATCAACCGTATCTGGATGCATTGGAAAAATGGATGATTGACCTGTTGGCACCTTATGTAGGACAATTGGCCACGCACTGGCACTATACACCGAGAGAGTAACTTATGAAGATGCCATTTTGGTTACAGTTGCTTCGCTGGTACGGCCGTTATTTTCCCATTTCTCGCGGCAAAGGACGCATTACCAAATGGGCTTACCAACATTTACCCAAATTAGATCGCCCAATTGTCGCACCTATCACCACACACATCACAACCGAATTCTACCCCTGGCTTTGGGCTGACTTTTGCACGCTAGTTATGGGTAGTCCCGAAATATATACACTGGCCATCTTCCGCTCACTCATTCAACCCAATGCGATTGTCTTCGACATTGGTGCATACATTGGTGCATATGCCTTTACCGCCAGCCAACTCGCTACGACTGGTCAGGTGCATATCTTTGAGCCTAATCCCCAATCTGCTCATCGAATTCAACTAGCGATCAAACAAAACAACCTCACTAACACCCGTCTGAATATTTGCGCTGTTAGTGATAAACCGGGAACAACGATGCTGCACATCCCCCAAACGCCTACCGAAAGCGGTTTACAGCCAACAAAAGAACCTGTAAAAATCGTCGAAATTCCTGTACAGACTGTTGATGGGTATTGTCAGCATATGAATATCACTGGTGTACATCTGATGAAAATTGATGTGGAAGGTGCGGAATTGTTGGTATTGCGTGGCGCCAGAAAAACAATTAGCCGTTATCATCCAAGCATGATCATTGAACTGCATGGAAAACAATCAACCCAATTTGGCTATTCTGTTACCGACACAATCAGGCTTTTGCGTGATTGGGGATATACGCTATATAAACCACAACATGGTCTGACGACACGACCATGTTTACAACGATTTCAAAATATGACTCAAGACCGAGAGCTTGTTATTGCCCGGGCAGAATAATAACCAGATAAAAGAGAAAGTGGTTACAATGGAGTTTTCTGTTGTCATTGCAACTCATAATCGAAAAGATAAGCTGCGGAATTGCTTAACGGCCGTTTCCCAACAAACAATCCCCCCCATTCAAATAATCGTCATAGACGACGCCTCTACCGACGGCACCGACAAAATAGTCACCACCGAATTCCCCCACATCATCTACCACAAGCTGGCAACCAGAAGCGGCCCCGCTGCCGCCCGTAACCAGGGCATCCGGCTAGCCCAGGGTGACATTGTGGCCTTTACCGATGATGATTGCCAGCCTCCACCTGACTGGTTGGAACAATTAGCTGCCGGTTTTGCCAGACACCCAGAAGTCGTGGGCGTCAGTGGTTACCAGGAAGCTCCCGACCACCTCCTGCAAACCAACCCCATTGCCAGGGCAGAACAAATAGCTCGTTACCAGCGCTGGGGAAAAGCTGCCCATCAAGCCCAAACAGGTGGTTATGAGATTCCAGGCTTTGGCACCAATAATGTTGCCTACAAGCGCCAAATTCTGTTGGAAATGGGTGGATTTGACGAAAGCTTTCCGGTAGCTGCTGGCGAAGACGCCGATCTCAAATGGCGTATTACCGAAAAAGGTCACCAACTACTTTATCTGCCTCTGAAAGTAACACATTATCGGGACTATACATGGCGGGCAGAATGGGCTTCTTCGATACGTCGGGGGATTGGTGCGTATTGGTTCGAAGTGCGCCGAGGTCATGCACCCGGTTTCGGACGGATTACCCTGCGTTTGGGCAAGCGGCTGTTGTCATTCGTCCCCGATCTGTTTCGTTGGCCCTGGCCTGTCCCCTTCGTCCGACTGCTTTCACGTTTGGGCGATGTTGTCGGCCAGTATCAGATGGCATTCATGTTGAACAAAAATAATCACATTGGGAATGGTTGAGTAATGACGCGGATTTTGGTTATCGGATTGGACGGAGCATCACCGTATCTGGTGGAAAAATGGCGAGATGAGTTACCTTTCTTGTCACGACTGATGACAGAAGGTGTGTTTGGGGTTCTGAAAAGTATTACTCCACCCCGCTCTATACCAGCATGGTATTGTTTTGCTACAGGGATGAATCCGGCCAGGTTGGGCGTGTTTGGATTTAGTCAGCGATTGCCAAACAGGTATGATTATACGTTTGCGAATTTTACGTATTGTCAGCAACCACCGTTTTGGGAATGGTTGAACAGGCACGGGATAGAAACGGCCGTTCTCCACTTACCCGGCACCTTTCCACCACGCCCATTACACGGGTTTATGGTGAGCGGCTGGCCAGCCCCGCACAACCGGGGCAATCTTATCTACACCTGGCCAGAAACACTCAGCCGGGAAATAGACCGATGGCTAAAACGGCCGTTTGAGTTCCTTGCTCCTGGCGCCATCACCCGCAACAACGAAGCCCATATGCTTCCAGAAAGATTACGCATCCTCCAAATGCACAGCGACACCGCCTTCCACCTGCTCCAAACCCACCCCTGGCAAGTTGCACTCGTCGTCTTCAGCCCACTCGATCGCGCCAGCCACCAATTCTGGAAACACATGGACCCCACCCATCCCCAACACAACCCCGCCCAGGCAAAGCAATTCGGCAATGCCCTCAAACAAACATACAAAGCCCACGACGAACAAGTCGGCCGTTTACTCACCCTGCTCACCCCTGACGACACAGTCTTCATTGTCTCCGATCATGGATTCGGCCCCACCCATCGCACCTTTTACATCAACGAATGGCTCATCCAACAAGGATACCTCGTTCTCAAAAAATCACCCCAAGCCGGAAACCCTGCCTGGCACACTCGCCTTCTAGGCAAACTGGCCACCCCCCTCTTTTGGCTAAACGACAACTCACCAACCTTCCGCCGCCTCTCCGCACCACTCAAAAAACGCACCCTGGCCAACCGAATACGCAATCACTACGTACGCGCCAAAGAACATGACCTCGTACGCATTAATCACCTCGATGTAGACTGGTCTCGTACCCGCGCCTACTCTCCCGACGAAAGCAGCCTGTATCTCAACCTCAAAGGACGTGACCCCCAGGGAATTGTTGAGCCTGGCCCCGAAGCCGAACAATTACTCACCGAACTGGAAGCCGGCTTAAGCCATCTTATCCCGCCAGACACAAACACACCTTTAGCCGCTCATATTATTCGCAAAGAAGATGTGTACCAGGGCCCCTTTCTGGCCAACGCCCCAGAACTAACTATCGCTCTGGACAACTACCGCACCGATGTAATGGCTGAAGTTGGTGCGGGCATCTGGGATACACATCCTGTTCGTAGTGCCAACCATACCCCAGATGGCTTACTCATCGCTCATGGCCCTGAAATCCGCACTGGCACAGCCCAGGGTGGGCTTATGGACATCGTACCAACAATTATGCACATGCTAAAAGTGCCTCTGCCCACAAATATGGATGGGAAGGTATTGTCTCAGCTCTTTAGGGATGATGCCGAACCACGACGTCGGTCAGTCGCGTTTCAGGCGGGAACAAGCAGCCTGAATGAGGGTGAAGCGTATTCGGCCGAAGAATTGGCACAAATAGAAAAGCAACTTCGTGATTTGGGGTATTTGGGATAAATATGTTGTCTTCTCCTATTTCCGTCTCCGTATTCTGCGACCATCCGGCTGAAGGCTGGTATAGTATGACCCGGTATGCACAAGGGCTGGCATATGGCTTTGCCAGGCTGGAAATGACCGATTTATCCCTTCAGTTTCTGACGCCACCCAACCCCTGGCCAGTACCACGAGGCATGTTTTGGCGACGACTGACTTTTCCTCTGTGGTGTCGTCAACATCAGGGGATGGTTAATCATGTGTTGGATCACTCTTATGGACATCTGGTCTATGGGCTGGATGCTTCTCGTACGGTTGTCACTGTGCATGATATTTCCCCCTTGCTTTTTCCGGGCAAGAAGTTGGGGCTCAGTCAGATGATGTGGCGTTGGGCATGGCGCGGGGCGGTTCAGGCCGGTTATTATATTACGGACTCTTGTTTTGTGCGCCAGACGCTTGTTGAACGGTTTGGCTTTGTGGCCGAACGAGTAAAGGTTGTTCCTTTGGGGGTTGAGGCAGGTTTTCGGCCGTTTTCAGCCGATGTGGTGGCTGCATTACGTGCAAAGTATCAATTGCCGCCATTGCCTGTTTTGTTGCATGTGGGGGGCGTACAAAAACGGAAGAATTTTGAAGGACTGATTGAGGCAGTGGCGAACTTGCACAGGGAGGGAATAACAGCCGTTCTTATTCATGCCGGTCGCCCCCCCACACCCAGGCAACAAACACAAATTGAAGCCAACGGCCTTTCCCAATTTGTGCACTGCCTTGGGTATGTCACCGATGAGGAACTGGTAAACCTTTACAATCTGGCAGACGTATTTGTTTTTCCTTCCTTGTATGAGGGTTTCGGAATTCCCCCATTGGAAGCAATGGCGTGTGGCACCCCTGTTATTACCAGCAACGCCGCCAGCCTGCCCGAAGTTGTGGGGGATGCTGGTATTTTGGTGGATGCTACCGATGTAGAAGCGCTGACTGATGCTATCAGGCGCGTGCTGGAAGACAGTACCTTAGCGGCAACATTGCGGGCAAAAGGTTTGGCACGTGCCCGTCAGTTTACCTGGGAGCGTACCGCCCAAGAAACAGCAGCCGTTTATCGCGCGATATGGGAAGCAATGGCATGAGTAAACGAATACGGCCGTATCCTATTCTGTTCGTAGATCACGCGCCAGCCATGGGCGGCGCAGAACATTCCCTGCTGGATTTGCTCCAAAACCTGGACCGACGACTACTGACCCCACATCTGGCAGCGCCAGCCGGCAAACTGGCAGAAGCAGCTACCCAAAGAGGCATTACAGTTCATCTAACGCCTCTGCCACGACTGCGACGTTCGCCACATGCCCTGATCAATTGGCATAAGGGGATACGAATGTTAATGACGTTGGCCGACACTGTAAATGCAGCGGCAATTTATGCCAACACAGTTCGGTCGGCTGTGTATGCTGCGCTGGCTGCCCGGTTGGGTCAACGGCCGTTTGTGTGGCACATGCACGATTTTTGGCTCACCGAAGAACGGCCGTCTTCCTTATGGCCAGACACCCTGCTCAAACAACTCCTTTGCGCCCAAGCACAACTCATCATCACCAACTCAAAGGCTACCGCCGACCACTTGCCACCCAATTATCACTACGTAACTATCTATAATGGCATTGATCCGGACAAATTTCGCCCGCAAAACAACGGACGGCCGTTTCGCACCCGCTTCCAAATTCCACATCATGCCCCTCTGGTAGGCATGGTTGGGCGATTACGGCCATGGAAAGGTGCTCATCGTTTCATTACCCTGGCTGAATTAATCCACCAGCAAATGCCACACGTCCATTTTGTCATCGTTGGCGGCACTCCCTTAAGCGAAGATGACAGCTACACAAACAAAATCCATGATCAGGCCGTGGCAGCCGGTTTGGGTAACCGTTGCCATTTCACCGGTCATCTGGAAGATGTACGTCCGGCGCTGGCTGCCATTGACGTGTTTGTCCATCCGGGAGACCCAGAGCCTTTTGGGCTGGTTAACATCGAAGCAATGGCCATGCAAAAGCCAGTCGTTGCCTTTGCCCACGGTGCTTTGCCGGAAATCGTTGTAGAAGGAGAAACTGGTTTTCTTGTCCCCCCTGGTGATGTGTCAGCGCTGGCTGCGGCTACGCTAAAATTATTGCAAGATGCTCAACTACGACAGCGAATGGGGAAAAACGGCCGTTTTCACGTCTTGCAGCAGTTTTCTAAAGAACGTATGGTCCGCCAGATCGAACAAAATTTACTGACTATGATAGAACAAGCATAGCATTCAGGAATTGCACATTATGCCACGTTATTTGCTAGATGCCCGTACAGCGACCGCTCATTTTCCGGGCATTGGCCGCTATGTCAGCAATCTGGCACGGGCAATGGTGCCACTATTACAAACAGATGAATCGTTATGGCTGCTCGTAGATAGCCGTTCTACACCATACTGGCCGCTACCCGCCGCAAATCAGTACCAAACGGCCGTTTCTCCCTTCTCTCTTGCCCAACAATGGCACATTCCCCGCCTCATTCAACACCTGCAAGCCGACGTTTATCACAGTCCATACTACCTCATGCCCTATCGGCCAGGCATTCCCACCCTGGTTACCCTTTACGATCTGATTCCACAACATTTCCCCAACACAGTTTCAGTTCAGGCGCGTCTACTCTTTCAGCTAACCACTCGTCTGGCCATCCACGCAGCCACACACCTCATAGCCATTTCGGAAGCAACCCGCCAGGACGTAATACAGGCATACAAAGTAGCAACCGAAAAAATTACGGCCGTTCCTCTGGCACCAGATCCCCGTTTTCGCCCCCAACCAACCCCAATTCTCGCCGCTATTCGGCACAAATACAATCTGCCAGAAAAGTTCGTTCTCTACCTGGGCATCAACAAACCACACAAAAACCTCTCCCGCTTGCTGACTGCATGGCAACAATTGGAAAACCAATTTCCGGATGTAGAATTAATCATTGCTGGCAAGTGGGACAATCGGTATCCACAAACCAAAAAACAAGCCCAACAACTCAGACATGTTCGCTTTCTGGGTTCAGTTACAGATGAAGAACTGCCAGCCTTATACAGCGCCGCGACTGTATTCGTATTTCCCAGCCTGTACGAAGGGTTTGGGTTACCAGTCGTCGAAGCAATGGCATGCGGAACGGCCGTTGCCTGCTCCCATACCGCCAGCCTGCCCGAAATCGGCGGCGACACTGTTCTCTATTTCAATCCATGGCAAACAGAAGAAATCGCCGCCCAAATCGGCCGTTTACTCCAAGACACCACCTTGCGCCTCAGCCTGGCCGAGCAAGGAAAAAAACGCGCCCAAACATTCACCTGGCAAAAAACAGCCACAATCACACTGGCACTTTACCGACAATTGGCAGCAGACACATCCCCCTAACCTAACGCGGCAACAACTCCCGCAAACGAGAAACCACCATCTCCATTGCCACCTTATTTTGTCCACCATGCGGAATAATCACATCCGCATACCGCTTACTCGGCTCTACAAACTCCAGGTGCATTGGCCGCACCGTCTCCAAATACTGCTTCACCACCGATTCCAATGACCGCCCCCGTTCCTGTATATCCCGCTGCAAACGCCGATGCCCTCGCCCTTGGGCGCGATGATCCTGAGCGCGACGTACCGGCCCTTCTTCTTGCAGAGCCAAGTCTGCCTGACGAGCGGGACGGT
>RFGV01000410.1 GCA_003696605.1 Chloroflexota bacterium | reverse complement strand
CCTGACTGACCAGCCAGTTCTTTTCAACGGCGGTCATAGCGATTAAAGCATCAGCCGCCTGATAGAGCCGATGCAGTGAGCTTAATTTCTTTTCCGTGGGATGTGTATACAGCGTAACGACAAAAGGGATGTTCTTTTTGCGGGCGATGTTATAGGCCAGCCAATCCAGGTAATATGCCCCGGTATGGATGGCGTGAATTAAATTGGCCGTGTGGGCATAGCGCTCTATTTTGCGACCAATTACGCTATCCATTGCCCATTGACTGAGCTGACGACTGGCGGCGTAGTATAAGACAAACGGCAGGAGAAACAACTTCTCTGCTGGTGAAATGCCTAACCGGACAACTCTGGCCGGTCCATCCTGATACACTTTTGCCCGGCCAGGAGCCAGGATTGTGGTCCGGCGCACCCATTGGTGATACGCACCATCCATTTGGGTGACAATGGTGATATTATGACGCTGGCTTAAAGCCTGCACCAGCTTATGGGTATGGAGCTCGGCTCCGCCAATGATGGGCCAGTAGCGGCTGGCCGTAAATAACAGATGTAGGTGGTGTTTTTCCATATATTTATTACGGTGAGGCGGCCAAAGGCTTGATAGTTATATGCCGCAGTAATACTAATAGCGGTCGGGTATCACCGTTGGGCTGTTTGAGAACGGTTGGTTCGTCCAGAACTATTAATTGGAAGTCGTTGGGACCAGGTTGGAGTTCGCCGACAAAGGTGAGTTGTGTCGCCCGATCAAATTGTTGACGCGCTTTCTGAACACCAGCCTTATTCTGAAGTATGAACTCTGTCGTGCGCTGTTGATCGAGACGGGCCGGACCGGGCTCAACGTTGAATACAACCTGTATGGCTTGCCTTTCGGTTCCCCAGAGCGTGACTGCAAAGCCTTCGGCTTCTCCATACCCTAGCCAGATTAGGCTACCATTAGCCTCTATTCCCCAAGGTATTTTGGGCTCTATATTACTATTATTAAAAATGGCTAGCGAAGGATCTAAAGTTATTAAT
>RFGV01000409.1 GCA_003696605.1 Chloroflexota bacterium | reverse complement strand
GCGAAAATTCGCTAAAATTCTTCTGCCAAATGAATGGGCATATTTGTACACAAAACTCAGGGCAATTACCCAAGGATAAAAAATGAGCTTGAATCTGGTAAATGTGGTATTTGGGATGAAGGTGCGGCAGGCCAGGACAGAGGCTGGCCTTTCCCTGTCCGAATTTGCTTCGTTGTGTGAACTTTCTCCCTCTTACGTAACTGAAATTGAAAAGGGGCGTAAATATCCCCGTGCGGACAAAATTATGCGCATGGCGGAAGTGCTGGGAAAAAGTTACGATGAACTGGTGTCCATCAAGCTGGATGCTTCACTCAAATATCTGGAATCGGCACTTTCTTCGGCCGTTATGCGCCGCTTTCCCTTTGCCGAGTTTGGCCTGGAAGCCGGCGATCTGGTTACTTTGCTCACGCGAGAACCAATCAAGATTAGTGCCCTGATTCATGCTATCTTGGAAATCGGCCGTCGGTACGACCTGAAGGAAGAAGATTTTTTACGGGCTGCCTTACGTTCCTATCAGGAAATTCACGAAAACTATTTTCCAGACCTGGAAGAGGCTGCACTGGCATTTACGGCCGAATTTGGCCCCAAATACAACTTTACCGGTGAGCTACCTGTACGATTAGATGTGCTGGAAACCATTCTGCAAGAAGAATATCACTACAAAATAGATCGAGAAGCAATAGTTGCCAACCCCCTCCTCTCACGTTTTCGGTCTGTTTTTGTGCGTGCCCCTCAGCCCCGCCTGTATGTGAACGGCAAACTCTATCCCCGTCAAATCAAATTCTTGATCGCCCGCGAGCTGGGTTACCGATACCTGGGGCTGGAAGAACGCTCAATTACCTCTACACCAGACAGAGTGACATCTTTTCAACAGTTACTCAATGATTTTAAGGCAGCTTACTTTGGGGGAGCGTTGTTGATGCCAAGGGCGAATATGACGGCCGATTTACAACAACTTTTTGATATGACAACCTGGAGTCCATTGCCGTTCAAACAATTGCTTGCCAAATATGATGTCACGCCAGAAATGCTCTTGTACCGGTTCAGCGAACTGGTTCCTGAATTTTTTGGCTTGCGCTTGCATTTTTTGCGCTTTCACCACGTCAACGATACGTTCCATCTCATCAAGCACCTGAACATGAACCAATTACTTGTCCCCAGCGGGATTGGCCTGCACGAACATCATTGTCGGCGCTGGCTTTCGGTGCGGCTGTTACAAGAAATTGCCAATCAGCCGATTGAAGAAACGCATGTCGGTGTACAAATATCCGAATTTTTGGAATCCCAGGAGCGATTTTTATGTCTGGGATTTGCCCGACCACTGGTTCTTTCTCCCAATGTGAACAGTAGCGTTATTGTGGGCTTTCGGGTGACGCCAGACTTGAAGCAGGTTGTTCGGTTTTTGGACGATCCGGCTATTCCGCATGTCATTATTCATGAGACTTGTGAGCGGTGTCCATTAACAGAAGCCCAATGTCAGGTACGGGCAGCAGAACCAACCCAGTTGCGCGAAGCCCAGATTGACCGTGAACGTCGGTTGGCAATTAATGAATTGGGTGCATAACAGGCCAAAAGCTGACGTGGTGTCTATTCAAGTTAGCTGAACAAATCTGCATTTAATTCGTCCAGGCTCATCTCGTTGGTTGCTTTGCCGGTTTTGCGTCCCTTCATTTCAGCATAGAATGTTTGATCATACCGGCGGGAGCGAATGGGAATAGGCATTTTGACGCCCCAGCCGAGTAGCAATACTTCTTCTTTTTCTTGTAATCGAGCCAGCATGCCGCGTAGTTGCTCTCGACCAGCAAGGCCAGTAAGTACGGCACGGATGTCGTCTTCGTCTCCTAGCCAGCCGGTGATGCGTGTGCCTAGCTGGGACATGACTTCGTCGTCTATGCCAGACGGCCGTTGATCAACAACTAACAGCGTGACAAAATACTTGCGTAGCTCGCGGGCAATGATGCCAAATGCTGTCTGGTTGGCCAGTTGAGGATTGAGTAATTTGTGTGCTTCTTCGATGGCAATGAGTAATGGTTTGGGTCTGGTGCCGCCAAAGCTTTTGAATTTTTCTGTTTTTTCTACCCATTTGTCACGGATACGGCGGGTAAGGATGTTGGAAACGAGCAGGTAGTCAAGGTCGTTGTCGTATTGGCCGAAACTGAGGATAACATGACGGCCGTTTTCCAGTTGGTCTACAATGGCCTGTACCGGGTCTCCTGCCGGATGCTCAACGACATATGCTTTGTCATAAATCAATTTCAACTTGCGGTGCAAAGCTTCGGCCGCTTTCTCATGCACATTGCTGCTGCGCGCCCAGGCCGCTACTGAATTGGGTGCAGGATAAGTTTTGCCACTTTCCGGATCAGTTTCTACGGCCCCTGGCTCCAGTTTCATGAACGCAGCGAACCAATCTCGCCCAAAATCCCGTTCCAGTGCATTTAGCGTCACAGCGGCCGTATCAGTCAGGTTTAGCGCGTCGGTCAACAAAATAATGTCACTGGTTTGAAAGTCACTCAGACCGATTTCCAGAGTAAAATCGGGGTTATGTCCGCGTACAGTAGCCCCCTTGCCCAATGCAGCTACTTGTACCTTTGTGCCAAACAAAGATTTAAGTCCTTGTACAGTAATACCCTTGTCCGAGTCCAGATCGTCAAAGGCGTACTCATTGTGCATATCGAACACCAGAGCAGCAGCAACATCTTCCCGCATGAGTCCGGCCAGTACCATGCGGGTCAGAAAGCTTTTGCCGGTTCCGGTTGCGCCAAAAATGCCGCTGGAACGTTTGACAAATCGTTCCAGGTCCAATTGTACCGGGTGACCTTGTTCGATGGTTTGGCCAATGACGAAAGAACCACTGAAAATTTCGGCTACATCGCCGGCATTGGCCTGACGAACGGGGGTGTGGTGAGCGGGGATGGTTTTGACTGGTCTGGGGCCGGGGTTTTCCAGACCTTTTTCGATGCGGTCACGCCAGGCAGAGAATTCATCAGGGTCTTCGGGGCCACGATCGAGCATGAGAGTGGGATAGATGGTGAGTGTGGTGTAGAGTGTCTTGCCTAGAAGATTGTGTTGGATGGCTGGTTGCAGGCGGTCACTTTTTTCGTCGGTAAAGCGGGGGTCTGTGCTGCCCAGTTGGAGGTCAGTGACGAGGCCGTAGTAGAGAAAACGGCCGCTTTCACACACGACAAAGCTTCCCTCTTGCACCATTTCAGCGGGTACAGTCAGCCGTGCCCGAAATCCTTCTTTTAGCCCACCACCGATAATATAGCCAATTGGTTCCTGGTTGCTCATTTTTGTTTGTCTCCGTTATTCTTTGGTGCCAAAGTGTCAACTGCGGTCTGGTGCTTCTGTTAGCCCTGGCAGGGCATCGCTTAAGGCTTCCATGGCAGGAATGAGTATGTCGTAATTGCTGCGTAACAATTCAGTCAATTCCTGGATAATGCCTAATGCCCAGGGAGTATCCTGGCCGCGCAGTTCCCATGTGGAAACGACATGTCCAACCAGAAGTTGGATTATGGGAATATTGCTGCTTTGGTTTTGCAAAATCAGGCGCAGGTATCCCAGGTGGTTGGTGAAGCGGCTGATTTCTTTTGGGTCAGTACAGAGTTGCACCGGGTCGAGATTGAGTGGAGGGCGAGGAGGGAGGCGGTGGTAGATACGGCCGTTTTGCGCATACCCAACTGTCAACACACTCATTTCTACGGGCAATAACCGGTTTTCTCGCTGGTCTTGAATTACTTCTGGCGCGGGATTTTCACCCAGCACCAGGCGGCGTGCCAGCGGATCATCATCAATGTGGATATCGTAAATCAAGCCGTAAACACCCTCGTGTGCGTTGATGGGGCACGCTTTTACCAGACTGCCAAATGCCACCGCTTCCAGTTGATTAACCCGACAACCGACAGCATATCCTTGTGTGCTGGCGCGTAATACCCGGCCAATGATTCCATTTGTTGCCATCATCCTTTCCCCTGAAAATAGATTATTCGGTTATAAGCCAAATCTGCGCTTGTCGCCACGGGCCAGATTTTTACCTGTCTGTTTGCCAGTGAGAGAACCGCTTACATTGTGTCTCTGCATGATGTTGTCTATGAGCTGGTCTAATTGCCTGTGTTCCTCATGCCGAATAACGGCCATTTCGTCAGCACGGGCAATAATGTAGGGATAAGTACCCAGAAGTTGACACTGGGTGTAGATAAGGTTGTGAACGGCCGTTACTGCTTGTGCATCCTCAGCCACCCACCGCGGAATATCCACCCGTGCAATCTGTTGCCCCACCGTGCCGGGATTCATATAAAAGAAACAAACCTCATGCGTTGCCTGGTAATGGGCAAACTGTTCATTTACTGGCGAGACCATGACAAATACCCGGCTGCGCTCCCCTGGCCCCAAGAGACGACGGAACAACGCGGCATCTGTCAGGCCACCATTGGCCGGGCGTTTTCCCAGCGATTTCCAGTCAAATTGCGGATCATCCAACCCCTGAATAGCCCGTAGCAGCGTGAGTACAGCACTGGTCATAGGCCGGTCAATATACCCGGCCAGGAGTGCATTGCTGTCATGCAGTTTGTCCATGGCCTTTAGCCATTTTTGGGTGTCCTCATTGAGTGCTGAATCGGTACTCCCTACTGGCCAGTACAGGAGTCGTTGGTCTAGCACGGCCAATACAGGGCAATTCTCTGACCGATTTTCCCACGCCAGATCTGCCAGGTGACCAATTTCTTGCAGATCGCGCTGAATGCTGACCTCACCGCTGCTGGTAACGAAATTGGTTTCTTCATCGTCATCAGGAAAACGGAGGGTAGGCCAGGTGAATTGTTGGGGAGAACGGCCGTTGCCATGATAATACACAACTCCACCGATATTAATGACATAATACAAATATGCCGCGTGCCTGTCTGGCATAATTTGCGATCCATCTGTGGCGACAATAATTGCCTCCGACGGACAATTCCCCGCTGCAATCTGTGCATTTAGCGGCGACTCGTCGCTTGCCAGAGGTTTCGCTGAGCGATAATGTTTTTGGTCAGCTTGTGCGGCGGCGGTCTCTAAAGCCCGTTCAATTCGCTCCCAATCAGTGGCATATGTTTCCAGCAATGCCTCAAACTCGTCTAACAATTCACCGCTAGCCGTACGCTGCTGGGCAATTGCCTGAGCCATTTCCACAATTTGAGGCGTAAGCCTTTCCAGTTCCAAAGTCATCTCTTATTCCCTCTGAAAATAAGCTGCAAAAGGTGCGGCTGGTGCAAAGAAGAAAAAAAGAAAGTATTGTGTTCAGTCATCATATAGAGCCTGTGCTTAAAGCTTTTCTGAACAATCCCCAACTGGCCTTCAGTATAGCACAAATGAGCTAAAAAATGAACGATTAGCGATAAAATTCGGGGGCAATAAAGGGAGAAAGCGCGTACGCCACAGCCACAGCAAACGTTTCTGCCCGCAATACCAGGCCAGCAGTCAGCGCCCCAATTGCCCCCCCTTTATGTTTTACATTGGTTTCTCCCAGCAAGTCATCCATGACCGGCCCCAGTTCCTCGCCATTGTAGATACGTTGGGCAATTGAGTGTGGTAATGGCAGGCGGGCTGTGCCCCCAATGCCTTCACGGCCGTTTTTATCCAGCACCACTACCCAACCGTGCAGCATCATACCCAAAGGCCCTGTGCAGACGCCGCCTTCAAGGCCTACGCCCAAATCGGCAGAGAGGGCTTCTAGAGCAGCACGGGCACGGTTGCGGGCGCCGGCAATCGTTTCCTCGTCGCTCATGGGCATGGGGCTAACGCCTGAAGGGACAGTCACACCGGTGATTTGTGCGTTTGGCCAGATGCGATGGATGGTGGCAGAAACGGCCGTTATCTTGGCGGGATTTGTTGACCCAACCGCTATCTGCTGTACAGGGAATGGTGGCACTTTCATAAGCGATGATCAACCCAGCTCCATTTTGGTAATTGCTTCAAAATCGAGCGTGTCATCACCCCCCAGCACAGTCTCCAGTGCCATTTGGGCTACCTGGAAAAATGCCTGCAAATCGGCCATTCGCTCCAGATAAAAACGAGACAATTCTTTTTCTTCTTTGGTTAGTTCATCTTCCGCCGATTGCAGTTTTTCGATGCTCTCACTCAGTACTTGCAAGGCCAATTGCACCTCGCGTCTTTCCCGACTAGCCAGTACATTACGGATTACTTGCCACAGGTCTGATTCGGCCATGTAATACTTTTTGCGCTCGCCACGCATCCACACCTCTTTGGCCATCCCCCAGCGTTCCAAAGCACGCATATTCATACTCACCGAGCCTTTACTGATTTTTAGCCGACTGGCCAGATCATCCAGCGAGAGGGGGGTGGGGCTAAGCAGCAATGTGCCGTAGAGACGGCCCATTACGTCGCTAAAGCCGAAGAAGCGTGCGAGCCGCCCCAGTCCGGCAACAGTGCTGTCATTGACTGCAATTAGACTTTCGTGCATAAGATTATCCCCTGCGTTCAAAACGTTTTGAATGTACAGAGTATCAAAAATATGCTGAAATGGCAACTTCTGAATTGGTTAGCGAATGAGGAAGGGCAAGATGGCTAATGGACCATGCCCCTGGCCTAATTGCCAATGTGCAGCAGCTGCCAGAGCGCGGTTGGTAAAGTGGCGGGCTTTTTGTAATGCTGTTGTTATGTCGTGCCCCTGTGCCAAAAAGGCACAAATGGCAGCGGAAAGGGTGTCGCCACTCCCGTGCCGGTTTTCGGTGGGGATTTTGGGTGTGGTGAGCGGGGTAATGGTGTGTTGGTTGGCGTAGATGTCCATGACCTGGTCGTCCAGAGGGAAACCGGTGATGAGGATGTGGTGAGGGGTAAGGGAACGCAGGTGGGAAACGGCCGTTTCTATTCCCCGTACCCCCATTTGCAGCATCCTTTCGGGGGATAAATCGGCCAACAGGGCCGCTTCGCGCCAGTTTGGGGTAATGAGAAAGGCGTGGGGCAGCAAATGTGTCCGATACGCTTCGGTAACATCTGGGCTAAACATGGACTCCCCCCGATGGTTGACTAACACAGGATCAACCACTAAATAGGGAACATGCCAGCCCATCAGGCCATTGGCGATAGCGTGTATCAGTTCTACACGCCCAATGAAACCGGTCTTGACCGCAACAATGCCATCACCGGTTTGGCCATAGTCAGCAAACACAGCATCCAGTTGGGTGCGTACAAATGCAGGTGGAAGAGGGTGAACGGCCGTTACAGCCATGCTATTTTGTGCGGTCACTACGGTCAACACGCTCATCCCATACATGCCCAGCAACGCCCATGTCTTTAAGTCTGCCTGTACACCAGCTGCCCCGCCGCTATCTGAACCGCCAATTGTCAGCAATTTGGGTGGTATTGGTATTTGTCCAAATTCCGGTGTCATTGGTATATGCTCGCCTCCTCCGAAAATCATTCAACTGTGGTGCGTCACGTATGTCATCTTCTCTGAAAATCACCCCCAAAGAAAAAGAGCCATCGGCACAAAACGGCCGATGACTCTGACAACGGATTCATTCAATCAACAAGCCAATTAGCCCATATTATCCACAATTGCCTGGGCATATTCGGAACACTTCAACAACGTTGCTCCCTCTATTTGACGGTGAAGGTCGTAGGTAACCGTTTTGGCTTGAACTGTGCGCGTCATTGCTTCCACAATCAAATCGGCCGCTTCTTGCCAGCCCATATATTCCAGCATCATTACTCCACTCAGGATAAGACTGCTGGGGTTTACTTTGTCCTGACCAGCATACTTGGGTGCAGTTCCATGTGTTGCCTCGAACAGTGCGACCCCATCACCAATGTTACCGCCCGGAGCCATGCCCAACCCACCAACTTGAGCTGCTGCGGCGTCACTCATGTAGTCACCGTTCAGGTTCAGTGTGGCGATGACATCATAATCGGCCGTTCGTGTCAGCAATTGTTGCAGCATATTATCGGCAATCACATCCTTGATAACGATGTCCTCACCCGTATTTGGATTTTTCAGCACATGCCAGGGGCCACCATCCAAAGGTTCTGCCCCAAATTCTTCACGAGCCAGTTCATATCCCCAATCACGAAATGCCCCTTCGGTGAATTTCATGATATTCCCTTTGTGTACCAAAGTGACACTTCGCCGATTGTGATCAATAGCATACTGAATTGCCTGCCGCACCAGCCGTTTTGTGCCAAATTCACTGACTGGTTTGATACCAATTGCCGCATCCAGGCGTACATTTTTACCCAGTTCTTTGTTCATGAACTCGATGATCGCTTTGGCTTCATCGGAGTTTGCTGGCCACTCTACACCAGAGTACACATCTTCTGTATTTTCACGGAAGATGACGATGTTCATGCGTTCAGGGTGACGCATGGGGCTGGGGGTGCCAGGAATCCAGCGTACAGGGCGTACACAAGCATACAGGTCAAGCACCTGGCGCAAGGTAACGTTCAGGCTGCGGAAACCACCACCAACGGGTGTAGTTAGTGGGCCTTTAATGCCAACCAGGTATTCGCGCATGGCATCAAATGTTTCTTCAGGCATGTAGTTGCCGTCGTAAATTGAGGCGGCTTTTTCGCCTGCGTAAATTTCCATCCAGGCGATTTTGCGTTTTCCGCCATATGCTTTTTCTACAGCAGCATCCCACACTTTGAGGGCGGCTGGGGTGATGTCCACACCGATACCGTCTCCCTCTATGTAGGCGACAATTGGATGGTCAGGCACGTGTAGTTTACCGTCTTTGAGCGTGATTTTTTCGCCATCTGGGATTTGAATTTTTGCGAATGACATAGGGTTTTATCTCCTTGTTAGGAAGTAAGTAGGTTGATCAGTTAATCAATAAGCGGAATTGAAGCCCGCATGCTGATTATACCGGCATGGTGCTGAAGGGGAAAATTTGGAGGAGGATTTTGTTAGCCGCGAATGTTTGGTCTGGGTGGTCGGGGTGCTTGTGGTGGAGGTACGTATCTTTGGGATGGCGGGGTTGGGTTGAGGGGGTGTGGTTGTTGCTCTGGGCGGGGTGATTGAGTGAATCGGGGGGTGTTGAGGGCATGGGGCGCATGTGTGAATTGGAGTTCTATGGAGAGGATGCGGCACCAGATGTCGGTGTTGATGATGTAACGTTGGGCGCGAATAGCTTGACCAAGAAGACGGCCGTATCCATCAAACTCCGGTGTATCCCGACAAATACCAACCAGTGTAATTCCGCCTGTGTGGTTACGTTGTACGTGCGTCCATTCAATATTTTCCAGAATTTCCGGTGCAATCTTCAATGACCGTTTTGCCTCCCAAATGGCCACACGTGTCATATTCGCCACACTCATAAAGATAGGGCGTGGTAATTGCTGTGAAATTTGGTTGACCATTGAAATCACCCATTGCTGCCCAACCAGTGTGGTGAACAAACCACTCAACCCGACAAAAAGAATCCAAAATATCAGTACGGTTGGTTCCAGAGGAAAGAGAAGATCCAGAAAGGAGCTATCAATCAATCTGGTGAATAAAGACATAAAGTAATTACTCAACCGTAATATGACAGACAAAACCATAGGCACGCCGACAGCAATTATCAATGTCCAAAAGATACCGGTTTGGATTGTTGGGGAAAGAGAAGCAGTCAATGCTTTGTTCAGTTTGGATTTATGCATGTGCCAGTACGTTTGCCTCCACATGGCCAGAAGGTATCGGGTTATGAGCGAGGTAGTGAATAGAATACCAGCGACTAAAATTAGCGTATTGATGCTTATCAGAAATATTGTGCTCATTTCTGGCGTTTCGGTGGAAGCGAGAGCAAAGAGGGAGTAAATCAGGCCAGCAAAGATACCGACTCCCAACGCTATCCAATAAATCCTGGATTGTAGAGGGAAATGGGCGGCTTTTCCTTTGGCTGTTTCGAGCAGGCTAGAGATTTGCATCCAGTTGCGGTTATCGACACCACAGCGAGGGCAGTTGACATAAGTGTCTGAGCGAGGGCGTTGATGCAGAGGTGGCGTATGAGGCTCGGCACGAGTAAAAGGCAGGACGGTGCGGTGTGTTGGGTTTTCTTGGGTGCGCAAGTTAATTTCCAGATTGTTGTTACCGGGTAGGCGGTATGAATGTTGTGTGATGCCATTGCTTTGTCCAGGGTGTGAGAGGTCTTGATTTTCAGGAAAGTATGCTTCGGCAACAATGAATTGTTCTCTGCAGGAGATGCATTCCAGATGTCGAGTGGTGTAACTGGCTGGTATAGGGGGTAACTTGAGCATGTGATTCCTCCCTTTGTTGATTGGGCAGTAATGTGTCAGCCTGGATTTGGCGGAGATGTTTTTGGTTGTTGGTACTGCAATGCGAATATTATTATGTTTGCCCGATTTGAGATAACTGGCGCGTTGATAATAGGATAATGAAAACATTTGGGGAAATCAAGGGGGAATGAAAGTTGTGGTGGTGATCGTCTTGGTATGTAGAGCAGGTTCTGCGTAGGATTGGACAGAGGGTGTATAATTTTTTTGTGGTATGTTGCCTGATGGGCAATTGCCGTTGTCTGGTTGTGCAGCAGGTTTTGGCGAACCAATGAGGAGGTTGTGATGCATACATTTAGTGCCGAAGAGATGGCACATGCACAGGCGGTGTTGAATAGTGTTCGATCGTTGTGGTTGCAGCGCCCGGGGGTGACGGCGATTGATTTGGGATTTAAGTGGTCGAAGGGGGAGATGACGGGGAAGCTGGCTATTCGGGTGCATGTGGAGCGGAAACGGCCGTTGGAAGAACTTGATGAAGACGAACGTTTTCCGGAAGAAATTGATGGTGTGCCTGTGGATGTCATTGAGGCAACTTACGGCGTGCAATTATTACCGGAGCAGGAGCAACTGGAGGCGGCAGTAGATAATCGGAACCAGCGATTTGAAGAGATTCCGCTGGGGGTGAGTATTGGCAGTCCTAATGTAACAGCCGGGACGTTAGGCGCGAAGGTTTTTGATGCTGATACAGGGGATGAGTTGATTTTGAGTAACTGGCATGTGATGGCTGGTGCGCCCAATGTGAGTCAGGGGTTGGCTATTTGGCAGCCAGGGCGAGCGGATGGCGGGAATAGTGCTGACACCTTTGCCACGCTGGAGCGATGGGTGTTGGGGCCGTATGATGCGGCTGTGGCTCGCTTGACGGGAGAACGACCTGTGTTGACGACGACGGTGGAGGGGGATGCGATTGAGGATGCAGCCAAGCCCCAATTGGGTATGCAGGTGTGGAAAAGTGGCCGTACGACTGGCCGCACGATGGGCTTTATAGATGGTGTGATGATGACTGTGCCTATTAATTATGGTGCCGCTGGGGTGCAACCAATTCATGATGTGTTTCGGATTGTGCCATTGCCTGATGCGGGTAATGTGGAAATTAGTCTTGGCGGGGATTCTGGTTCAGTTTGGGTGGATGCGGAGAGTGGGAAGGGGGTTGGTTTGCATTTTGCAGGGGAGGTGGGGAATGCTCCGGAGCATGCATTGGCGATGGATATGGTGAAGGTAAAGGAGTTTTTGCATATTGAGTTTCCTG
>RFGV01000408.1 GCA_003696605.1 Chloroflexota bacterium | reverse complement strand
CCACCCTCTGAAGAGCGTGAAATCTCCAATATGTTACGCCAGACGCTGAATGACATCAAGATTTCCCGGATACCTAACCCTTACGGATGGGTGTATAAGCTTGAGGATATTTCCGTGGAGAGCACGCAGTAAATATTCAAACCGACCGGATGACCGGATATTTAAAAACCCAGCACCAGTTTCACGGTTTTCCGGCTTGAACCATCGTACAGATACAACAAATATAACCCGCCTGGCCAGCCGGTGGCATCGATTGTTTCCCTGTGATAGCCACCGGTTACAGGTATATTCAGCTGCTCCCTGCCCAGAGGGTCAAGGATATGAACAGCGCCATTTCGAATGCCACTGGCTTCGAGATGTATGCTTTTGCTACCGGGTAATACATAGGCAACCAGCTGTGGTTTAACGGCCGGCTTTTCAGGGGCGGATAACCTGCTTGATAAGGTGACGAAGGTATCGATCGGGGTATATGGGGATTTATATACCCCCGATGGGTCACACCATGTACGAACCTTCCAGGCATAAGCAGTTGCCGGATTCAGGCCAAATACATCTTTAAACAAAGTACTACCGCTTCCGACCAGGAGGGTTATCCAGGGTCCACCCACTTTTTTTCCCCTGATTTCATAACCCTGTGCACTGGGTGCCTTTGTCCAGTTTAAACGGGCGGCATCGCTCAATATGGGGAAGGTGTAATTGGTGTCAGGGGGTTGACAACCTGTGGTAAATGTATCCTTTACAGACCAGCCGGAAGTATCTGCCAGGCCACCGCAGAATGTGCGGATTTGCCATTCGATGGTAGCACCGTTGTAGAGACCGTAGACATCCTTGAAACCCGGTGAGCCCGGGGGGATATTGACATATGTCCATGTTCCTATACCGATGCCCCTGCCTCTGATCTGGTAGGCATAAGCATTTTGTGCACTATCCCAGTTCAGGCGTGCGGAAGTGGGTGTAATCCGTGTAACCCATAGATTGGCAGGTGGAAAACAGGGGGGTGGCTGGTTGACTACTGCCGAATCCACCACCAGGCAACCGTTGTTGTCCTGTACGGTAAAATAATAGGTGCCAGCAGTCAATCCTGAAATGTCTTCGGTTGTCGCCCCGGTCGACCATGAGAAGGTGTAGGGGTAGGTACCTCCGGAAACGGTTAAATCCACGGCACCATCGTTACCGCCATAGATGCTCACATCGGTAACCGATTTTATAACGGACAATGAATCGGGCTGTGTGATGGTGGTACTGCCGGTAGCCGGGCAATTGTTGGAGTCGATGACAGTTACGGCATAGTTGCCTGCGCTTAATCCACTGATATCTTCTGTCGTTGCCCCATTTGACCATTGGTAGGTGAATGGAGGAGCACCTCCGGCAACCGTCAGGTCGATGGCACCATCTGAAAGACCATGACAGGAAACGTTTACCGGGGTAAAATAGAGTGTGATGGGTGCACAATTGCTTCCTGTGATACCTCCATTTACAGGCAATGGTAAGGGAATTCCCTCATTGAGCGTGATGCTGTTGATGTTGACGTGAGCAAATTCATTGAGTGACAAATCTGTCGTGAGTTGAAAACGCAGGTAAAAGAGGATACCCGGCTGTGTAAATGCGTTAGTCCCCGCAATGGCATAGGTTACAGT
>RFGV01000407.1 GCA_003696605.1 Chloroflexota bacterium | reverse complement strand
TCAGGGGAGGCAGAGGGGGGGTGGTTGGCAGTGGTGAAGATGATGGGGGTGGTAAGGGGGAGTAGTTGTTCGAGCATGTGGGTGGTGTCTTTGTCGGTTGGTGCGCCGAAGATGAGGTGGAGGTTGTTGTAGCGGAAGTTGTGGGTAAGGGCGTGGCAGAGTTTGGCGATGGCGTCGGGGTTGTGGGCACAGTCAACAAGGAGGGTGGGGGTATGGGGGGATTGGTGGATGGTTTGCAAACGGCCGATCCACGATACTGTTGCGAGTCCTTCCTGAATAGCGGTTTTGTTGAGGGTGGGAAAGTACGGCCGAATTTGTTCCAGTGCAGCCAGTGCGACTGTGCCATTTTCCATTTGGTGTGCGCCAGCCAATGCCAGAGTCAGGGTGGTTGGTGGGGTGAACAGGCTGGTGGGCGGGGTATGGGTGAGGGTAAGTAGCTGGCGACCATCTGGCAGTAGTTGTTCGGTGGTGTCATATTGCCAATCTTGCCCAACGGTAATTAGAGGTGCGTTGCGTTCATGGGCAATTTCCCGGAGCTTGTGGATAGCTTCTGGTTTTTGTGGCGCAATGACGACGGGAATGCCGGGTTTGATGATGCCCCCTTTTTCCCAGGCTATTTCTGTCAGGGTGTTGCCGAGTAGTTCGGTGTGGTCCAGGCTGAGGCTGGTGATGACAGAAACGAGGGGGGTGATGACGTTTGTGGCGTCTAGCCGACCGCCTAAACCGACTTCGATGACGGCGATGTCTACTTGTTCGCGGGCAAAATGACGAAAGGCAAGGCCGGTGACGGCTTCGAACCAGGTGAGATCGGGGATGTGAGAAACGGCCGTTTTGATTTCTGCCATCAGTTCTACAAAATCGGCTTCCGAAATACGGCCGTCGGGATCCTCTGGCGTCAAAACCCGGATACGCTCCCGAAACTCCCGCACATGAGGCGACGTGTACAAACCGACCTTCAACCCAGCTGCACGTAAACTTGCCGCACACATGGCTGCTACTGACCCTTTTCCCTTTGTGCCGGCAATGTGAACAGAAGGCCAGGCCTTTTGGGGATGCCCCAGAAAGGCCATCAGACGAGCCGGGCGGGTTATATCCAGTTTGCTGGCTGTATATCGATCGATCCGGTTACGTTCCAGATTGATCAGACTATAGAGATAATTCAGGGCTTCCTCATAAGCCGCATCAATTTGTGTTAACAGTTGCGTATGTGTCATGATTTGGATTGTAGCCAATAACTGAATGGGGGTAAAGAAACCGCCAGATGGGAATTGACAAGCTGGATCAGGTTGGTAAACTCATCTCACACAAAGTCATTTATTTAGGAGAGCAAGAGAGATATGGGTACAGTGATTCAGATTCATCAGCAATTTGCCAATACAGTTTGGTTGTTTTTTCTTATATTAGGCGTGTGGGGAATTTGGCGGGCTGTGCGTAAACAAGGCGTAGATGGCAGTTATTTGGGGGCGTTGGTTATTGGGGAGATTGTTTATGCAATTCAGGGCGTGCTGGGATTGATTTTGTGGCTAAACGGGTTGTTGGCGCCCCTGGAACGGCCGTTTATGCACGTTCTCTATGGTATTTTTGCGCTTCTTTTCCTGCCATTTGTCTATTTTGTTTGGCTCAAAGGGGACGACTCCAACCGGGCACAATGGGTACTGGGACTGGCCACACTATTCCTGTTTGGCATTGCTTTACGCGCCATCAGCACCGGCATCTGACAAACAAAAGATTACGGAATTGGGTAATAGGCCACACCCAAAACATCCAACAGGGCGACCAATACCGGTGCCACAAAAATTGCCGGTAAAAGATTGGCCGCCCTGATTTGTTTCAGGTCTAACAGGCGCAAGCCGATAGATAGCAACACAACTCCGCCAGTAGCAGTCAACTCGGCAATCATTGGTTCCGTGAATACATGACTCCCCAGGCTGGCCAACAAAGAGATTCCTCCCTGAAAGCCCAAAATAACCAGGATGGAAGCCAGCACCCCTGGCCCCAGGCTGGCAGCAAAGGCCAGAGCGGCAAAGCCATCGAGCATGGCTTTGATGGCTAACTTGGTGTAGTCTCCCAGTAATCCGTCTTCGATAGCCCCTTGTATGGTGAGGGGACCGACACAGAAAACAATGCTGGCGGTAACAAATGCTTCGACGAAACGAGTGTGGGCACGGCCGTTTTCCCCTGCCAGTTTTTCTTGTATCCACGCTCCCAACTGATTCAACCGTTTTTCCAACTGCAAGCTTTCGCCAATCAGCGCCCCAATGAGCAAGCTGGCCAGAACCAGCACCGGGTTTCCCGTTGCCAGTGCGCTGCTAAACCCAATAGTCAGCGTAAACAGCCCCAGACTGGCAAAAATTGTTTCTTGCATTCGTTGTGGAAACCGATGTCCCAGCACAGTGCCCAATGAGCCACCAATCAAAACAGTAAGGGCGTTTATCAAGGTTCCGATCATCTTCCCGCCTCGCTTTTTAGATTGTTTGGCAGATAAGTATAGAGTGTATTGGGGAAATGAACGAAATGGTAAGAAAGATTACTTGTGAAGAAACGGCCGTTTATGGTACGATGATGCGTAAGTGATTCGTAGAACGGCCGTGGCATGAACGGCCAGCAACTTCACACCCTGATTTGCTACGCTGTACATGCCAACAGCTCAGGCAGGAGGACAAAACAGATGCGCTTACGATTGTCAATGATAGCAACTCTTGCAACCATTGTGGCTGCGTTCTATATTGCCCGACCTGCCGCCGCCGCCAAATGCTACTTCCACTCTGTCGCCGTTGGGTATGTGTGCGAAGGCACCAAAACCGAACCAATGTTTGAAAAGCCCGTTCAGCCAGCCGACAGTTTCCTGCCCCATATGACTTATGCCCGCCTTCACGACAATATTAACGTTTACCCCCAGCCTACTACATCCGTGCCACCAGTACGCAACGTAGGCGATGGATTCCTGTTTGCGACTGTACAGGGCGCAGTAGAAAATGAAGGGCAACTCTGGTATATCATCAACTATGGCGAATATGTGCGGGCAGAAGACCTGACAATTGTAGAAGATTCAGAATTTAGCGGCGTGGAAGTGAACAGGCAACCAGAACGGCCGTTTGGCTGGATAATTGTAGATTACTGGCCTAGCCGTCAGCCGGGCGCAAAACCCGAACCCGGCACACCCAAGCTCAAGCGATACACCTTTTTCCAGGTATATGATGCCAAAGTCGCAGATGATGGCTGGATCTGGTACAACATCGGCAATGGCTACTGGATGAGACAAACCTATGTGAGTTTGGTCGATGTCAGCCCTCGCCCGGCAGAAATCGGGCCAGATGAATATTGGGTGGAAGTGGATTTGTACGAACAAAGCTTTGCCGCCTACGTCGGTGACCGTATGGTTTATGCCGGGTTGGTTTCCAGCGGCTTAAACCAGTGGCCTACTCATGAAGGGTTATTCCAGGTATGGGCACGCTTTAAGCAAACAAAAATGTCTGGTGCTGAAGGAAAGAAAGATTATTATTTCATAGAAGATGTGCCGCATACCATGTATTTTGACTATGATATTGCGTTACATGGCGCCTACTGGCATGATCGTTTTGGGTATAAACACAGTCACGGTTGTGTGAATATGCCGCCAAAGGATGCAGAATGGGTGTTTAACTGGTCGGCAAATGCTCCAAACGATTTGTGGGTGTGGGTACATTCTTCTGATCCGCACACGATTTTTGAGAAACAGGGAATTGATCCAATCCACACATTTGCCGGGCCATAACAAATCTGATTGTTGAATAATCAAGGCCGGAACTGTTTGCATTGGGCAGTTCCGGCTTTTGTTTTGACGCAAATGGGAATTGGTGCAAGGGGGAGAAACGGCCGTTTTGCACCCACTCTTTATACCAGCCACACTAACCCCCAACAAAACGAAATTATCAATAAACTGCGCCAAACCATTTACCATGCCTTTTTTATGGCTTACAATTGTACTGGCTTTGCCTGTTTTTACTGGACAGTTTATAACTACCCTGATAGCCAATGTTGTTGTGTTAGGTGTCCCCTCAAGGAGAAGAAGACAATGTCCACTTATGAAACCCTGCGATATGAATGCCACAATCAGGTCGTCACAATCGTCATGAATCGGCCAGAGCGGCGCAATGCCCTGAATGACACATTGAATCGGGAATTGCTGGCTGCATTTGAGCAAGCAGGCAGTGACCAAAATGTGCGGGCAGTGGTGCTGACAGGGGCTGGTAAAGGATTTTGTGCAGGCGCAGATTTGGCCGTGTTTCAGGAACGGCCGTCTCCCGAACAAATCGCCCAAGGTATTATCAGCTACTACCAACCCCTAATGACACGCATCGTCACCATCCCCAAACCAGTTATTGCTGCGGTCAACGGTGTTGCGGCTGGTGCTGGCGCATCGCTGGCCCTCGCTTGCGATTTGCGCGTCATGGCCGACAATGCGGCCATCATGATGGCCTTTAGCAACATCGGCCTCGTGCCTGATGCTGGTGCTTCCTGGTTTTTGGCCCGCCTGGTGGGGTATAGTCGCGCCTATGAGATCGCCAGCGAAGGACGGCCGATTCCTGCCACACAATGTCTGGAATGGGGACTTACCAATCGCGTTGTCCCTGCTACCGATTTGCTTACCGAAGCACAAAACTGGGCGGCCCAACTGGCAAAACGGCCGACTTTAGCCCTGGGACTCACCAAACACACCCTCAACCACGCCTTGCTTCACGACCTGGCTGCTACCATTGCCTACGAAGCCGAACTACAAAAACAAACCGTCATCAGCCACGACCACATGGAAGGCGTCATGGCCTTCTTGGAAAAACGACCACCCCAATTCAAAGGACAATAGGCACACACAGCCAGCAACTTTTTCATACTGCACCTGTCCCCAATCGCCAATGGCGCTAGTGCGCCCGCTTTGCGAACTGCCAATCGTAAATCACAACTGCAAAGGAGGAAAACCTGATGCTATCCAAACCAGATTTTAACCTGACCGGTAAAGTCGCCTTTGTTACCGGTGCATCACGAGGAATTGGGCAAGCTATTGCCGAAGCATATGCTGCTGCTGGTGCCAAAGTGGTTTTGGCCAGCCGCAAACAGGAGGCACTGGATGCTGTAGCCGAAAAAATAAAAGCCAACGGTGGTCAGGCATTGGCTGTGGCTGCCCATACTGGCAGTACAGAAGCAATTGAACAAGCCGTTCAGAAAGCCACAGAAACCTTTGGCGGCATAGATATCGTTGTCAACAATGCTGCAACCAATCCCCATTTTGGACCAGTGCTGACAGCCGAAGAGAGCCACTGGCAAAAAATCCTGGATGTTAATGTACAAGGATATTTTCGGGTGGTTAAGGTATGTGCCCCTATTATGAAAGAGCGGGGAGGTGGCAAAGTAATCAACATCGCTTCAGTGGCGGGTTTGTCTCCAGGTCCGATGATGGGCGTGTATAGTGTGAGCAAGGCTGCGGTACTGATGCTGACACAAGTATTGGCGCTGGAACTGGCACCAGACAATATTCAGGTGAATGCGATTGCGCCTGGTTTTATTAAAACGCGGTTTAGTCAGGCGATTTGGGGAAATCCACAGCTGAATGAAATGGTGACCCGCTCTATTCCGCAAAGGCGAATGGCAGAGCCGGAGGAACTGACTGGTATTGCGCTTTATCTGGCATCTCCCGCATCTAGTTTTACAACGGGAGCGGTGTTTGTAGTAGATGGCGGGCAGATGATCGGTCGGGCAATTGAAATGTAGAAGGATGTGAAGATGTTTGAACAATCAGCGGAACTTAAAATGGTTTTGGATACGATTCGGGAGTTTGTGCGGGAGGAAATTGTGCCGCTGGAACGGCCGTTGCTCCAGCACGACTTTGATACCCTATGGCCAGCCCTCCAGGAAAAACGGGCCAAAGCCAAACGTCTGGGTCTTTGGTTACCCCAAATTCCACAAGCATATGGGGGCATGGGCTTGTCTTTGGTAGAGCATGGATACGTGAGCCAGGAATTGGGCTGGACACCACTGGGACATTATGTACTTAACTGCCAGGCACCGGACGCGGGCAACATGGAAATTCTCATCGAACATGGCACGCCAGAACAAAAAGAGCGGTTTTTGCAGCCGTTATTGGCTGGTGAAATTCGCTCCTGCTTTTCCATGACAGAACCAGAACACCCCGGCTCAAACCCGACGTGGATGAGCACAACGGCCGTTAAAGACGGCGACGACTATGTAATCAATGGACACAAATGGTTCACTTCTTCAGCGGATGGGGCTGCATTTGCTATTGTCATGGCTATCACCAATCCAGACGCCTCCCGTTACCAACGCGCCAGCCAGATTATCGTCCCCACCGACACACCCGGCTTCCAGATCGTGCAAAACATCTCCGTTATGGGTGAGCGAGGCATTGGTTGGGCCAGCCATGCCGAAGTTCGCTACACCAACTGCCGTGTACCCCGAACCAACTTGCTTGGCGCAGAAGGGGCAGGATTCGCTATTGCCCAGGAACGTTTGGGGCCAGGTCGTATCCATCACTGTATGCGCTGGATTGGCATTTGTGAGCGTGCCCTTGACCTGATGTGTCGGCAAGCAACTTTGCGTGAAGTTGCCCCTGGCCGTCGGTTGGCCGACCAGCAAACCATCCAGAACTGGATAGCAGAGAGCCGCGCCGAAATCAACGCCGCCCGCCTCATGGTGCTCGATGCTGCCCATAAAATTGACCGCGAAGGAACATATGCGGCTCGTGTTGAGATATCGGCCATCAAGTTTTATGTGGCCGGTGTTCTGCAAAAAGTGCTGGATCGGGCTATTCAGGCACATGGGGCGTTAGGCATGACCGACGAACTTCCTCTCGCTTACTGGTATCGGCATGAACGGGCAGCACGCATTTATGACGGTCCAGATGAAGTGCACAAAATGGTTGTGGCACGTCATATTTTGCGTCAGTATGCTGCCTGAGAATTTGTCAGCCCATTTTTCTGGTGTCTCGACGGTTTGGTTTAAGGGGAACGATGATGGACGACACAATAGAAGTGAGACCAGATGAGCGATTTGACGAGAAGAGACTGGCTGATTACTTGCGGGGCAAGTTGCCCGGCACAGAAAACCAGCTGCATGTGCGCCAGTTCGGGGGCGGGGCGGCCAATCTAACCTATCTCCTTGACTATGGCACACATCAGTATGTATTGCGCCGCCCCCCTTTGGGGCCAGTTGCCAAAAAAGCGCATGATATGGCACGGGAGTATAAGGTGTTGTCGGTTTTGCACCAGGCATTTCCCTATGCGCCACGAGCGTTTCTTTTCTGTGATGATCCGGAGGTGATTGGCGCGAATTTTTTTGTAATGGAGCGGCGTCATGGGGTGGTGGTGCGTCGTTCGATTCCACCCCAGTTTGCCAATATGCCGGATGCGCCACGTCGTATGAGTGAGGCATTGGTGGATGCACTGGCAGCATTTCACGCGGTGGATTATGAAGCGATTGGGTTGGGTGATCTGGGGCGACCACAAGGATTTATTTCGCGTCAGATTGAAGGCTGGTATCAGCGGTGGCATGCGGCCAAGACGGAAGATTTGCCGGTGATGGATGAATTGTATCGGTGGTTGCGGGATCATCAGCCGGAGACGACGGCGTTTTCGTTGGTGCATAATGATTATAAGCTGGATAATGTGATGTTTGCGGCTGATGATCCGGGGCGGATTGTGGCGATTTTTGATTGGGATATGTGTACGCTGGGTGATCCGCTTTCTGACTTGGGGGCGTTGTTGACGTACTGGACGGAGCCGACGGATGCGCCCCATTTTCAGGCGTTTGCGATGATGCCATTGGGTGATTTGGGTTTTTTGACGCGGGCGGAGTTGGTGGAGCGATACGCGCTGAAAAGCGGCCGTTCTGTTCATGATATTAATTTTTATCATGCGTTAGGGTTGTTTCGGGTGGTTGTTATTATTGCCCAAATTTATATTCGTTATGTGCGGGGGCAGACACAGGATCGTCGTTTTGCGGCGTTTGGTCAGTTGATACCGTTGATTGCTCAGGCGGCGCTGGATGTGATTGGGGGGTAGGTTGCAGGAGGTGAAGGAGATGGCAACGGTTCGGGTAAATGGTGTGACGTTGTTTTATGAGGAGGTGGGAGCGGGGTCAGAAACGGTGGTGTTTAGTCATGGGTTTTTGATGGACCGGACGATGTTTCGGGCGCAAATAGAGGCGTTGCGTGGGGAGTATCGTTGTCTGGCGTATGATCATCGGGGGCATGGGAGAAGTGAGAAAACGGCCGTTGGGTATGAGATGGAGAATTTGTATGCGGATGCTGTGGCCTTTATTGAGACGATGGCGTGTGCTCCGTGTCATTTTGTGGGAATGTCCACAGGGGGCTTTGTTGGCTTGCAGTTGGCGATTCGCCGTCCTGATTTGCTCAAGTCGTTAACATTGATTGATACTTCGGCAGATGCGGAGCCGAAGGAAGGGTTGGGGCAGTATAAGTTGATGGCGAATGTTGTGCGCTTTTTGGGGTGGTGGCCAGTGATAAACCGGGTTATGGCAATTTTGTTTGCTGACCCAAACCCGAAAGATCCGGTACGGCGAACGGCCGTTTCTGAATGGAAAACCCGCATTCAACGGAATGACCGTATGGCCACGTTCCGCTTTGGCTATGGCATTTGGGCGCGGGAAAGTGTGTATGATCAGTTGGGACAAATCCGCACGCCTACCCAGATTATTGTGGGAGAGAAGGATATTCCTACGCCGGTGAGCCGTTCTGAGCGTATGGCAGCCGCAATTCCTGGTGCACAACTGGCTATTATTCCAGATGCGGGGCATACTTCGCCGGTAGAACAGCCTGAACAGGTAACGGCCGTTCTCCGCCAATTCCTCGCATCAGTGACACAAACAACAACATAACAGGAGAGCCAATGAGATACCAATCCATTTTCCGACCAGACCTGTTCAAAGACCAAATCATTATCATCACCGGCGGGGGCAGCGGTATTGGCCGGGCAACTGCCCACGAACTGGCCGCCCTGGGAGCACACGTCATCATTGCATCCCGACGGCTGACCAAACTGGAACGTGTACGAGATGAAATTCAGGCTGCTGGTGGCAAAGCGTCATACTATCAGGTGAATCTGCGCGACGAAGACACCATTGTCAACCTCATTCGGCAGGTTTTGGCCGATCATGGCCGGATTGATGGGCTGGTGAACAATGCCGGTGGTCAGTATTTGAGTCCAGCTGAGCAAATTACCAGCAAAGGGTTCGATGCGGTGATAGAAACAAACTTGCGAGGTACATTTTTGATGTGTCGGGAAGTGTATAATCAATGGATGAATACACATGGTGGCACAATTGTGAACATGCTTATGGAGAACTGGCGGGGCTTTCCCGGCATGGCGCATTCGGCGGCGGCACGGGCAGGCGTGGAAAATCTGACGAAAACACTGGCGGTGGAATGGGCACGCTCTGGGGTGCGTATAAATGCCGTTGCGCCGGGATTGATTGAGTCATCAGGGCTGGCGCACTATGGAGAAGCAGCACGGCCGTTAATCGAGCAGGTTGTCCGCGATATTCCGGCCAAGCGCATGGGCACAGAGAGCGAAGTGGCGGCCGTTATCACTTTCCTCCTCTCCCCAGCGGCAGCCTACATCAGCGGCGAGACAATCAAGATTGACGGGGCGAGTTCGCTCTGGCGCAAGACGTGGGAGATTGAAGACCACGACAATTGGCCGGAGCGGTTTGATGGGTTTGAGGCATAGTAAGTGGATAAACAAGGAGCATGGGATGCAATTTACACACGGCGGCGAGTTGGTAGCACGGCAGTTGGCTGCACAAGAGGTAGAGATTATTTACACGTTGTGCGGCGGGCATGTCGCCCCTATTTATGAGGGGTGTCTGAATAACGGAATTCGGGTGATTGATTTCCGGCATGAGCAGGCGGCGGGGCACGCGGCAGATGCGCACGCCCGACTGACGCGCAATATCGGTGTGGCGCTGGTGACAGCCGGGCCGGGGGTGACGGATGCGGTAACGGCCGTTGCCAACGCCTGGCAAGCCCGTAGCCCTATGATTCTCCTCGGTGGCGCCGCCCCCCTCAAAACAAAAGGAATGGGGGCATTACAGGAAATGCCCCAAACACCCATGTTTGAAACATTCACCAAAGCCAGCTTCACCATTGAGCGCACAGAGGAAATTCCGGAAAAATTACACTGGGCATTTGAGATGGCCCTGAACGGCCGTCCTGGTCCCGTTTTTGTGGAACTGCCCTTCGACATCCTGTTCAACGCTATTGACCCTGTAGAAACCTGGCCTAAAGTCGAGACTGAACCGATTGAACCACCCATCAGTGATTTGCAACGCATGTTTGAACTGCTACGGGCAGCACAAAAGCCACTTCTCATTGCTGGTACACAAGTCTATTGGGATGAAGCCCATGAAGCACTACGCACATTAACCGAGCAAACCGGTATGCCTGTATTTACCAACGGGGCTGGTCGCGGCACGCTGCCTATGACCCATCCTCATTGTTTCAAGCATTCACGCAGTAAGGCATTACGATCGGCAGATGTGGTTCTGCTCATTGGCACGCCGTTGGATTTTCGGCTCAAGTACGGCCGAGAGGGGTGGAATCCAGAAGCAAAGCTGATTCAGGTGGAAAATGACCCGGCAGAACTAAACAAAAATCGTCCGGCCGAAGTGGCCATGGTGGCTAATGCACGGCTGGTGCTGGAAGCCCTGGCGGAGGGGTTGCAGGGAATTCGGTATGATGAGTGGTTGCGTGTAGTGATGGAGATGGAGGCGAAGAAGAAAGCCCAATTGGCTGAATGGCAGGCGTTGGATGATGTGCCTGTTAATCATTTTCGGATGGGGGCGGCCATTAATGAGTTTGTGGATGAGGAAACGATTTTGATTGGAGACGGGGGGGATATTGTCAGTGCATGTGCCAAGGTGATTGATTTGGTGCGGCCTGGGCAATGGCTAGATCCGGGCCCGTTGGGGTGTTTGGGTGTGGGTGCGCCGTTTGCCATTGCGGCTCAGCTTTTGTTTCCAGAGAAGCGGGTGTTGATTATTCATGGTGATGGGTCGTTTGGGTTAAATGGGTTTGAGTTTGATACGGCCGTTCGCTTCCATCTGCCTATTGTTTCCATTGTCGGCAACGATGCGGGATGGGGGCAGATTCGTGGCCCGCAAATTCAAATGGTGGGACGAGAACGGGCTATCGCTACATCCCTGGCGCCAACGCGGTATGATAAGGTGGTGGAAGCGTTGGGCGGCTATGGTGAATTGGTGGAACAGCCGGAAGAGATTGGTCCGGCGTTGGCCCGGGCATTTGCCAGTGGTAAGCCGGCTTGTGTGAATGTGATGCTTGACCCGGAAGGTATGGCCAAAACGGGGGCAAGTATGCCTTATATTGTATGACAACGCGAATGGTCGTTTTGGTGCCGCATAATCCGGCATGGCGAATTGCTTATGAAGCGGAGGCGGCCAGTATAACGGCCGTTTTTCGCCCCATTCTGCACGCGATTCATCATATTGGCAGTACGGCCGTAGCCAGTATCATGGCCAAACCAATTATTGATATATTGGTAGAAGTGACAGACATTGGGGCAGTAGATGAGTATAATCAGGCAATGACCACACTGGGCTACATTGCCAAAGGTGAAAACGGCATACCCGGTCGCCGTTATTTTCGCAAAGGCAGTGACACCTATCACACCCATCACATCCACATATTTCAGGTCGGCCACCCGGAAATTGCAAGACATCTTGACTTTCGTGACTATCTCATTACCCATCCAGAAACAGCACAAGCCTACAATGACCTGAAAGTACGGTTGGCACATCAGTTTCGGGATAGCCCACCTGATTACACCAATGCCAAAGGTGACTTTATTGAGGCTGTCATTCGACAAGCGGCCGTTTGGCGAATGAACCAATAAAAGAGATAAGCATGGTGGAATACTTATGAATGAAAACAGCGTTCTCACATTTTTGAGGAGAAAAAGATGATTTCAGCCAATGATACGTACCCACGTAAAAGAACGGCCGTTCTCGACTCCGAAATAGCCTATATTGACACTGGTCAGGGCGATCCGATTGTCTTTCTGCACGGCAACCCTACCTCATCCTACCTGTGGCGCAATATAATCCCACACCTGGAAAACAACGGCCGTTGTCTCGCCCCAGACCTCATCGGTATGGGACAAAGCGGCAAAAATCCAGCCGGTTCCTATCGCTTCGTCGATCATGCCCGTTACCTCGACGCCTGGTTCGACACGCTCAATCTCACCAACGTCACCCTCGTCATCCACGACTGGGGATCCGCCCTCGGCTTCCACTGGGCATACCGCCACCCCCGGCGCGTCAAAGCCATCGCCTATATGGAAGCCATCGTCCGCCCCCTCACCTGGGACGAATGGCCAGAAGCTGCTCGCCACATCTTCCAGGCCATGCGCTCCCCTGCTGGCGAAGAAATAGTGCTCCAAAAGAACGTATTCATCGAACGCATCTTGCCTGCCAGCGTCTTGCGCCCACTGACAGAGGCAGAAATGAATGCATACCGTAAACCCTTCCTCCAGCCCGGTGAAACACGCCGCCCCATGCTCACCTGGCCACGTGAAATCCCCATCGACGGACACCCACCAGATGTGTACGAAATCGTATCCTCGTATGCCAACTGGTTGGCGCACAATCCCACCCTGCCCAAACTGTTCATCAACGCCGATCCCGGTATCATTCTCACTGGCCCGCAACGAGAATTTTGCCGCACCTGGCCTAACCAACAAGAAGTGACGGTAAAAGGATTACATTTCATTCAGGAAGATTCACCCGACGAAATTGGACAGGCAATCCGTGTCTTTCTGGAAAATCTGTGAATTTGACATAACATAACACAGGCAAAGGAGAATTCGTATTTTTGCTGGGAGCCCTCCCCGAAGAATATCGGTTGCACCAGGTAATTCTCCTGTTCTGAACGGATGGCAGTTTTTAAGGGAGTAGAGAATGTCCATCACCCATTTGATTGATGTGAGTCATGTTGTTGAAGACGGGATGCTGACCTATCCCGGCTTGCCCGGTCCAATCATTTGCGATTTTTTGAGTCGTGAAGCCAGCCGTGCCCATTACGCACCTGGAACAGAATTCCATATTGGCAAGATTGAGATGGTGGCAAACACAGGTACATATGTTGATGCGCCATTTCACCGGTTTGCTGATGGGATGGACCTGGCTGAACTTCCTTTGGACTCCCTGGCTAATTTGGACGCTGTTGTTGTGCGGCCAGATGTGTCTCGTCGTGCTATTGGTGTATCGGCCTTTCAGGGAATAGATGTAAAAGGGAAAGCGGTGTTGGTGCATACTGGATGGTCACGTCATTGGCGCACTGACCAGTATTTTCAGGGGCATCCCTTTTTGACGGCAGAAGCGGCTGCCTGGCTGGTGGATGCTGGTGCGGTAATGGTTGGAATTGATTCGCTAAACATTGATGATACGGCCGATCTGACTCGTCCGGTTCACACAACGTTACTGGGTAATAATATTCCTATTGTTGAGCATATGACCCGCCTGGAATTATTGCCGGATGCCGGGTTTCGTTTTTTTGCTGTACCGGTGAAAGTACGGGCGTTTGGTACGTTTCCGGTACGGGCGTTTGGACTGGTGGAGGTGTAATATCCAATGTCTGCGCCTATTCGAATTGAACTGCCTACGAATTTGCAAGTGGGGTCAGTGAATGCCTATCTTTTTACTGAGCCTGAACCAGTACTGATTGATACGGGGTTGAAGATGCCGGAGAGTTGGGCAGCATTGTTGGCTGGTTTGCAGGCACACGGCGTGGCGGTGGCTGATTTGCGTCGCATAGTTATTACGCACCCTCATGTTGACCATTGTGGGCAGGCGGGGGTATTGGCGGAGCAGTGTGAGGCTGTCATTGAGGTGGCTGATGTCGGTTACAGGTGGCTGATAGAGTTTCCGGAGATGTGGCGGAAACGGATTGCGTATTATCAGCGTGAGTTTTTGCCGCGTGTCGGTTTTTCGCCGGAAGTGATCGGGTTGGTTTCTGGTTATATGGAGCAGTTGGTAGAGGTGTATGCCCCATTACCCAAAGAGCGTGTACGGCCGTTTGCCAGTGATGGTGTGCTGGAATTGGGTGGAATGAGTTGGCAGGTGTTGTATATGCCGGGACATGCCAGCACACAAACCTGTTTTTACCAGCCAGAAACCCGTCAGTTCATTGCGGCAGATATGTTGCTGCCCAAAACGCCGACACCGATTGTAGAACGGCCGTCTCATGGCCAATCCCGCCAACCTGCCCTGCCCATCTATCTCCAATCCCTGGACAAAGTCGAAGCCCTCGACATCCAAACCGTCTATCCCGGCCACGGCGACCCCTTTACAAACCACCGACAACTTATTCAGAAACAGCGTGCTCGCATCCAATTGCGCAAAGAAGAATGCTACACCCTCATTCAAAACGGTCATCACACCGTTTTGGAATTACTGATGAAAATGTACGCTCATTATCCTGAACAAATCCGCTTTGCTGGCCTCTGGATGCTGGTAGGATATCTCGACTTGCTCAAGGCAGATGGCTTGATTATTGAAAAAGAAATAAACGGTGTATGGCATTACGAAACACGCAATTGAGCCTGGTTTGAGCACCAAAACAGCAAGGCTAACATCAAAAAAGAGGAGGAGATTTTTTTTCTGCAATGACCGAAGTCAACATCCCCCCCCGTAAACACCATTTTCCTGATTTCACGACCGTTCAGACATTACCTTGTTTTCATCGTGAATGTATTCCCGAAAGCTATCTGGACTTGATGGGACACATGAACATTCGCTATTACATCGCCTTATTTGATGCAGCTGCCTGGAAGCTGTTTGCCCGTTTTGGCATGGATATGGATTACTATCGTTCCCAAAAGGGAGGCGCGTTTGCGTTAGAACAGCATGTTCGCTATCTGGCCGAAGTCCATGCTGGAGAAACTGTGGCTGTTCATACCCGATTGCTGGGACGCACAACAAAACGGATTCATTTTATCCACTTTATGTTAAATGAAACGACTGAAAAACTGGCTGCCACTCTGGAGGTTATCGGGTCTCATGCGGACATTGTACAACGCCGCACGTCCCCATTTCCACCTGCTATTGCGGCTCGTATTGATGAGATGCTGGTACAACATCAATCGCTGGGGTGGGAAGCGCCGGTTTGTGGTGTGATGCGACCGTAAGTTGTGGATGTTTGTTGGGGCTGAATAGAGGAGATTGAAAATGGCGCAATTGCTTTCTTCGTTGAAGGTTCTGGATTTTACCGCACTTTTGCCGGGTCCTTTTGCGACGATGATGCTGGCAGATTTGGGGGCGGAGGTGGTGCGGGTGGAGTCGCCCCATCGGCCGGATATGGTACGTTTTTTGCCACCGTTTGATGGAGATGTGTCGGCATGGCATGGGGTGTTGAATCGAAATAAGCGGTCGCTGGCACTGGATTTGAAGCAGCCTGGCGCAGCAGATGTGGTGAAGCGGCTGGTGGCGGCCGATGGTGGGGGGTATGATATTGTGGTAGAGCAGTTTCGGCCGGGTGTGATGGATCGGTTGGGGATTGGGTATGAAGTGTTGCGAGAGGTGAATCCGCAACTGATTTATGTGGCGATTACCGGATATGGGCAGACGGGACCGCTGCGGGATCGTGCCG
>RFGV01000406.1 GCA_003696605.1 Chloroflexota bacterium | reverse complement strand
GTGTGGGGGAAGGGGTAATGGTAGGTGTGAAGGTAGGAGAGGGTGTGACGCCGGGGGTGGGCAATGGCGGCAAGGGTGGTGGCACACCGACGCCAGCGTTGGCCCCTCCCAGCTGGCCAAATGATTCGTTGGTCATGGTTACCTGACCGAATACGGGGATGGATTCTCGGATAGGACGGAAGAAGGGGGTGATGATGGGAACGCGATAGTAAACGCGAACGACAACAGGGTTATTGGGGATACCACCAAAATTGGGTTGTAGTTGTCCGAATTCATCAACGCCCCATACTTCGATGTTGTAGTAGTTGTCGTCTTCAAACTGGCCAGATTGTTCGTTGAGGGGTAAACCGGACAGATTTTGGTGGGCAACGGCGATGATGGAGGCGACACGAAGGTCGTTGCAGCGGTCAGTAAATTTGGGCAGGGATTGGGTTGGGCAATCTGGGCCTTCGAATCGACCGGTGATGGCGTAGCGGGCGCCTTCGCGGGCGGCGTTTTGTACGGTGACCCAGGCCCACAGGATGCGGCTGGCTTCGACGATGAAAAATATTATCATGAGTACAGCGACGATAACCAGTGCGAATTCAACCAGGGCCTGTCCGGTTGATTGTTCTTTGTGACGTTTTATTTGTATTTTCATAATGAACTTACCAGTTTGATCATATGGGGGATTCGCATAGCTGGTTTATTATATCATGAACCAGTTGTGTCCCCTGTTTGGTAGTGCCTATTTCCTATGGGCTGCCTGAATGGCTTGTTCTTGTTGTATACTCATGATACATCTTATCAGATGAATGCCAATGAATGGTTGATTGAGCGTTGATCGAGCGTTGATTTGTGAGTGAATTGTGTTGGAGGGGCATGACAAAAGTACTAAAATTGGATTTGTTGGGACGGCCGAAAATTGCTATTGATGACGTGCCGGTTACGGGGCTTGTTTCGGCCAAGGCGCGTGCCCTGTTGTTTTATTTGGCGGTGACGGGTGAGTTTCATTCGCGGCAGTGGTTGGCGGGGCTGCTTTGGCCAAACATGCCGGAAGCAGATGCCCGGCGTAATTTGCGTGGGGTGGTGATGAAGTTGCGGCAAGCCGTGGGGGAGTATCTACGGCTGGAGCATGATGTTTTGGGTGTAGATGTGGCGGCGGCGGTGTGGGTGGATGTGAGGGTGTTCCAGGAGGGTGTGTTGGGGAAAAACGGCCGTTTTCCCACGCCAGCTTCTCTACGCACCGCTCTTGACCTTTACCGCGGCGAGTTCCTTGAAGATTTTCATGTACGTGAAGCTCCTGCATTCGAAGAATGGGTTACCCAACAGCGAACCTATTTGCGTGAGTTGGCCATCAAAGCCTGTATGCAGCTAATCAGCCACTGCCTGCAAGCTGGTGATTACGCTGCCGGTATTACCTATGCCCGCAAACTCCTGACACTGGACCCAGCCCGTGAGGAAGGCCACCAACAGCTCATGTATCTATTAGCCCTTAGCGGCCAGCGATCTGCGGCGCTGGCTCAATATGAAACTTGCCGCCGCATATTACAGACTGAACTGGGCATCGAGCCTGCCATGGAAACGGCCGCTTTATACGAACAAATTCGGGCTGACACCCTCCGCCCCCCATTTTCGCACCAATCTTCCGCCAGAATCACCC
>RFGV01000405.1 GCA_003696605.1 Chloroflexota bacterium | reverse complement strand
TCGGACGATGGCCAAACAATCACCAAACCCCTCTTTATACCACCGCCTGCCTGTGCCAATAACTAACATTGATTCAGAACAACATTTTCATCTATACTGCTCCCCATATCATTGGCCGTTCCTGTTCCAATGATATAATCCCCTGCTATGAATTACGCAGAACAAATCGCACAGGTAATCGGATGTCGGCCGGCACAAGTAACGGCCGTTATTACTTTACTGGACGACAACAACACCATCCCCTTCATCGCCCGCTACCGCAAGGAAGCCACCGGCGGCCTCGATGAAGACCAGATTCGGCAAATCAACGACCTGCTCGAACGCGCCCGCACCCTCGACCAACGCCGCCAAACCATCCTCAAAACCATTCAGGAACAAGGCAAACTCACTCCCGAACTGGAGCAAAAAATTCTTGCCGCCGACAGCCTGACCACACTGGAAGACTTGTACCAGCCTTACAAACCCAAACGACGCACACGCGCCAGCATCGCCCGCGAAAAAGGACTGGAACCGCTGGCCAATCTGATTCTGGCACAACTACACACCAATCAGACCCCCGCAGAAATAGCCGCCCCATTCGTCAATGACAATGTTCCCACCCCAGAAGATGCACTGGCTGGTGCACGAGACATCATTGCCGAAATAATCAGTGACCATGCCGAAATTCGCCAACGTGTGCGTGCCAAAGCCATGGAATGGGGTGTCTTGTATAGCGCAAAAATTGAAGATGCCGTTGATGAGAAACGGGTGTATCACCTGTATTATGAGTTTAAGGGACGAGTCAACCAGTTACGTCCTCATCAAGTTTTGGCTATCAATCGGGGAGAGGCCGAAAAGATTTTGCGCGTATGGGTTGATGTGGCTGAACGGGACTGGTTGTTGGCAATTCGGATGTTTTTCCGGCCAGATCGTCGTTCACCACTGGCAGATCAGTTGCAAATGGCCATTGAAGATGCCGCCAAACGATTGCTGTTGCCAGCCATTGAACGAGATGTGCGCCGTGCCCTAACAGAAACGGCCGAATCCCACGCCATCCAGATCTTCGCCAACAACCTGCGCCAACTATTACTTCAGCCACCACTCACTGGCCACATCGTCATGGGGATAGACCCCGGCTATCGTACCGGTTGCAAGGTAGCCGTGGTAGATGCCACCGGTAAAGTCCTGGACACCACCACAATTTACCCCCACCCCCCAAAAAACCGTAAAGAGGACGCTCTCAAAACAATTGCCCATCTCATACATCGCCATCAGGTTTCCCTAATCGCCATTGGCAATGGTACAGCCTCGCGCGAAACAGAACAACTGGTTGCTGAGTTAACCCGTCAGCTTGATACCGTCCATTATCTGATCGTAAGCGAAGCGGGAGCCAGCGTGTACAGTGCCAGCCCTCTGGCCCGCGCCGAATTGCCAGAGCTGGACGTTTCTATGCGGGGTGCAGTTTCGATTGCACGTCGGGTGCAAGATCCATTGGCAGAACTGGTAAAGATTGACCCCAAATCAATTGGTGTGGGAATGTATCAGCATGATGTGAATCAGAAACAACTGGCACAAATGCTGGATGGAGTTGTGGAGTCAGTGGTTAATCAGGTGGGGGTTGATGTGAATACGGCGTCTGCGGCGTTGTTGCGGTATGTGGCGGGAATTGGCCCGAAACTGGCGGAAAGTATTGTTGCTTACCGGGATGAAAACGGCCGTTTCCCCAACCGCGAAACCCTCAAACAAGTACCCGGTCTTGGCCCCAAAGCATTTGAACAATCTGCTGGCTTCCTCCGCATTCTCAATGGCGAAAACCCACTGGACGCCAGTGCCATCCATCCGGAAAGCTACCACATAGCAACGGCCGTTCTCCAGCGAGCCGGCCTTACTCCCCACACCCCACCCGCCGCACGAGAACCAGCCCTCACCACCCTCCGCCAGCAACACACCCTGACCCAACTGGCAGCCGAACTTCAAACCGGCGTCCCAACACTCACCGACATTCTTGAGCAACTCTTGCGCCCTGGCCGTGACCCCCGCGCAGAATTACCTGCACCCATCCTGCGCAGCGATGTCCTCTCTATGGAAGACCTTGTGCCGGGCATGCGCCTGAAAGGCACAGTCCGCAACGTGGTTGACTTTGGCGCGTTTGTAGATATTGGTGTCAAGCAAGATGGTTTACTCCATCGCAGCCAGATTCCCCGCCAGGAAAGCTTGCAAGTTGGGGATATAATAGAGGTGACAATTAAACAGGTAGAAATTGAACGGGGGCGCATCTCGCTAGGATGGCCAAATGAGCATGGGTGAGAAGGAACAATGGGGTAGCTCGGTTTCGCTTCTATGCTGAATTGAATGATTTTTTGCCGGTTTATCGGCGCCAGGTTTCATTTACTTATGCCTTTCAGGAACCAGTTTCAGTCAAACATCTGATTGAGGCGTTGGGCGTACCACACACAGAAGTGGAAATTATTCTGGCAAACGGCCGTTCTGTGGACTTCTCCTATCTTGTGCAAGATAAAGATGAAATTGCCGTCTATCCGCCATTCACCCGCCTGGATGTCTCACCGCTGGTTGTGTTGCGCCCTCCTCCGCCCAATCCGCCCCGCTTTGTGCTGGACAATCATCTGGGGCGACTGGCACGCTATCTGCGTCTGCTGGGATTCGACACAGTGTACCTGAACCACGATGCTGATGATGCTCGCCTGGCACAAATTGCGCACGATGAAAACCGAATTTTGCTGACACGAGATCGGGGATTGCTAAAACGAAGTCTGGTCGTGCATGGGTATTGTTTGCGTTCGCGCGACCCACGACGGCAATTAACGGCCGTTTTGCGCCGTTACCAACTCCATGCCTACATTCACCCCTGGCAACGGTGCTTGCGCTGTAACGGCCGTCTCCAGCCGGTAGATAAGGCAGCCATTTTAGACCGCCTGGAACCCAAAACCCGACTCTACTACCACGAATTCCAGATTTGCACGGACTGTGGCCAGATTTACTGGAAAGGCTCCCACTTTAACCGGCTGGAGAAGCTGGTAACGGCCGTTCGCCAAAAACAACAACTCGACTAATTCGCCTTCACTTCCTCCCACGTCACTGCATTATTCCGCGCCGGTACAGTTCCCAGCTTATCCGGCACAATGCCCGTAATCGTCTTCACAATTTTAGCCACATGATCATGGCAAGTAGAAATAAAATACGTAAACTTGCGTTGTGTCCCCCCGGCAGCCGTACCGGCCACAAACAGCCCAGGCACATTCGTCTCCATCGTATGCGGGTCAAAAACAGGAACCTGTTCCTCTCCTTGCAAAATCACCCCAGCCCTGGCAAACAGACTCATATCGGCCACAAAGCCAGTACAAAGCAACACAAAATCTGTTTCATGGCGAATCAAACGGCCGTTTGGTATTTTGCCATCCTCTGTTGAAGCCAATACCACATACTCCGGTGTAATCTCCACCGGCACAGTAGCGGGCAAAAACGCAATTTCCCCCTTCTCCAGCCGATTAGAAATATCCATTGCCAGATGTGGCTTCACCCGCTCATAATCAAAATCTGGTCGCCGATAACTGATTGTCACCTGGGCACCGGCACGCCAACACCGCAAAGCCGATTCCAGCGCCGAGTTGCGTCCCCCAACCACCAATACACGCGTACGAAAGTAAGGATGTGGCCCCGGAAAATAATGCGTCACATGGGGCAAATCCTCGCCCGGTATATTGAGTCGCCGTGGTTTTGCCATTCCCCCCGTAGCCAACACAACATACTGGCTATAATACCGCCGTTCTCCCCGCCGCGGTGCTGTCCGCACCAAAAAGCCGGATTCATTCCGAACAATTTCCGTCACTGGCTCATACACATGCATATTCAGGTCAAACATTTCCACCAATGTACGCAAATATGCCAGGTACTGTTCGCCACTAATTGATTGCTGATTCAGATTGTGCACGGGCACACCAGCCAGGGCAACATGTTCTGGTGTACTGTAAAAATGGGTATTGGGCGGCCATTTGGTAAACGCATGGCCTATCTGGTTTGCTTCCAGCAAGATATAATCCACGCCTAATCGGTGGAGTGAAATTGCCAGTTCAATACCAATCGGACCAGCACCAACAATAATCACTTGTGTATTTTCGTGTACATGTTCGTTACTCATAGATATACTCCTGCATAAAATCTGGTTTGTGTGGTTTTATTATTTTGAATAGAGAAGTCAACACCTTCGCCAAAATTGACGCAACGAGAGCAGTTGCGTACCACAGAAAACAACCACGTATGCTCAATACAATTATTTGGCAAAGTTGAAGCCCATACCTCAATGCCCAGACAAAACTGCACACCTGGTTTTGTTCAGTAGCCACCTGACATTAGCAATATACCAAACTAATTGACTCTTATCACCTCTGCTTCCCAATCAAGTTCAATTTCCGCAAAAGCCAGCGCC
>RFGV01000404.1 GCA_003696605.1 Chloroflexota bacterium | reverse complement strand
TCGGACGATGGCCAAACAATCACCAAACCCCTCTTTATACCACCGCCTGCCTGTGCCAATAACTAACATTGATTCAGAACAACATTTTCATCTATACTGTTTTAATTAACCACATTCGACCCACCCCCTGTGTAGTCTGTCCAAGGGTGTGCCATCGAAATTATTTTGAGGAATCAGATATATGAATGACGCACAACCTAGCTGGATTGGCCGCACAATTGGCGGTCGGTATCAAATTGAATCTCTTTTGGGGCGCGGGGGGATGTCATCCGTTTATAAGGCAACTGACCCTAATCTGCACCGCCCGGTTGCCGTCAAGATTATTCATCCCCACCTTTCTGAACATCCAGAATTTGTCAAACGGTTCGAACAGGAAGCCGCCGCTGTAGCTCGTTTGCGCCATCCCAACATCATTCAAGTACACGACTTTAACCATGATGGAGATGTGTACTATATGGTGTTGGAATATGTACCAGGTGAAACATTGGAAAGCCGTCTGGCAGCTTTGCGAGAGGCGGATTTATTGATGCCTCTTTCGGATACTATTCGCATTGTAACCAAATTGTGTGAAGCGCTGGCCTACGCACACGAACGCAAAATGGTCCATCGGGATGTCAAGCCCTCTAATGTCATCTTGAATTTGCTGGGTGAGCCAATCCTGATGGATTTTGGGATTGCCAAGATAGTAGGGGGTGGTCATGTGCATACTGCCACCGGCGCCACAATGGGCACGGCCGTTTATATGTCGCCAGAACAGGTATTGGGGGAACCAGTTGACCATCGCGCCGATATTTACTCATTAGGTGTCATGTTATACGAAATGGTAGCTGGAAAACCACCCTTTGAGGGGAAAACGGCCGTTACTGTCATGATGAAACACGTCAACGAGCCTGTCCCCGACATCCGCATCTCAAATGTCAACATCCCCGACGGCCTGGCTGGTGTCCTGGAAAAAGCACTCGCCAAATCCCCAGCCGACCGCTTCCAATCTACCCATGAAATGGCTCTGGTACTCCAACAATTTCTTACCCCACCTGATATTACCCCCACGCAATCATTTGTAGGCATGCCAGCTCCAGTTCCCCCCTCGACACCCGTCCCCCCAGCAC
>RFGV01000403.1 GCA_003696605.1 Chloroflexota bacterium | reverse complement strand
TGTATGTGCTGTTTACAGAGATTCCCCGTCATCCGGAATTATCGGATTTAATAAAGCGTCCGGTAGAAATGATGAACGTTATTGGCCGACTGCTGGCGCGGTATCAGGCAGAAGGGGTGTTGCGGCCAGAGCATCCGCTGCACGCGGTGGCAGCGCTGCTTGGGCCGTTGATGGTGATGAATTTGATACGGAATGTGCGCTCGGATATGGCCCCGCCCCCGTTGGATTTGGCAGCACACGTGGAGGGGTTTGTAAACGGCCGTTTGGTGGTTCAAGGTAAATAATTTCAGAGTTCCTGCACCCCTTATGTCACTTTACTTGCTGATAACTCTTGTTTCTGTTTGGTCAGTCAGAGAAAAGGCAAAGACGAATAACGGCCGTTTTCCTTTGGCTCGATGATATAATGAGGCGGAAGGGAGAAACCAGCCTGCTTGTGGAGGAAAGGAATGAACCAGCCAGAGGTAACCATTGTTCCCTTCACTATGTCGCACTATGAAGCTGCAATCGCATTGTGGCGGGAGAGCGAGGGCATTGGACTGAGCCATGCCGATGAACCAGAGGGGATTGCCGCTTATCTGGCCCGCAACCCCGGACTTAGTCTGACAGCCTGGGCAGGGGAGCAGTTAGTGGGGGCGGTGTTGTGTGGCCATGATGGCCGTCGTGGATTCATCCACCATTTGGCCATACACCCCCAATTTCGGCAGCAAGGAATTGGAAGGGCATTAGTGGCGCGTTGTCTGGAAAATTTGCGTGGGCAAGGGATTGACAAATGCCACCTGTTTGTTTTTCACCAGAATGAATCAGCGATTGCTTTTTGGCAGGCACTTGGCTGGGAATTACGTAAGGATATTTTGGTGATGTCTCATTATACAAATGAGCATCATGTTTATACCCCAAAAGGAGATTGATGATGGGTGTGAATTTTGAACAATTGGGAGAATATCTAAACAACCGAGTGCCAAAACGGCCGTTAGAAATGCAAAAAATGGAAGCTTATGCCCATAAGCACCATTTCCCAATTATTGGCCCAGCCGC
>RFGV01000402.1 GCA_003696605.1 Chloroflexota bacterium | reverse complement strand
GGCGTGTTGGTTGCAGTTGGCGGTGGTCCACCACTTGTTTCTACGATTAGACGAGGTGGATTGCCGCTTTCACGGCTGTATAGTAGGGTTCGACCAGAATCGGCCGTTGTCAGTGCCAGACTGTAAATGCCATCACCATTGATGTAAGAAGTCACATCAATACTTACCCACGTCCCCGCAACAATTGGACCAGAAGAATTGATAACACTACCAATAACTGGCGCATTGTTGGCGTTGATGGTCATTTCCTGCCAGGAATTATCGGCAACGCCCGCAACATCGAACATGGTTGCTCCGGAGAGAATCAGCATTTCTAGGCGCGCGTTGGTGACTGTACCACTTAGACCTTGCAGGTCAAACTGCAAATAAGTGGTAAAGCTGCGCGTTGTGTTGCCAACTCCCAGCCGCTTGGATGCACCAAAGTTGTTACTGGAGTTACTCATTATCATTGCATCTGCCACTGGATTGAAAGTGGTTGTTGCTGGTGGTGGCGGTGTGTTGGTTGGTGGTACAGGTGTATTTGTCGGTGGAATTGGTGTAGGCGTATCAGTCGGTGGAATTGGTGTGGGTGTATCGGTTGGTGGAATTGGTGTGGGTGTATCGGTTGGTGGAATTGGTGTGGGTGTATCGGTTGGTTCAGGCGTTGGTGTTGGTTCGAATCCAGGCAGTGGCAAGAAGCCTGGCTGAAGAGTATCGTAAACGCGCAAGATACCCCACAAACCAGCTTCGAGGAATGGCAGGCGGTGATCCAGATACATATAGTCACCACCGGTCAATACGCCGCTGCCAGCGCCATCAATTACGTGAGCGTCAAACGCTTCTCCTGGTGATAGCGAACGAGAAGCGACTTCCATTGAGCCAGGCATGTTGGGCTCAAACTGCCAACGATGCCCTTCCATGCTGAAGACATGAGATTGTTCTCCCCAGGGTTGAGCGATTCGATACCGCATGGGATCACCAGCATATGCTTCAAAGAAGGTGGCGGGATCACCGTGGGTGTTGCTGTCGAAAAGTTTGCTGGGATCTGGGTTTACAAGCAATCTTTCTGCCATCGGAATAGCCAGATAGTTGATGCCAGTGAAGCCTTCAACTTGTGTGGTATATGGCATGACGCTTTGACCAATCCGTTCATCTTCATCCTGGAACAGGGCGACATACTCTCGGAAGCTGCCTTCAGGTGCAATGATGTCCACATATGTGCCGCTCATTGCCGGGTCGCCAGTGTGAGGGTCTCGGTATGTAGAACCCGCTGGTTCAACAATGACTGCTCCGAATGCACCGCGAGCGCCTGTTTCTGGGTGTGCCAGATTGAGCATAATGTTTGTGCCCAGTTCTTCGTCGGCATAGAGTCGGTAGAGGCGTTGAGAGCCGGGTGGTACAGTGGAGTCTGGATTGTATCCGATTGCCGCCCCATAAGACCCGAGTGGATCGAAGACGAGTTTGCCAATGTTGAGTGAAGCGGTTTCGGTGTAGTTGTTGTGGAGGGTGATTTCCAGGCATTCACCAGCGTTGACGCGCAAGACAAGCGGCTCTGGATGTTTTAGTCCGTCTTTGATGGCCTGTTCGTCGGATGTCAGGGCATACATGACGCCATTGGAGTCTGTGCCGCTTAGTCCATCATGGAATGGTATGGCCATGCGGAAGATGCTGACATCGTAAGAGCGTACTGGTGCTTCTGGTGGACAGACATTTCCAGGATCGGTGGCTGGGGGTGGTGGATTGCCGGTAAAGGTGAGTTGTGGGAAGCCTGGACCTGTTGGTGGTGGGGTTTGGTCGGGGAGGGGTTGCAGGTCAGTTTGTTGGGTGTCGTGGACGCGGAGGATGCCCCAGGCACCGCCAGTGAAGTCACGGCCAAGTGCGCTGTAATAGAGGTAATCGCCGGGCAGTCCTTGGGGGCCACCTGCTCCGTCTGCCAGTACAAGGTCTTCTTTTTCGGAGATGTCGAGACTGGCTGCATCGGAGAGGATGCCATCACCTGCGAATCGCTCTATGCGGAAGCGATGGCCTGTGACTCGAAGGGTGCCGGTGCGTTCTACAACGCCGAGCCCTCGGAAGACGACAGGATCGCCGACGTAGGCGCGGAAGATGGGTGTGAAGGGATCACCGTTGGTGACGGAGGAGAAGACATAGGCGGGATCGCTACCACGATCATCGAATGGTTCGGCGCGGAGGTTGATTGTGGCGCCACTGTCTGCACCTGTGTTTGGATTGTTGTTGGTGAGGAAGACCATGAATTCTCGGAAGCTGCCGATGCCCTTTGGTCCCCAACCAACACGGCCGTCTGTGTGGATATCTGCCATAGTACCGCTACGAATTTCCTGACCGGTAACTGGATCGTGGTAGGTGGAACCGATTGGCTCGATGATGTGTGCCCCAAAGAGACCGTGATCCCAGTTTTTGAAGTTGACATGGTCGTGCCAGAAAACTGTGCCGTCATCCACGTCGGAGTACCACATGTATTGCACGAATTCGACACCAGCGGCTTCACCAATGGCATGAACGTTGGTGAGGGGTTGATCGAGTGTGAGTGTTGTGCCGCTTATGCTAACAATGCGTCTTATTTCGGTGCATGGCCGGGATGTTTGGTCGGGTGTGGGATCGAGCAGGCCGGTGTTGGGATCGCACATGCCTTCGCCCAGGCCGATGCCGATGTAGATGCCGGGACGGAGTCGGTTAACGTTGGTGACGTTGATGGTGGTGTCGCCGGGGTTGGCGGGAGTGGTGAGGGTGCGGTTTTCGGTGGCGTACGGCCGTATTGATTGCTCGAACGAGAGCCCCGTGATCACACCATCAGAGGCCTGGGGGTCGAATTGGACAAAGTGTGTGTGCAGATTTACTTTGGCAAGACCACCATGATTTTCATCCAGTTGTTCGCTGGTCAGGATAACAGAGACGCAGTCACCTGTATTTGAACGTATGACTAGGGGTTCTTTGGGTTTTAGTCCAGCCAGGATGGCATCTTTATCCTCACTTAGGACAAAAAGCTTTCCTTCGTCATCAACTCTGCTGGCAGTTACCTGAATTGAGGTGTCGATTGCTGTGATGGGGTAATATCGCATTTGGCGATCTGGATTGGGGAAGACCTCGTCATTGGGACACAAGCCGTCCGGCCGCAGGGCCGAACCGTTCTCCCCTAGCCAAGGGGCACCGGAGTGCCCGTTTGGCGCAAATGGTGGTCGTTGAGCCAGATGTGGTTTGAGAATAGGCCAGGCATAACGGCCGTTTGTCGGGTTAAACATAATTTCCGGTCGTTGTCCTGGTGTTGGTGAAGCATATCCAGGCCACACCAATGTTGTTTCCGGTTCACCCAGGTACAATGGCCCATCCGGCGTATCTACTTTTACCCAATCCCAGACCGTCGCATCTTCCCGATCTAACGGAACGCCTAACGGCGGCAATTGGCTTTCTACCCATTCTTCCAGAGAACGCTGGGTTGCTGGATCAGTCAGGTCGGCTTGGGGAACCAATTCCTTGCCTTCCACCACCAAACCAATCAATCCTAGAGAATTAACTGCCTGAGGTGCTGGAATATCATCCGGAATGGGTGCCAGATCGATTTGAGCTGTATCAAACACACGCCAGAATGCCCACATACCAGCCACATAATGATGACCAATGTGACAATGGAAGAGGAAATCACCAGCAGCTTGTTGGCAACCACCTGCACCACATTCATGCTCCAGGTTATAGCTTTCACCCGGTCCGATAGATTGGGAGTCAATACGGGTGGAATGAGCATTTTGTACAGGTTGTTTTTGCAAGCCGCTGTCCAGGTCTGTATCATCTGCACCTGGATTACGACGCCACCGATCAGCGCCACCATGCAAGTGGTATACATGGAACATTTCACTGCCGCCATGCATTAGCCGGGTTTTGGTGGGTTCTCCCAGGTAGGAGCGTGGGATTGGGGTGGCTGGTTCACCATATCGGTAGGAACTGTAGCCGTGAGATTTATCAAATGTACCAAACAGTTCCATTTCTAAAGAGAAGCGATTGTAGAAGGGTTCACTGCGGTAGTTGATCGCTCTTGATCCAGGACGATACGCACCACTTAGTTTGTCGTCTACAACGGGTAACGGCCGATTTTCCGCATCCAGAATCTCAAAATCTTCGTTTCCAATTTCGTGGAACATGAGAACAAATTCACGGAAATTCACGCCGTTGGGATCAACGATGATTGCTTCCCAGCCACTCTTGAGCGGTTGGCCAGGTATTTCCGGATCCAGGTATTGTGAACCGGCTGGTTCCAGCACCAATGTACCAAACAGTCCATGAGATGCTTGCTGCCGGCTCAATGCGCCGTGGCTGCTAAAGTAATAGCCACCTTCCGCAAATTCATCAGTGGGTAAAGGGTAGCGGTAGGTAATGGTTTGACCAGGAGCAGCAAATGTATTGGGGTTGAGACCAACCTGGCTGCCAGCACTATCAGCGCTGTAGGGGAGGCCTTGAATATGCAGGGAAGTTGTCTCATTTCCCAGCTGATTAGTGAAGTTGATAACCAGACATTCACCCAGATTGGCGCGAATGACTAACGGCTGAATTGGATCTTTACGCAACCCCGGGGTTACCTGTCGGGCGGCTTCTTGTGCTCGAACAGCCGGAATGGCTTCATCCAGTACATACATATAGCCGACGGGGTCATGATCGCCATACCCATTGAGGGTGATGTCCACATGAATAGCAGAGACATCATATACTCGTTCTGTGCCGCCATTGGTACAAGGGTTATCGAAAGTCTCGTTGGCATAGCTTTGGGAGACGTCTAGATTGCCTAAGACAAAGATGGCAGCCAGGATGAAAAGCAGAACAATCCATGTGCCTGGTCCGGGAGGCCATATCTTGCGGCGGCGTGTGCGTCTTGGCGTTTGGTGACTAAATGGGCCTTCTTTTTTGCGCCATGCCATAAAGGCCAGTAGGGCAAATAACCAGGGTAGAACGATGGTCTGGCCAAGTAGAGCGTCTCGAATGCCGTGCAGGGGACCGTCGAGGGCTTCGCTAGTGTGGATGTGGGTGTCTGTGGTAAGGAGGGCGCTGTTGGCAAATGTTTCATCAATGGCGCTGTGGATGCTGACGGATGGGATGATGAGCAGGGCGAAGATGAGGGAGATGAGGGCAGCTTGCTGCCATAGGGGAGACCAGCGATTTTGGGAATTGGTGGGGAGGTAGGAGGCGAGCCAGAGACCAACAAGAACGGCCGTTATTCCCGGCATTACTGCCAAAACACCATCCCGTGTCATGTGCACCAAATGGCCTACCAGAGAATCAGTCCCTGAACTAAGAATGGTGAAATGCAACAAATGTTGCCAGGCAACTGTTCCCAGAGCCAACAACAAGCCCAACACCACTGATTCACGCCACCGTAATTGAAACTGTTTTCGAATTTTTTCGCGTGAAACGGTTAAAACTGTCATTATCGTTTCTCCTAAAGGTTCGTGCGCGAATTTTCTTTGTTTCTAGGGTTGATGGGCTTCCAATAGCTGCTGTGTTTATAAAATTAAGAAGCTTGCCCGGCACGTCACCTTGCTTATAAAGCACTACTAATACACTTAATGAGAATGTCCGTCTGATTCTGTTAAAGGAATACGAACCGGATTGCCGTTATTGTCCCATTCCAAATAAAGGCCGGTTGCATCTCCATCTACATCAAAATTCATTGTTGCGTGAATAATGGCACGTCCTTCAAGCCGACCAGAACCAAAAGTTTTGTTAGTAATGGGGAACCAGAAATCCCCATTCTCGGCATATAAACGGAAATCAAACGGTTCGTATGTAATTGGTTCATTGCCCTGGTTGTACAGAGTGAATTCTATTTCCAGTCGGTGCAGCCCTTCTTCTGGCATACCTGGCATCATGTTTGAAGGCATGGCAAATACCTGTGCCTGGCTTTTGGCATCTTCTATTTTTTGTGCCAGTTCCGGATTGTCGTCGTTGTGGTCATCTGTGCTGCCATCCGGGTGAGTGTGTTGCCCGCCCATGTCGTGCGAAAGCCATTCTGCCCGATCAACCTGAAAGGATACGGTGCCCACCTGAACACTTTGCCCAAGATTGGCTGTGGGTACATAAGTGGCAATCAGATAGATGAGGGTGCCTATACCAAGAAGGGTGGCAAAAACGGCCGTATATAACACCGCCTTTGCCAAAACAAACTGTCTCCCTTCATTTGAAACTCTTCTAGAAACTGATGTCATAACCTTATCCCTTAGATTCTTGTCCAATTTCAGAGCAATTTAAAAAAAGATGTATTTTTTCTGCTCTTCCCGGCATTAATCTATTAAGCCTTCCACGAAAAACCGGTACTTGTTATTAGCACAATATTGATCTGGGCTGTTTTATATTTCAGACTGGACAAGAGATTCACTCAACCTTTATTGATGCGACTGTTGTGATTCAACTGATAAACACTTAACCGGATGCACAGCCTTTTTGCGGAGCGCTGTGCGAGTAGTGAAGCAGTTAACCCACGTCCTGCCCGACAATTGGGTTAACTGCTTCGTCATTATGCGGTTAGGGCGCGCGTGCTTTTTTCATAATTTTCCTCCCCACACTTACTGTTGCGGCGACTCTACAACATGAATTGCGTCCACTTTATAGGTGTCCAATCCAATAGCTGTACCATCCAATACCAGATTGGGCGCATAAGTGCAGCTTGTAGCAGAGCCAGTAACAGGCCATTGGCAAACAAAGATGTCTTCGTTTTCACCAGAGAAAACCGGCAAACTGTACTCACCAATT
>RFGV01000401.1 GCA_003696605.1 Chloroflexota bacterium | reverse complement strand
GAAAAAAGTTCAAATATCATGTGGAAAATTTCGTAAAAATGTTTGCAAATATATTATGAGGAGGAAGAAACTCTATGTTTAAAAGAAAGTGGCTTTTAGTCGCCCTGTTTGTACTGCTTGGGGCATTTGTATTGGCCGCTTGCCAGCCTCAGACTGAAACAGTAACCGTGGAAGTGACCCGCGTTGTTACCGAAACAGTCGAGGTCGAGGGCGAGACAGTTGTCGTAACCCAGGTTGTGGTCGAGACCGTGACCGTAGAACCCACGGAAGAAGAAGCTGCACCCCAGCCAAAAGACCTGGTAGTCTGCATGGCTCAGGAGCCAGACAGTCTCTATCCGTATGGTGGTTCTATGTTGGCTGCTCGTGCAGTCCAGCACGCCATCTTTGAAAACGACTTCACTTCGCTCTCCTACGGCTATCAGGCCCAGGGTCTGGAGAAAGTCCCCAGCCTTGCCGATGGCGATGCCGTTCTGGAGACCGTGGAAGTCCAGGCTGGTGATCAGGTTGTGGACGCCACCGGTAATGTTGTGACTCTGGAAGAAGGTGTCACAGTTGTCAATGCCGACGGTGAAGAAGTTGTTTTCGATGGTACACCGGTTATGATGCAACGCCTGGTTGTGGACTTCACCATGAAGCCACGGGTTTGGGCTGACGGCGAACCAGTTACTGCTGACGACTCTGTGTACAGCTTTGAACTGGCTGCCGATCCCGATACCCCAGCTGGCAAGTTCACAATCGAGCGTACAGCCAGCTACGAAGCAACTGGTGAACTCTCCACCCGCTGGACAGGTCTGCCGGGCTTCATGGACTCCACCTACTTCCTGAACTTCTGGGGTCCGCTGCCGCGTCACGCATGGGAAGGCTTCACTGCTGCCGAGTTGCTCGAAGCCGAAGAATCCAGCCGTCTGCCGTTGGGTGACGGTCCGTTCAAGATCGTGGAATGGAATGCTGGTCAGGATATCCGCCTGGTCAAGAACGAATTCTACTATCGCAGTGACGAAGGTCTGCCGTACCTGGATAGCGTGACCTACAAGTTCGTGCCCGATACCAACCAGCTGATCGCTCAGTTGCTGTCTGGTCAGTGCGACATCGGTACACAGGATGGTATGGATGTGGGTCAATCGCCGTTCCTCATCGAGGCTGAGGCGAATGGTCTGCTGGTTCCTTACTTCCAGACTGGTACCGTGTTTGAGCACATTGACTTTGGTATCAACTCCTACAACTACGGCGACAAACTGCAGCCAGGTGAAGATGGCTGGCGTCCCGACTGGTTCGAGGATGTCCGTGTCCGCCAGGCTATGGTTATGTGCACCGACCGCCAGAGCATGGTTGACAACATCCTGTACGGCCGTTCCGAAGTCATCCACAGCTACATCCCGAGCGTCCATCCGCTCTATCCGGAAGACATCACCGAATGGCCATACGATCCTGATGCTGCCAACGCCTTGCTTGACGAAGTTGGCTACGTCGATACCGACGGTGACGGCATCCGCGAAGATCCAGACACTGGTACACCGTTCCACATCACCCTGGGTACCACCAGCGGTAACGAAATGCGTCAGCAGTTGACCCAGATCTTCAAGGAAAACATGCTGCAATGCGGTATCGATGTTGAACTGTACTACCTGCCGGCTAGCGAATGGTTCGCTGATGGTCCCGATGGTCCATTATTTGGCCGTCGCTTCGACCTGGGTGAATTCGCCTGGCTGACCGGTGTTGAGCCTAGCTGTGGCCTCTACCTCAGCGACAACATCACTGGTCCAGAAGACGAAATCAACCCCGATCACTACGACCCGACCAAGACCTTCGGTGGCTGGGGTAACGCCAGTGAAACCGGCTGGGTCAACCAGGCATTTGACGAAGCCTGCTTGAAGGCCACCGGTAGCCTGCCGGGTACACCCGAATACGAAGAAGGTCACAAGGAAGCCCAACGCATCTTCGCGCAAGAAGTACCGGTTATCCCGCTCTTCCTGCGTCTGAAGGTCGCCGCGGCACGTCCTGAAGTCAAGAACTTCAACGTTGACCCGACTCAGAACTCCGAGCTCTACAACATCTTCGAAATTGACATCGAACGATAAGCTGTATGAGCCGGTAGAATAAAACATAAGTAGTGGCAGTGTGTCTCTGCACTGCCACTACTTTTTTGTACACTACCCAGCCATTTATCAAAGTCAGAAAAACTGTAATTAACACTCAAGAACCCGCGTGTGCCTTCACATTGGCAACACACCGGGAATTCAGAGTGTGTAATACAAGAATTGTTTCGGTAAAAACTTGCTGTATTGTTTATTGTTTTGGTTGTTTGGCATACTATTGTACGCTCTGGTACAATTGCGCGATGAGTTTGTACTTATTTTTTATTAATCAAATTTTTACATTTGCATAGAGCATGCCAAACAAAAAATCTTCACCTCATAACACTAAACTTTCTTGTCGTTCCATGAGAGCGACGTGAGGAGGAATTTACATGACCAACTACCTAATCCGACGCGGGGTCCAAATGGTACTCGTCGTATTTCTGGCGACAATCGCCATCTACATACTCCTAAACGCCGTTCCCGGCGGG
>RFGV01000400.1 GCA_003696605.1 Chloroflexota bacterium | reverse complement strand
GGCGGTTAGCTCAGTTGGTTAGAGCGCTACGTTGACATCGTAGAGGTCACAAGTTCGAGTCTTGTACCGCCCACTGTTCAAAGTAATGAAAAGCCGCTCAACGGGGGCGGCTTTTTTCTTTCTCTTAAATCAACTCTGTAAATTGTTATTCACTTGGGCCCTAAATATGAATGGGTTGCCCTTCGACGCCATGCGCTGCTTCCATCAGGACTTCGCTGAGGGTGGGGTGGGCGTGTACGTTGCGGGCGATTTCTTCGGCGGTGAGTTCCGCGTTGTGTGCCAGTGTGAGTTCGGGTAGTAGCTCGGTGACATCGGGGCCAACCATGTGTGCGCCCAGTATTTCGCCGTAGCGGGCGTCGGCGATGATCTTGACAAATCCTTCTCGTTCTCCCAGTCCCAGTGCTTTGCCGTTGGGTTGGAAGGGGAAACGGCCGACATTCACTTCATACCCGGCTTCTTTGGCTTCGGCTTCGGTGTAACCAAAGCTGGCCACCTGCGGGATGGCGTATGTGGCGCGTGGCATCATTTTGTAGTCCAGTGTTACGGTCGGATGCCCGGCAATGGTTTCGGCGGCGACGATTCCCATGGCTGAGCCGACGTGTGCCAGCATCAGCTTGGCGGTGACGTCGCCAATGGCGTAGATGTTGGGAACGTTGGTACGCATTTGTTCGTCAATGGCAATCGCCCCCCGTTCGGTGAGCTGGACGCCGGCCGCTTCCAGCCCCAGGTTTTCCACGTTGGGCACAAAGCCGATGGCGACCATGACTTTGTCGCCGGTGAGGGCTGTACCGTTGTCCAGGGTTACTGTGACGCCGTCGTCGGTTTTGGTGACGGTTTGAACGGCCGTTCCTGTGTGGAAGTTAATCTTCAGTCGTCGGTAAGCTTTTTCCAGTACCTCACTCACTTCGGGGTCTTCATTTGGCAACAAGTGGGGCAACATTTCCACAATGGTTACCTCTACCCCGTAATTTGCCCATACATACGCAAACTCGACGCCAATTGGGCCACCTCCGATAATAATTGCTTTTTGGGGCAGTTTGTCACTCAGGATTGCTTCGCGGTAAGTAATAATTGTCTCGCCATCCACTTCTACGCCCGGAATCATGCGGGGACGCGCGCCGGTGGCGATGATGATGTTGCGGGCGGCCAGGGTTGTTTCGCCGCCATCATTCAGGGAGACCTGTACCGATTCCCGGCCAGTGAGGCGGCCAGTGCCCTCATATACGTCGATCCCGTTTTTCTTCATCAGGAAGCCCACCCCTTTTACCAGCCGGTCGGCTACCTGGCGGCTGCGCTTGAATGCCACGCCATAGTCGAGGGAAAGGTTTTCAAAGCTGAAGCCGAATTCACGGGCCCGGTGTTGGAGCAAGTGGGCGACTTCGGCGTTTTTCAGCAAGGCTTTGGAGGGGATGCAGCCAACGTTGAGGCAAACACCACCCAGGGCGTTTTTTTCGACAATGGCGGTTTTCAGGCCGAGTTGGGCTGAGCGGATGGCAGCTACGTAGCCGCCTGGTCCCGCTCCCAGAACAACGACATCATATTGATTGCTCATAGAACTCTCCATTCTGTGATTTCTGAAAGATGATTTGCGTGGATTTTTGGGTACGAATTTGCCTGGATTATACCGTGTCTGGCGGGAAACGTGAAACGGGTGGTGGGGCTGGCTGACGTTTACGGCCGTTTTGCGTTATAATTCGGCGGTATGGGTGGATTTCCGGTATGGACTTTGTGGGGCATGGGGTTGAGTACCTTGGGCGCCCTGATTGCAATTGGATTGGCGTATCTGGCACAATCGCCGGGCATGTTGTTGCGGCTGCGGTTGTATAACACGCGGCTGGCGTTGCAGGCCCGGTTGTTTACCGGGTATGGGTTTGCTTTGTTGTTGCTGGCGTTTGGCTTTTTTCTGGCGGGGGTGCCGATTGGGCCACAACCAACAACGGCCGTTTCTACCTTGCCGCCAGCCACTGTCGCGGTTTCTGCTTCTGCCCAGCCAGATGCTTCTGCGGTGACGTCACCGGCCAATATTGGCGAAACGGCCGTTTCCCCAACGCCATCTGTGGTGGTGACGGGCACAACGGGGAGCACCGGGGCGGCAATTGGTGGTTCTGGCGGGTTGATTGCGCCCACAGCGACCAGCCCTTTGCCGACGGAAGCTGAGGGCACGCCTACAGATACACCGCGCCCCAGCCCAACCGCTACGCCGACCGGCACACCAACGCCGACGAGTACGCCATCTCCAACGCCAACAGTGACCCCGACACCAACGCTAACCCCCACGCCGATTGAAGGGGAAACGGCCGTTATCACCACAGGCGGCAGCACATTGTGGGTACGTCGCTCCCCCGGCGGGCAAACGCTTACCCTGGTACAGGATGGCGACATCGTTATCCTGTTGCCCGGCCATGCCAATCGGGGGGGCATCCTCTGGCGAGAGGTTAGTACAGTGGATGGGGTTGTGGGCTGGGTGCAGGAAGAATTTTTGCAGCCCTCGCCCTGACACGCCTGTCCGGAGTCTCTGATACCAGAAATTCGCCACGTCAATCAGGAGAAAAATCAATGAAATTAGGACCTACTTTTTCGGAGATGCTTCACCCCGACACCATTGATGCTTCGGTGCGGGAACAGGCATTGGCCGCCAAAACGGCCGATCCACTTGACCCAATTAACCTGTATAACATTACCTGGCGTGATAGCCACAACGAAATCTATCATTATGTTGTGCCGCCACAAATTACCGGTGTGGATGCCCCCATTGTGGTTATTTACGGGCGAGAATTCCCGACTGGCAGCCACAAGGTTGGTGCTGCGTATTCTGTGTTGGCTGAACTGGCACTGACAGGCCAGGTAGATCCGGACAAGCATACACTGGTCTGGCCCAGCACCGGGAATTATGGTGTGGGCGGTGCGTGGGTCGGTGGCCGCATGGGTTGCCAGAGCATTGTGGTGTTGCCAGAAGGGATGAGCCAGGAGCGGTTTGATCTGATTGAGCATTATGGTGCGCGGGTTATCAAAACGCCGGGTAGTGAGAGTAATGTCAAGGAGATTTACGACAAGACCTGGGAGCTGCGGCAGGACCCAAATATTCGGGTGCTAAACCAGTTTGAGGTGATGGGGAATTATCGATTTCATTATGCCGTGACGGGGAATACGGTAGCCGAGTTGGCAGATGTGTTGCAGGCGAAGGGAGTAGGAAACGGCCGTATTGCCGCCTTTGTCTCCGCGATGGGTAGCGCAGGGACGATTGCCGCTGGTGACCGCCTCAAACAAATCTGGCCTGACCACAAAATTGTAGGCCTGGAGCCAATTCAATGCCCCACCTTGTACAACAACGGATATGGCGCCCATGAAATACAGGGCATTGGTGACAAACACGTTACCTGGATACACAATGTACGCAACATGGACGCCCTGATGTGTATTGACGATATGTCTTGTTTGCGTGGCTTGCAGCTTTTCACCGAAGAAACCGGCTGGCGTGTGCTGCATGACCGATTTGGGGTGCCGGAAGCAGATTTGCCTACGTTGGGGACGATTTTCGGCATAAGTGGTATCTGCAATTTGCTGGGGGCGATTAAAACGGCCAAATATTACAATTTGGGCCAGGATGATGTCATTGTGACCGTTTGCACAGATTCAATTAGCCGGTATCACAGTGTAATGGATTGGCTGACGGAGACTGAGGGGCCAATGGATGAGGCGGAAGCGACAGCCCGTATGCGCGGAATTTTCCACGGCGCTGGCCTGGACTGGATTCAGGAAGGAACGGTGCATAACCGAAACCGGTGGCATAACCTGAAGTATTATACGTGGGTCGAGCAACAGGGTAAGTCGGTGGAGGAGTTGGACGCACAGAAGGACCCGGATTGGTGGCATCGGCATCAGGAGATGGTGGCGGAAATTGACCGGCTGATTCGGGAGAATCGGTAGTTTAACCGGCAGGAGATGAATTGGGAATGGCGGGCAAGTGTCATGTCAGACGCTTGCCCTTTTTGTTTGTCAGGGGTGGGTGGTCAGGTATTGTTCGAGGGAGTCTGTGTTTGCGGGGAGGGTAACGGGGGTGGTGGCGTGGGAAACGGCCGTTTCCGGGTCTTTCAGGCCATGTCCCGTCAATACACAAACGATGGTCTTGTCAGTGGGGTCAATTTCACCCTGGTCAATTTGTTGTTTGAGGGCAGCGATACCGGTTGCCGAAGCGGGTTCGACGAATACACCTTCCAGGCGAGCCAGCAGTTTCCAGGCAGCGAGGATGTCATCATCAGAAACGGCCGTAATGATTCCCCCCGATTCATCCAACGCCTGCACCGCCTCTCGCCAACGCGCCGGATTTCCAATACGAATCGCTGTCGCCACCGTTTCTGGCTGTTGCACCACTTCCCCGCGCACAATTGGCGCTGCACCCATCGCTTGTCCCCCCAACAAACGTGGCAATCCTTTCCCATACTGTTTGTATCCCATCCAGTACGCCGTAATATTTCCGGCATTTCCCACTGGCAAACAATGCCAGTCAGGCGCACGCCCCCCCAATTGATCACAAATTTCAAACGCGCCTGTCTTTTGTCCCTCCAATCGCCAGGGGTTAATCGAATTCACCAAAGCCACCGGTTGTCGTTGCACAATTTCCCGCACCATCGCCAACCCATCATCAAATGAGCCCTGTATGCTGATAACCTCAGCCCCATAAGTCAGACAGGCAGCCAGTTTACCCAAAGCAATCTTTCCCTCTGGCACCAGCACCAGACACCGCAGACCGGCACGCGCAGCATAAGCAGCAGCGCTGGCGGCTGTGTTACCTGTGCTGGCACAAATAACCGATTTTGCCCCTTCCTGGACTGCCTGCGTAATGGCTGCTGTCATTCCCCTGTCCTTGAATGATCCGGTTGGGTTAAGTCCTTCATACTTCAGGTATAACTTCAAGCCGGTGCGGGGTGCAAGATGTTCTGCCAGCCGGTTTGCCCGAATTAGCGGTGTATTGCCTTCGTTCAGAGTTATGATTTGGGTTTGGTCATCAAATGGTAAATATGGACGGTATGCGGCAATAATGCCTGGCCATTTCATAATCTACATCCTTTATTTTGGTGATACCAGATTGTAAGGGAGATGTGCCGAAAAAAAAAGAGGCATCCCATCAGGAATGCCTCTCAATCAGTAATAAGATATTTGGCGGTTTATTGGCCGCCAGGAATAACCAGCGTTTGCCCCACGTAGATAACGTATGGTGGTTCAATGTTGTTGGCTTCGGCAATTGTAGGCCATGGAACGCCGTACTGGAGTGAAATGAGGAAGAGTGTTTCGCCGGGTTTGACTTCATGGGTGAAGTTGGGCGCTGGGCCTGGGGTCTCAACTGGGATTTTGAGTACCTGGCCAGCTTCGATCTGGTTGGGGTTGATGATGCCGTTTGCTTCGGCGATTTGTACCCAGCTGATGCCGTAAGCCAGACCAATGCGGAACAGGTTGTCGCCCGGTTTAACGGTATAGGTTGTCTCGGTGAGTGGGGATGGGGTGGGTTCAATGGTGGTTGTGTCGGTGGGGCCAGGGATTTTGATGACTTGTCCCACGGAGAGCTTGTTTGGATCTGCCAGGTTGTTGAATTCGGCCAGGGTGACCCAGGAAACGCCGTATTTGAGACCGATGCGGTACAGGTTTTCGCCGGCAGCTACGGTGTGGGTTTGGGGCTGTTCGGGGGTTGGTTCTTCAGGAGGAGTGGTTGGTTCTTCGGTGGTGGTGTCTTCTTCACCGCCGGGTTGCTCGTCAGTTGGGGCATTGTCTTCGGTTGTGCCGGTGTCGCCCTGGTCGCCGGTGGTTTGTTCGTCGCCGGTTTCGGAGGTGGGCTCAGGGGTGGCAGTGGGTTCTTCAACACGGGGTGTGTTGTCGGTTGGTTGTTCGGTGTCCGGTGGGGGGGCTTGTTCGGTGTCGCCAGGTACACCGCCGCCGGTTTCAGAATCGGCCGTTTCGGGGCCAGTTTGTGGGGTTTCGCCACCTGCTTCTGCAGTTGTGTCCGTGACAGTTTCTTCCCGACCAGGAATCGGCCGTTCACACGCTGCCAACATCAGACCTGCAACCAACAGAACCGTTACAAAAATAAAAAATCGTCGTCCGGACACCATCATCACACCTCCGTTACCTTGTGTGCATTTCAATAAATTGTAAAATCCAAAAGCGTTGACATAAAAACTAAAGATACTATAACATGTTTTTCTCTTTACGTAAAGTAAAAAGCGGGATTGTTGCCAGCTGCCAACATCCCGCCCTTTCTACCCAATGCAAACCATACGCTTACTTCAACATTGGAATTTTAATGCCCCGTTCCTTTGCTACCTGAATTGCTCGTTCATAACCGGCATCTGCATGCCGCACCACCCCCATGCCCGGATCCACTGTCAACACACGTTCCAGGCGAGCAGCCGCCTCTGGGGTACCATCTGCTACAATAACCTGGCCAGCATGAAGACTATAACCAATTCCCACGCCACCCCCGTGATGAAAACTCACCCATGTTGCCCCACTCACTGCATTAATAAGGGCATTCAAAATAGGCCAATCGGCAATTGCATCAGAACCATCTTTCATCTTCTCTGTTTCCCGATTGGGGCTGGCTACAGAACCCGCATCCAGATGATCCCGACCGATCACGATCGGCGCCTTGACTTCACCACGAGCGACCATTTCGTTAAACTTCAATCCGGCTTTTGCCCGTTCGCCATATCCCAGCCAGCAAATTCGGGCTGGCAACCCTTGAAAATGCACCTTTTCTTGCGCCATTGTTATCCAGCGATGCAAATGTTCATCTTCCGGGAACAGTTCCAAAATGGCTCTGTCGGTGGCATAGATGTCTTCCGGATCGCCACTCAATGCTACCCAACGGAAAGGCCCCTTACCTTCGCAGAAAAGCGGCCGAATATAGGCAGGCACAAAGCCGGGATAACTGAAAGCGTCCTTAACGCCCTCATCATAGGCACGCTGCCGCAGATTGTTGCCATAGTCAAAAACAATAGCCCCTCGTTTTTGGAACTCAACCATGGCTGCACATTGCTGCGCCATAGATTTGGCCGACAATCGAGCAAACTCTTTCGGATCACGGTCACGCAATGCACGGGCTTCCTCAAAGCTCAAGGTGTGGGGAAAATAGGCCAGATAATCATGGGCAGAGGTTTGGTCTGTGACGACATCCGGAATGATATTACGTTTTAGTAACTCAGGGAAGATAGTGGCCGCGTTGCCAATCAGGCCAATAGACCGGGGTTGGCCTGATTCCAGATAATAATGCACACGGTGCAGGGCATCTTCCAGGTCTTCAGATACTTCGTCAATGTACCGATGTTCTAGCCGTCGTCGGGCACGCCACTCATCTACTTCCACAATCAGGCCGACACCTTCGTTCATGGTGATGGCTAAGGGTTGTGCGCCCCCCATCTCGCCTAGCCCGGCGGTGAGGACGAATTTGCCCCGCAGAGAAGGCCAGCCGGCCTGGTGGGCTGCGGCGGCAAAGGTTTCGAATGTGCCTTGCAAAATGCCTTGTGTACCGATGTAGATCCAACTTCCGGCGGTCATTTGGCCGTACATGATGAGGCCTTCGGCTTCCCATTTGTCAAAGTTTTCCTGGGTAGCCCAATGGGGGACGATGTTGGAGTTGGCGATGAGTACACGAGGTGCGTCGGGGTGGGTGCGGAATACAGCAACGGGTTTGCCACTTTGTACCAGGAGGGTTTCGTCATTTTCCAGTTCGCGCAAGGTTGTGAGAATGGCATCAAATGCTTCCCAGTTGCGGGCGGCTTTGCCCCGACCGCCATAGACGATGAGGTTTTCGGGATCGCCGGCGACTTCGGGGTCAAGGTTGTTTTGGAGCATGCGGTAGGCGGCTTCCTGGAGCCAGCCTTTGCAGTTTAATTTGGTTCCTCTTGGTGCGCGGATTACTCGTTTCATTTTTCCTCTCTCTTGTGGGATTTTTATCTGTGTGGATGTCTTGAATTGATGTTGTGGTTTGGATTATAGTAAGGTGGTATTAAGTGTCAAGCGTGTATGGGCTATGATATAATGAAGCCCATATTGGATTTGTGGTTGTTTGCTGGTTTTTTGCAGGTGCAAAATTTGTTTAGGGTGGGGGGCGCCGGGATGGTGTTTGGGTTTCGGAACTTGGTCATATTTGTTAAGGATATATGCAAGTATTGGTTGATAGTTTTGTACAGGTTTGTTTTTGGGAGCTGTTCCTCCTCTCAGTGTGGTAGTAAATATGATGAATGTGATTGACTGGTATAGCTCCGTTTGTTTTTGGGATAGATAGAGAGTTTTATGAGTGGCGAAACAATTTTGGTTATTGATGATAGCCGTGAGATCGTGAAGCATTTGTGTGAGCATGTGTTGCCGACGTTTGGCTATAAGACGATGTATGCGTATGACGGCCGTTCCGGTATGCAGCTTATTCGAGAACAGAACCCTGATTTGGTGATGCTGGATTACAATTTGCCGGAAATGAATGGTATTGATGTGTTGCAACAAATGGCCCAGGAGTCAATCAGTACCCCAGTGGTTATTATGACTGGTTATGGGTCGGAGTTGAGTGCCATTGAGGCATTTCGGCTGGGGGCAAAAGATTACCTGATTAAGCCGTTTACGGTTGATGAGATTGTAGAAACAATTGACCGGGCGCTGGTGGAAACCCGACTTTTGCATGACAAACAGGAGTTGGTGGAGCAGTTGCGGCGGGTCAAAGTAGAAATGAGTCGCCAGACGCATGAAATGAATACGCTCTTTAATATTGGCAAGGCGATTACCTCTTTGCTGAGTGTAGATAAGATTTTGGAGCGTGTGTTGGAAGCGGCGACTTATTTGACTGGCGCAGAAGAAAGTACAATTTGGTTGTTGGATAATTCCCGACAACGGTTGCAGGTTTATCAAAAGGGTGATCATAGTGAGCATGAAGGTAAACGGCCGGTTGAGATTGATTTGTCGATGACAGATTTGCAATTGGCGCAGGTGATTCGTACAGGACGGCCGTTGCGCCAATCTGTCTTTTCTGGCAAGGGTATCAAGGTAGATACTGGTTATTTTGCCCGTGCGGTTCTTTACACGCCGCTCAAATTACGTGGTGTGACCATTGGTGTATTAGGCGTTAGCAATCTGGAAGCATTTCGTGCCTTTAGCAAGCGGGATGAATTTCTGCTTTCGTTTTTGGCTGATTATGCCGCAATTGCTCTGGAAAACGCCCGTGTTTACCAGGCTGCAGACCAGGCGTTAGCTGCCCGGCTGGAAGAACTGAATACCCTCATTGATATTACCCATACAATTACTTCCTCGCTGGATCTGGACGAAGTGCTACAAAATACAATTCAGCAAGTGCATAACAGCTGGCACATTGAGGCTTCCTCTGTCTGGTTATTGGATGAAGCCCGGCAAACCATGCGCGTATTAACCAATGTGGGTACGCCTGATGATGTGCTCACCAAAGTGGAAGTTCCTGTTGGAGAAGGATTTGTAGGGCATGTGGCCAAGACTGGCAAGTGGATTTATACCAATGATGTTTCCTCCCATCCCATTCATTACAAACAGGTAGATGCTGTTACTGGCTTTAAAACAGAATCCCTGTTGTGTGTGCCGCTTATGTTTCGGGGGCGGGTAATGGGGGCCTTACAGTTATTGAATAAGCAGAATGGGAATTTTGATGATCAGGATGTGGAAAAAGCGCTCTCGATTGCTGCGGCTGTGGCCATTGCGGTAACGAACGCATTGTTATTTCATGAAGCAGAAACACGCAAGCAGCATCTGGAAGTGACGCTGGAGCATAACAATAATCCAATATTTATTACGGATGAAGAAGGGCGATTGGTTGTTATGAATCGAACAGCACGGGAGCGGTTGGGTGTGCCCAAGGCGGCAATTGGTCAACCGGTGATGGATGTGTTGCCAATGGAAGAGCTGGTTGCTTTGTTGACCGGGGAGGAAACGGCCGAAACCATCCGCGAAATTACCTTGGCTGACGGTTCAACCTGGTTACCACGTGTCGCTCCCATTCCCGAACACGGCCGTATCCTCATCATGCAAGACATCACCAGCCTGCGTGAACTGGAAAAAGCCAAAGACCACTTCGTCGCCACCGTTTCTCATGACATGCGTGCCCCCCTCAACACCATTCGCGGATTTGCTAATAACCTGGAAATTGTTGGGCCACTCAATGACGAACAAAAACAATGCGTGGCGCAAATCCTCATGGCTACCGACCAGATGATGACCCTGGTGAATGGCCTGCTTGAACTGGCCAAAGTCGGCAGCCAGATATCTGAAGGACGTGAATTGTGCGATATTCACGCCATCGTTACAGAAGTTTTGCATGCCTTTCAGGGGCCAGCCATGGCCAAAGGTGTGACCCTTCTTCTTACTGCCGACGAACAAAATATGGGGTTAGTTTTGGGCAATCGCGGGCAGATTTATCGAGCAATCAGTAATCTGGTGGACAATGCAATTAAATATTCCCTGCCTAACCACAAGGTGCAAATTGTCCTCACGACTCAGCAATCCTATGTGCTTTTGGAAGTCCATGATGAAGGAATCGGTATTCCGGAAGTGGACTTGCCCCACATCTTTGAGAAGTTTTATCGGGGACATAATGTGATGAAAACGGCCGTAGATGGCACAGGGCTAGGGCTGGCATTGGTTGATTCGATTGTTAAGGCCCATCAGGGGCAGATTTGGGTGGAGAGCCAAAATGGCCAGGGGAGTACATTTTACATGCGCCTGCCTATTGCCCAATCTGAAAATCTGGTGGCGAATGGGGGGAACAGAAACAACTGAGCACCTGGACGTTTTGTTCGGTTGACTGGTTGTTTGGCCTGCGATGACTGTTTCTAAATTGCTTCCATCCATCTTGCGTCTTCATGCTGTTATCCGTGAGCGTGTGGTAGCTGCTTGTGAACAGATAAGTCTGGATGACATCTCCCGAATCGATCACGAATCGGAAAGTGACACGATTTATGCCATTGATCGGGTGAGTGAACAGGTGATTGTGGACTGGTTTACCCGGGAGGTGGCCAGTCAGACACCTGTTGTGCTGGTGGCGGAGGGGCTTGCTGGGGGCGAAATGGTCTTGCCAGCCGGGACACCCCCGGAGAAGGCTGTCTGGCGCATTATTATTGATCCAATTGATGGGACACGGGGGCTGATGTACCAGAAACGGAGCGCCTGGGTTTTGACAGGGGTGGCACCTAATCGGGGGCAGGAAACGGGCTTGCAGGATATTGAATTGGCTGTGCAGACGGAGATTCCGTTGGTGAAGCAGCATTTGTCGGATGTGTTGTGGGCGGAGCGTGGACAAGGGGTGCAAGGTGTGCGGTTTAATCGGTTGACGGGTGAGAAACGGCCGTTTTTCCCCACACCCTCCAGAGCGACTACCATTGCTCACGGTTTTGCCATGATAGCCCGCTTTTTTCCCGGCGCCCGTGACGAACTGGCTGCCATTGATGAAGAAATTATTACGGCCGTTCTGGGCCCCGTTGCCCCCGGCAAAGCCCACTGCTTTGAAGACCAATACATCTGCACCGGTGGACAACTGTATGAACTCATGGCCGGGCACGACCGATTCATTGCCGATTTACGGCCGTTACTCGACCAGCTCCTGGCTCGCCGTGGCCTCTCCCTGGGCATCTGCTGTCATCCATACGACCTTTGTACCGAACTCATCGCCCGCGAACTCGGCGTCATCATCACCGACCCGGCCGGCAATCCCCTCAACCCACCACTAGACACCCAGACCAACATCGCCTGGGCCGGATATGCCAACACCGCCATTCGTGCTCAGGTAGAACCCCATTTACAAGCAGCCCTGCGCCGTCGTAACCTGCTCTAAACACCCCAAAAGTCCCCTCGTTCTCCTCCCATCCCCTTGTTATAATTGGCTGCGCCTGCGAATTGCTTTAAAAAATGCATGATCAAACAAATCATTACCACCACATCGGAGAATAACCATGCTGGCCAAAGTATTAAGTTGTGCCATCGTTGGCCTGAACGCTGAACTCATCGAAGTTGAAGTAGATATTATCAAGGGCGCCCCCGCATTTAACCTGGTTGGGCTGCCCGATGCCGCTGTGCGCGAAAGCCGTGACCGGGTGCACTCTGCCATCAAAAACAGCGGCCTTACCTTTCCCGCCAACAAGCGCATTACAGTAAATCTGGCACCGGCAGATTTGCGCAAGGAAGGCCCCGCCTACGACTTGCCCATTGCTGTCGGGATTTTGGCCGCCTCTCAGCAGGTATGGCCAGACAAGTTGGAAAACAGCCTGTTTATTGGTGAGTTATCTCTGGATGGGGCGACCCGGCATACCAAAGGAATTTTGCCAATGGCCGCGTTAGCCCGTGAACAAGGATTTACCCGCGTGTTTGTACCGGCAGAAAATGCCGGAGAAGCAGCCCTTTTGCCAGATATAGAGGTGATTCCTGTTACTAATTTGGCAGAACTGGTGGGACATTTGACTGGATTACGGCCGATTTCCCCTTACATAGTTAATTTGGAGGATGTCTTTGAAGGAGAAGTAACATACGCGGCCGATTTTGCCGATATTATGGGGCAAGAACATGTCAAGCGAGCAATGGAAGTCGCCGTAGCCGGTGGACACAATGTGCTGATGAGCGGCCCGCCAGGTGCCGGCAAAACATTGATTGCCCGCTCCTTGCCCAGCATTATGCCCCGAATGACAGTGGAAGAAGCGCTGGAAGTAACCAAGATTTACAGTGTGGCCGGATTGTTACCCTCTGATACACCCCTTATCCGACAACGGCCGTTTCGCGCACCCCACCACACCATCAGCTACGCCGGCCTCGTAGGTGGCGGCGCCTGGCCCCGCCCAGGAGAAATTTCCCTCGCCCATCGCGGTGTCCTCTTCCTAGACGAACTACCCGAATTTGGTCAAAGCCTCATCGAAGTACTGCGTCAACCCCTGGAAGGCCATCCCCGCGAAGTAGCCATTTCTCGCGCCTCCGGCACAGTCACCTACCCGGCCAACTTCATGCTTGTCGCCGCCCAAAACCCCTGCCCCTGTGGCTACTACGGCGATCCCACCCACACCTGCTCCTGCTCTAACGCCATGATCACCCGTTATCAAAAGCGCATCTCTGGCCCGCTCATGGATCGAATAGATATCTACGTAGAAGTACCTCGCGTAGAATTCGAAAAACTCACCGCGAACCATAGAGGAGAAACCTCCGCCCAAATTCGGCAACGTGTTGAAGCCGCCCGCGCCATTCAGGCCGAGCGATTCAAAAACACCAATCTGTATTGCAATGCAGACATGGGACCCAGTGAAGTGCGAGAAATTTGCCAGCTAGACGAAACAGGCAAACGACTCATGAAAAGTGCCATGACACAGATGAGCCTGAGTGCGCGTGCATTCCACCGTGTGCTGAAAGTTGCACGCACTATCGCCGATTTGGCTCACTCAGAACATATTCAGCCAGTCCACCTGGCCGAGGCACTACAGTACCGCCCCAAAATAACAGACTAATCAATTCATGCGAACTCTTATCATCAAGCCATAAGATGAGTTATAATTAAGAAATTGTAAAAAATCCGTTTGTAGTTCCTCCAACCTGGAAGTAATAGACCTCACGAGGGAGTAAAAAATTGGCAAATAACGTCGAATTATATAAAGAAGCAATGAAAAAAGGGCTGGCTTATAACACTGCTCAAGAATGGCAGAAAGCATTGGGGGCTTTTCGGATAGCCATCAACGAGTTTCCGCGCCGTCCGGAGCCATATGCTGGATTAGGTGAAGCTTGCCTGGGGTTAAAACAACTAAACCGTGCGCTGGAATGCTACCAGTTGGCTGCCAGATTGTCTAATGGTGAAATTGCTTATTTGCAGAAGGTGGCAGATATTCAGGAGCGGATGGGTTTGCTAACGGAAGCTGGCAAAACGTATATGGCCATTGGCGAATTTATGTTGAAACGGCATATGCTGGATGAGGCAATTGATAATTGGGAGCGGGCCGTGCGTTTGGAGCCTTCCTTGTTGGCGGCACATAAGCGACTGGCTATGATTTTTCAGCGGCAGAATCGGGCGCAGGATGCTGTGCGGGAGTATCTGGCGATTGCCCGTATTTTGCAGATGCAGGGTTTGAACAAGCAGGCGTTGCGTATGTGTCAGGCGGCGTTGCGTCTGGATCCGAAGAACAAGAATATTTTGACGGCGATGGAGCTGATTCAGCGGGGGGCGGAGGCTTATGAGGAGGAAGAGGAAGAGATAGAGCTGGATTTGCCAGAACCAGAGCCAGAGCCGGAACCGGAGGAGGAAGAGGATAGTATTATTGCTACGGTGCGCCAGATGGCTGCGGCTTTTGAGGCGGATCGTAAGGTGCAGCCCAGACAGAATGATCAGGTGGCCAGTAATCCGGTGGAGAAAGCGCGTCATCATGCCCAAAATGAGTTGAATGGGGAGATTTTACGTGAGGAAGATCCCTCGGATATGGATGCGAACGCGGAGTTGAGTAAGCTGGAGCGTGATGCGTTGATTGGGCAGGCGATGGATTTTGAGCAGCGGGGGCAGATTGATGAGGCGATTAAGTGTTATGAGCGGGCAATTGCTGGTGGATTGAAGATGCCGGCGGCATATTTTGCGCTAGGAATGTTGTATTTGCGTGCTGGTCGGAATGAGGCGGCGAAGAAGATTTTGAGGTTGGCGGCGAAGGAGCCGGTGTATCGGGAGGCGTGTGAAATTGTGCTGAAGGATGCCGGGTGAGTTTGGGATGGTTTGGTATGCCCTTTGGCTGTTTTGGTCAAGGGGCTTTTTTGTTTTAGGGGCGGAATTGGATGAAGCCCCAACGGCCGTTTGTGAGCCAATGGGGGTCTTTTTGGTTTAGGTGGGTGATTTGGCTGGTTGTCAGGCCTACAGCGACTTCGGATTTGGCTGTGCGTAGGGTGAGGAGTGGGGCGGGGAAGTAGGCGGTGGCATCTGGGAAGGGGGTGGTGAATGGCCAGTGACGATCGCCGAGAAGGCGACGGTAGTTGGCGTCTCCTTTGCTGATGACGAGTTGGGCTTGGGCCAGTTCTTGGCGCAGGCTGGGGGGCATTTCCCAGGCTGGGAGGGGGGAGGTCCAGTAGGAATGGGTGTGGATGTGTAAACGGCCGTTTTTTTGATGTTGTTCCAGGCGATGGGCAAGTGTTTGCACGGCCGTTTCCGGGTCGTTTTTCAAAAAATGATGGGTAATCTCCCAGTCTTGAAGAATGACATCTGAAACAAAGGTGGGATGGCATTTGGCATGCAGGTGGACTACGGCCGTTTCGCTTTGCCGTAGCCAGTAGTCAGCCAGTGCCAGATCGGCCACAAACTCAAACCCGGCATTATCCAGCAAAATATCCAGACGTGTGTAAGGTTGGTCAGCTAGAAAAGCCTCCAATACAGAACGATCGTCAACCAACAGATGAGCAGCCTGCTCTTCAGTGTGTTCATGTGTTGGTTGCTCATCACCATCTGCCGGCCATAAGCTCAAGTCAGCCTGATTGCCCCAGAGAGAAATACCCAGCAAGTACGGAAGTGTGGCATCGGTCAGGCTGCGTGCCAAAGCCTGAATGGCCGGGCGGCTGACCGTAAGCCCCTTTTGCTTTTGGTAGGCAAAGGGGTCACGGCCGTTTTGAAACCAGCCAGTATGTGCCACAATGCGCCGATAAAAATAAGTTTCGGCAAAGAACCAGGGGACAGTAAGCCAATTATCTGTGGCATAAACGGCCGTCCATTCGTTCCAGGCGGCAATATCGGGTGCTTCTGGATCAATAATAGGACAGATACGGCCGTTTGGAATTTCCGCAATCAACGCCTCCAGGGCAGCAACAACAGGAGGAGAAAAATCATTTTCCGCCAATGTCCGTCGGGCAATATCCGGCAGCCTCGTTACAATCGAATAATAAGTAAAGCTGTTTCGATCCACCCCTCGCAAAGGAGGGGGAAATTGCTGGTCTTTCATCCCATAAACCTCAAAATCATCATCTTTCTATGTGGTCCATGATTATATAAACCAGAGAAAAACGGGCTACACAGAACAACCGGAAACAGACATTCTCATCATACCAGATACAACAAGCAAGCCGCTTATTCTCTTACAATAGTCCCCTTGTAATTCCCCACACACTGCATTAAAATTTTGATTGATTCAAATCATACTGACTAATGATGGCGACTTCGATACTTTGTCTTAAATCACAACACAACTGAGAGATCAAATGAACACACCTATTTCTCCTGTTCCTCGTACCAAAGAGCAAGCCAAAACTACCTACAATCGGCTCAGTCGCTGGTATGATCTGATTGCCGGAAGCACCGAGAAAAAATACCGTAACATCGGCCTGGAAATGCTTGACGCGCATGAGGGTGAACACATCCTCGAAATCGGGTACGGTACAGGCCATTGCATGGTCTCGCTGGCCAAAGCCGTTGGCGCCACAGGCCATGTTACTGGCATAGATATCTCTGAAGGAATGCACACCATTACTACCGAGCGCCTGACCAAAGCTGGCCTCATCGATCGGGCAGATGTACTGGTTGGCGATGCTGCCCAGCTTCCCTTCCCCCCAGAGAGTTTTGATGCCGTTTTTATGAGCTTTACGCTAGAACTGTTTGATACACCCGAAATTCCCCTCGTTTTGGCGCAATGTTATCAGGTGTTGCGGCCAAACGGCCGTATTGCCATCGTCTCCCTCATCAAAAAACCCGGCCTTGCTGTGCGCATTTACGAATGGTTCCACAAAAAAATGCCCAGCGCAGTTGATTGCCGCCCCATTTATGCCCAACAGGCACTCATTGCAGCCGGATTTAACATCGAGAAAGTACGGGCAATGTCTATGTGGGGACTGCCTGTAGAGATTATTCTGGCAAGGAAAACAACATAGAAAAAAGGAAATCTCTTAGCCAATGAAAATCGTTTACATCGCTACCGGTGCTGCCAATATGTATTGTGGGAGCTGTTTGCGCGACAATACCCTGGTGGCAGCCATGAAAGCCCTCAACCAGGGTCATGACATTACCATGATTCCCATGTACACCCCGTTGCGGGTGGACGAAGAAAGCGTCAGCGAAAGTCGGGTGTTTTATGGCGGCATTGAGGCTTACTTGCTCCAACGTTACCCAAAACCAACCTGGTGGCGTGATCTCTTGCTCAAAATAGCTGGTTCACAAATGTTGCTTCATCTCATGCCCCGCTTTGACATTGGTTCGGCCGTTGATCCTGCCGAAAATGCCGAACTGACCCTCTCTATGTTGCGCGGCGAAAAGGGAAACCAAAGCCCTTTGCTGTATGAAATGCTTGATTGGCTGGCCACCAACCTGAAGCCAGATTTAGTACACATCACCAATACCTTGATCTCCGGTATTGCTGCGCCGATTAAGCAAGCATTAAATGTGCCTGTTGTATGTGGTTTGCACGGCGAGGATATTTTCATTGATGGCTTGCCAGATAATTATCGCCAACAGGCAATTGAACTGATTCGCCAGAATTGTGCCCATATCGATCATTTTATTGCTATTAGCCATTATTATGCGGACTATTTTGGCAATCTGGTTGGAAT
>RFGV01000399.1 GCA_003696605.1 Chloroflexota bacterium | reverse complement strand
GGCCAGTGCTGTATAAGAGCACGTCTTCGTTGGATTCAACCAGTCGAATCTTGTCGGTTTTATGCAGATTTTCAGCTACCCAGTCGGTAGAAACAAGAACTTCAGGATGTGCATATCCTCGATTGGTCATTTTTACCTCCATATGTTTCTGCCCTCTAATCACATAAAAGAGAGGGGTATCAGTAAAACGGGAATAGAAAACGGCCGTTTTCCGCGAGAGTAGCCCATTCCCCAAACCAGGAATCAGCCCTCTCGCCCGCTACAGATACACCGCCTGGGTAAAAACAGCCAAAACTTCAACCCAACACACTCCGACTAACCCAACTTCTCCAGAATGCGGCTAAAAATCCGTTCCCGCACCCCTTCAATCGGAATCCGTGCCATAATCGGGTCAAAAAAGCCCTGCACCACCATCTGCACAGCTGTATGACGCGGAATCCCGCGGCTCATCAGATAAAACACCTCTTCCTCATCCAGCTTACCAACCGTTGAGGCATGAGTACACCGCACATCATCCGCCTCAATCTCCAAACCAGGAATTGAATCCGCACGCGACGTCCGATCCAGCATCAAATTCCGATTCGCCTGAAATCCGTCAATTCGTTGCGAACCAGGCAACACTTTAATCATCCCTTGCCAAACCGAACGAGATTTACCCTTCAACGCACCCTTATACAACAAATCACTCACCGTATCACTGGCATTATGATTCTGCTGGGTATCCAGGTCCACATGCTGGCGATCAGTTGTAAAGAAAACACCCGACATCCGCGCCCACGCACCGGGCTTATCCAATTCTACCGTCTGGAACGCCTTAGTCAGTCGGGTTCCCATCATGCTAGTCACCCATTCCAGCCGCGCATCACGACCAACACGCGCTCGCTCATGATTAAACTGCCAGACATTCTGGCCAAAATCCTGCAAACCCGCATAAGTCAGGCTGGCATTATCGCGCACCAATAATTCAATCACACCATTGTGCAATCCGGGGGCATCTCCCTGCCCAGAGGCATATTCATCAATAAAAATAGCTTCCGCCCCTTCTTCCAAAACAACCAAAGTGTGCGTGAATGTTTTGCCATGTGCTGACCAAAGGGCACTGTGCAAAGGGGCAGCCGCTTTCACATTCTTGGGTACATAGAGGAAAACACCACCACGCCAAAATGCACCATGCAGGGCAGCAAACTTACCATCTGTCACCTTGACAGCTTCTGTCATGAAATGCTTTTTGACCAGTTCCTCATGTTCACGAACGGCCGTATGCATATCACAGAAAATAACACCCTGCTCCTTCAGCGCGTCACTCAGCTCATAATGCTGCACCACGCCATCTACCTCTACCAACACACCACCAGCCTTATCTGCAGTCAACTGCTCACCCAGATAAGCCGGCACGTCCACACCCGACGCATCAAATCCATTCAAGGCTGGACCAATCTCATCCAACTTCAGACGACGAATATCTGTACGTCGCCATGCTTCATCCTTCGTTGTCGGCATTGGCGTTTTCTCATACACTTCCCATGCCTGTAAACGAAATTCACGCATCCAGGCCGGTTCATTCAACACGGCCGAAAGTTTTTCCACTGCTTCTTTACTAAATCCTGTCATTTACCGCCTCACAAAAAAAGGGCAAGTCTGAACGACAAACAAGCCCTTTGGGTTTTGTGACAATTAAATCCGTCCGCGTCACCGCGGTTATCCAATCGATCCTTCCATCTGCAACTGAATCAGTCGGTTCATCTCAATGGCATACTCCATCGGCAATTCCTTCACCAATGGCTCAATAAAACCATTAACTATCATGGTATTGGCCATCTGTTCATCAATACCCCGACTCATCAGGTAAAACAGCTGTTCTTCACCCACCTTACTTACCGAAGCCTCATGACCAATGGTCACATCCTGCTCGTCAATTTCAATATAAGGGTAAGTATCAGAACGGCTCTGTTCATCCAACAACAACGCATCACAAACCACATTTGACTTCACATCATAAGCGCCCTTCTGCACCTTTAGCAAACCACGATATGAAGAACGGCCGCCATCCTTGCTAATAGACTTGGAAATAATGCGGCTGGTTGTACGCGGCGCAGCATGTACCACCTTGCCACCAGCATCCTGATGCTGCCCTTTGCCGGCAAAGGCAATGGACAAAATTTCGCCATGCGCGCCCTCACCCAAAAGATACACAGCCGGATACTTCATGGTTACTTTAGAACCAAGATTACCGTCCACCCATTCCATCGTAGCATTTTCATAGGCCACTGCTCGTTTGGTTACCAGGTTATAAACATTGTTCGACCAGTTTTGAATGGTGGTATAACGACAACGACCACCTTTCTTGACAATAATTTCTACCACGGCCGAATGGAGTGAGTCACTGGAGTAAATCGGTGCTGTACAACCTTCTACATAATGGACATACGCACCTTCATCCACAATAATCAAAGTGCGCTCAAACTGTCCCACATTCTTGGCATTGATGCGGAAGTAAGCCTGTAAAGGCATTTCGACGTGTACCCCAGGTGGCACATAAATAAAACTACCACCTGACCAAACGGCCGTATTCAACGCCGCAAACTTATTATCATTGTATGGAATAATTGTGCCAAAATATTCCTTCACCAATTCCGGATACTGCTTCAGGCCATCATCCATACCCAAAAAGATAACACCCTTGGCCTCCAATTCCTTCTTGATATTGTGATACACCACCTCAGACTCATACTGAGCGGCCACACCCGAAAGGAATTTCTGCTCTGCCTCTGGGATACCCAACTTATCAAACGTATTTTTGATATACTCCGGCACATCTTCCCAGGTATCACCCTGCCGATCTGACGGTTTGATGTAGTAATAAATATCATCAAAGTCAATCCCCGACAGATCCGCCCCCCAGTTAGGCATCGGACGCTCCAGGAAATGATGATACGCCTTCAGGCGATACGCCAGCATCCATTCTGGCTCACCCTTCATCTGAGACATCGCCCGAATGATATGCTCATTCAGCCCTTTCTCAGCCTTGAATACATAATCTTCAACATCTGCAAAGCCGTACTTGACGGCATAATCTTCATTTACACGAGCCAGAATTTCCTCTTCGCTCAATTCTAATTCACGATCAACAACGTCCGACATATTTATGCCTCCTCAGCAGCACCGTACTTGGCACGGATCCAGTCGTATCCCTTCTCTTCCAGTTGCAATGCCAGTTCTGGACCACCACTTTCCACGATACGGCCGTCCAGCATAATATGCACATAATCAGGCTTAATATAGTTCAAAATGCGCTGATAGTGAGTAATCACCAGCACACCCATATTATTTGTTTCATGCAATCGATTCGCACCTTCCGCCACAATTCGGAGCGCATCAATATCCAACCCTGAGTCCGTCTCGTCCATAATGGCGATTTTGGGCTCCAGCGTAGCCATTTGCAAAATCTCAGCCCGCTTTTTCTCTCCACCAGAAAAACCATCGTTCAAATACCGACCCGCAAATTTCGGATCAATATTCAACATCGCCATCTTTTCCTTCAACAAGCGACGAAACTCAGGAATCGAAATCCCCTTGTCATCTGGATTCTCCGCCTGGCGACGGGAATTAATGGCCTGACGCAAAAATTTAGCCAGAGTTACCCCCGGCACTGCCACTGGATACTGGAACGCCAGGAACAAACCAGCCCGCGAACGCTCGTCCGCTTCCATCTCCAGCAAATCTTTGCCATCAAAAATCACCTGACCAGCCGTTGGTTCATATGCCGGATGGCCCGCGAGCGTGTAGGCCAGTGTACTTTTACCCGAACCGTTCGGCCCCATCAGTGCATGAATCTCACCCTCCCGAATCAACAAATTAACGCCCTTCAGGATGGGCTGATCATTCACACTCACATGCAGGTTTTTGATCTCTAACGCAACAGTCATTTGGAATTACATCTCCTTCGAAAATAAATTAACCGTGGAGACGCAGAGGGCGCAAAGAGATTAATGGTGTTGAGCGCCCGCTCATGTCGTCTCCTATGATGAATTTTCACTTTTCTTAAAAGTACCCAAGGCAAAAATGCCCTGTTTACACGCCGGGGATTATATCATGCTCCCTTATCAGCGTCAATAATTATCATAATAATCATAAAAATAGCAGAAATTGACAACTCCTCTCCCCCCTGTTATAATTTCTGCGGTACTAAAGGGGATTTTATCGTGAAATCTGTAACAAGCAAGGAAAAACAGAGTACACGAGACATTATCTTGCATACCCTTAAAGTTCGGGGGCAGGCAAAGGTGGAGGATTTGGCCGAAGCGGCCGATATTTCTCCGGTTACTGTGCGCCACCACCTGAATGCCTTGCAGGCTGATGGCTTGATTGAAGTGGCCAGCGTACGGCGCAAGGTAGGACGGCCGTATTATGTGTATAGCCTAAGCGAAAAAGGACACGAACTATTTCCCCAAAAATATGTTCGCCTCACCAACCTCTTGCTGGAAGAACTAAAAGCCAATCTCCCCCCCGAAACAATTAATACTATTTTTCGGAAAGTTGTGCAGAATATAATAGAAGAACACAAGGGAGAATTTGAGCATCTTCCCTTTGAAGATCGTCTGGCCTATCTGGTAGAGTTATTAGCCAAAGAGGGATTCCTGGCCAGGTGGGAAAAGGTGGATGACAGCTATTGTCTGACAGAATACAGTTGCCCGTACATTTCTGTAGGCTCCACACATGCCGAGATTTGTGTGCTGGATAAAGAATTAATGCTAAATGTATTACAAACTCCCATCGAACAACATTCCTGTATGCTTCAGGGAGATGATTGTTGCCAGTTTACGTTTTCGAATCAGGCAGAATTATCAGAAGCATAGTTTTTAGTTTATATATTTTTCACAGGCAGGGCTTAAACAATGGTACTCAGTAAAGAAGAAGAATTAATTGAAGCATTACGTAGCGTCATTGATCCAGAAATCGGTCTGAACATTATCGAATTGGGTTTGGTACGAAATCTGGATATTGATGAGGAAAGTGAAAAGGGCAAAATCACTATGATTTTGACAACACCGTTTTGCCCGTATGGACCGCAGTTGATTGAACAGGTGCGGCTGGTAGGCAAGCAGGTACTGAAAGGGGGCGTGGAAGTCGAAATTGGCACAGAATTATGGGACCCCTCGATGATGGAAGAAGGAGCTGGTGGAGACTGGGGGTTGTTTTAAAACTTTTTGGCAAGTTTGTTTTGTGTGTCATGCTGGCCCTTCAGATGAAGGGCTTTTTCTTTTTAGTTTTTCGTAGGTGTAGCCAGTGCCTACGGCTATTTGGGCGATGAGGAAAAGGATGGTGAGGGGAAGGCGTTGTGGACCGGTAACGGCCGTTCCCGGATACCGAATAAGTTGCCAATAAAACCGCCAATTTGCCACTTTCCGCCCTCTTTCCCCGGCATATCGTTGCCGCCACTGCCAGGCCCCTCGCCCATATCGCCATTGTTGCTGCCAAAAACTCCATCCATTCAACAGTTGTCGGTGTTGGACCACTGCATCGGGTACAAACACCAGAGGCCAGCCCTGTTGTATCCAATGTGCGCAAAATGCCCGGTCTTCTCCAGCTGCCAACGGCATTGTCTCATCAAACCCACCTGCTTGCCAAAATTGCTGGCGGGGAATAGCGATATTATTGCTGGGGAAAAAGGGAGGTTGTGTTGGGTCATGACGGGAATGCTGGCTAACAAAGTTTGTCAACATCTGGCTGGCCGCAGCATATAAATTATCAGCATTGGCATTGATTGTATGACCGCCTAGCATGGCAACAGGATGGTGATAATGTGCGCTTACCAGTTGAGTAAGCCAATTTGGTGCTGGTTCACAATCATCGTCGGTAAAGGCAAGTAACTGGCCACGTGCCCGCCGGGCACCGGTATTGCGAGCAGCAGCAGGACCACGGCGGGACTGGCGGATGCAGTGGACAGGAAAGGGGAGTGTGAGGGAAAAAACGGCCGTTTCTACATCCCCATCACTGCCATCATCTACCAGAATCACCTCCATCTGATCTGCCGGATATGTCTGCCTGGCCAACGCCTGCAAGCACCGGGCTATCCCTGCCAAACGGCCACAGGTTGGCACAATTACGGAGACAAACGCACGTTCCCTACCCATGCCGCATCCTGCTCAAGCTGTCGCTCTGCCCAAAAGCGTTGATACCACTGACCAGCCCGATAAGCAACCTGTGCAGCCAACGACATAACCCAAATATCAAATGGTTGCGAACTTTCACGCAACGAGCGCAAGAAAGCGGAATAAAAGGAAACGGCCGTTTTCATCGCCACCCCTTCACCCGCTGCCTCCCGCCTTTTCTTCCAGAAAAAATATCCCCCACGCCCATACCGAAACTGCTGCCGCAGAAAACTCATCCCGTCCACCGGATGATCATGCCATACCCGTGCCTCTGGCCAAACCTGCTGCCTAAATCCATGCGCCAGCAACCTGTACCCCATCTCAAAATCTTCCGCCGCTGCCAATGGAAATGTCTCATCAAATCCGCCCAATTGCTCAAACACCCGCCGCCGATACGCCACATTATTAGAAAGCAACAACAAAGCATTTCCTTCTGCATCACACAAAAAATTTAACAAAAAGTCAATCAAATGTTGTGCAGCTTCTGCTGCCCGATTACCTGCAAAATTATTCAAAATCCGCCCCCCAAAAGCATCAGCCTGTGTTTGGTCAAAGCCGGCAGCAAAAGCGTGTAACCAATCTGGTTCAACCTGACAATCATCATCCGTAAACGCCAAAAACTCCCCAGTAGCCAGTTTTGCGCCTGCGTTCCGTGCTGCTGCCGGCCCTGCAAATGGAACTGTCACCAATCGCAATGGTAACATTTCCCGATAAAAGGGAGAGATCGCCTGAAAAGATCGCTCGCCGCCATCATTGACAACTATCAACTCCCATTGATCGCGGGGAAAATCCAATGCCAAAAAACTGTGCAAACAGCGCACCAAGGCAAACGGCCGATTCCGGGTGGGAATAATCACAGAAAATTGCATACTCATATCAATCACCTCTCACGTTGCCACCAGTAAGCATCATTTTCGTAGCCCAATTCCAACAACAATTCTCCGGCTACCTGATGAAATTGTTGTTTTTCCCGCACGCCCCAACGCTCCCGCCAGCCGCCAATCTGCGCTCGCCGCCGAAAGCCAGTTTCACGGGGACGGTATTTGTTTTCAAAACGAGTTTGTTCTTGAATATCGGCCAACAGGTTCTCGTCATAGGGAATGTGACAAAAATCAAACAACTGGCGTAACCAGTTATCCGGTTCTTGGCGCAGCCATTCGTAGCGAACTTCCAGGAAACGGCCGTTTCCCACCTCTCGCTGCTCCCGCTGTGCCCATCGTACAGCATCATGCCACATTTGTGCTGCCGCCTCCACCGACGCACCAAAACTATCCCGCCAGGCTGGCATCCACGACGACGCCGCCGCTAACACCGACACACACACATCCCGCCCATCCCGCAACACATGCACAAATCGCGCCTCCGGAAACACCTCGCGAATAAGCGGAATAGCAAACAAGTGAGACGGACTCTTCTCCACCAAAAAGCGATGCGCCGGAGTCAGAGCGTGGCTCATCACCTGTTCGGCAAACTGACGCACACACACCACCAAACTCTCACGCGGCAATAACCGCCCCAATCCAGAATAGCCCGGTGGATAATGCGCCCGACCAAACAACTTGCCCAATCCGTCATGCTCAGTAAAAAGCCATGATTCAAATACACGCGCCACTTGGGGATGTGCGCCCAAAATCTCACTCACCCAGGTTGTACCAGAGCGGGGCGCCCCTACCACAAAAATTGGTTCACTCTGCAACTGGGCAAAGCGATTCCCACCCCAACCAGTTACTTCATTACTCATGGCTGCCCTCCCACCGGGTGTCCATTCTTCTGCCAGGCATATTGTCGCTGATGAAGTTCGTACAAATTGGCATAAAGGCCACCCTGAGCCATCAGTTCATGATGTGAACCTGATTCCACAATGCGCCCTTTGTCCATCACCAAAATGCGATCAGCCATGCTGACGGTAGAAAAACGGTGAGAAATGAGGACTGTCGTACGGCCGTTTGCCAGTTCACGAAAGCGGGAAAATATCTCATACTCTGCCTGAGCATCCAAATTAGATGTTGGTTCATCTAAAATCAGCAACGAAGCAGGCCGGGCAAATGCACGGGCAATCGCTATCTTTTGCCATTGCCCCCCTGACAGGGAATATTCCCCAAACATGCGCCCCAAAAGCGTATCGTATCCCTGGGGCATCCGCTGAATCATCTGGTGTACACCAGCCATACGAGCGATTTGCTCCACTTTGTATCGATCGTGGAGCATTTCTTGCCAGTTGCCATATGCGATGTTATCCGCCACAGTCGCTTCATAACGGCCGAATTGCTGGAACACAAAGGAGACATGGCGATGAAGCAATTCAGGCGGAATGTAGCGAATATCGCAGCCATCGAAGCGAATTACGCCAGCATCTGGTTCGTACAATCTGGCCAGCAACTTGACCAATGTTGTCTTGCCCGCCCCATTCCGCCCCACCAGGGCAACAGTCTCCCCCGGATAAATATGAAGAGAGACATGGTGCAAGGTGGGTCGAGAAGCACCTGGATAGGTAAATGTAACATTCTCTACCTGGATTTCACCACGTCCTGGCAATGAAGTCATCAAACGGCCGTTTTCCTGTTGTCGTATTTGCGGTTCAATCTCAAAAAACGCTATCAAATTACCAATATGCAACGTTTGTTCCAGGGCGGCTGTCACATTCAGAATCGTATCCTCCAGCGTATTCCGCAAACGGGCCATCGCCCCCCCATACACAGCCACATCCCCAATCGTCAAGCCTCCTCCCAGCACTCGCCACGCCACCCGCGTAAAGGTGGCATAAAACGCCAGGCTGGACAACACCGCAAATAAAGAACTCCCCCGAAAAATTTTCCCGGCAATCAACCGGTTTTGGTCTCGGAACTCAACCATCAGGTCACGAAACTGACGAATAAGCAAAGGCGCCAATCCCAGCAACTTGATTTCTGGCACAAACTGATAACTGGTCAACCGTGTGACAAAATACCGTGTCCAGCGAGATTTTGTCACACGCTGAAACTCCATCTGATACCGTGATTTGGACAAGCGCCACTGAAAGAAGAGATAGGGCATAGCGACGCCGGCCAGCACCAACACAATCAACGGCTCGATCACAGCCAGGACACCCGCCAGCGAAATCATTTGCAAGACACCGGTTAACACACGTAACGTCTTATCCACAAATAAAGTAAACCGAGTAGCCACACCTTGTTGGGTTCGCTCCATCACATCTTGAAAGCGAGCGTCCTCAAAGTGAGCCACATCCAGGGTGGCCGCATGTTCCAAAATATCGGTGTTTAGCCGTAAATTAAGTTCATCTCCCAGCCGCTGCATGAAGTATTTGCGAGCGAAGTCACCTACGGTGTCTATCAGAGTGACCCCCAGACCAATGGCCAGCCAAAGGTTAATCGGTTGGGGTTCGGTATTGGGGTTGCGCATAACGGCCGTTATGGCATTAATCAACCCGCGCACAGCCACCGCCAGCACTGCCGGCACCTGGCTATGTACCAGCGTCAGTAATACCACCCCGCCTAATAACCGCCGGTGTGTTTGCCAGGTATAGCGCAATGCCCAACGTGCAGCACGTAGCAACAAACGAATATCTGTTTGGGAAATCACACTTAAGTCTGTATCCATATTATTTTTCTATCTCCAGACGCATTTGTTTATCGTCCCATAACCACGCCAGGCTCTCGGTAAAAAATGCCAGCCAGTTGCGCCAGGCATTTGGTCGCCCACTGGCCCACATAGCAGCCTTGAATGCCTGCCAGGCATGACGCCAACGACGATGACGTAATGACTGCCCAAACAATGTCAAATAAAGGGTGATTACTTCGTAAGCGTGCGCAGCCGGAACGATGCCGCGATGTACCAGGTCGTGCCAGAGCCGTTGTACCCGTTCCAGTGTGACCACAGAAGGGTTCATCAGGATGGCACTGCGGGCCAGTTCTATGATGCGACGGGGAGGTAAAGCGGTATAGAGAGGGAAGTCAGGGCGCAATTCGGCCGTTTCCGGTTGCAGATAATGCCACCAGACACCCACCCACCAATCCAGTACCGGTTCCAGCCTCTGCCAGTGGGCATCATCATAGCCAAGCGCGGCTTGAAAATATGGCCATAAAACGCGCAACTCACCCACTGAACGGCCGTTCTGCACGGCATAGCGCGCCAACTGCACCAGCCAATGATACATAGCCAGGGAGGGAGAAACGACTGCTTCGGCCAGCGTTCGCTGCAAATAGCGAGGAATATCTTCCAGATAGTCAGTCAGATAAAGTTGCCACACCGCCCACATCAGGGTATGAAAATAAATTCGGTGACGCATATTCTGAATTTCTACAGGAATTTCCTCACCATCAAAAAATTTGTCTAATACGGCCAGAATGCTGGCAGCTTGTTCCCGACCATTGCTCATGGTACTTCCGGGGCGTATTCGATAGTAAATGGTTGGTTCACGCACCCAAACCATGCGGCAGTGACGGGCAGCCAGCCGTAGCATCAAATCCACATCTTCAGCTTGCCGCAATGACTCGTCGAAGCCACCAATTTCTACTAGCTGGCGGCGACGAAACATCATCGCCCCCAAAAAGGCGGGTTTCCAGAGTAACCAGCTTTTGAGATCCAGATTGGGAGCATTTTCCCAGGGGCAAATGGTTTCCAGAAAACGGCCGTCGTCCGCCATTCGTCGCCAGCCACTATGGACAACGCTCACATCTGGCTCTGCGTCCAGCACGTCTGCCTGCAAGGCCAACTTGGACGGCCGTAACAGATCATCCCCATCCAGAAAAACAATATACTCCCCGCGCGCCAGCCGTAACCCATGATTTCGGGCTGCCGACACCCCCTGATTTTCCTGCCATACATACCGAATTCGATTCCGCCAAATTGATAAAACCTCTCGTGTGCCATCAGTTGAACCATCGTCTATGACAATAACCTCAAAGGATGGGTACGTCTGCACCAGCGCGCTGGCAACCGCCTGGCCAATGTAGCGCACATTATTATAGGTGGGAATGATAATACTTACTTTCGGTCGTAAATTGTTCATTATCTATCTCCCTTTATCCTGGCAGGTAAATGATAGGTGGTGACAAGATATTGCCAGCCTGTTTGTATAAAGTCTTGCCACGCGTGGCGCACACCGGCAGAAAAGCCCAGTGGAAAAACGGCCGTTAATGCTCGTGACGCCTCTCGCCATTGTCGCCCCATCCCCTTTTGTCCTAACAAAGTCAGATACAAAGCCGCCAGCGCCCCTTTGTCATCTGGCTGAAACAAACCCGCTTCTGTCACTGCCTGCCAAAACCGGTACACATCGGCACGCCCAATCAGGTCTGGGCGATGGACAATGCCTTGTTGGGCCGCACGGAGTAATTGCCTGGGAGTCCAGGTGAACAAAACAGGTGGCGGAGACACGGCCGTCTGGCCAGCCAACACTGGCTGCCACAACCAAAACCAACAATCCGCAATGAGTTCCAGAGCAATCTCATCCGTCTCCAAAACAGCCAACTCCTGAAAAACTGACCAGGCCAAAGCAAACGCATCTGCCGCAAGAAACGGCCGTCTGGCCAGCCACCAACCCACAAATCGCTCCCAAAGCCCACCTGCCACTTCTGGCACAACGGCCACCACAACGGGCACAATAGCCATCACCTGTTCAACCGGTCTGCCAGCCCGCTCTGTCCACCGC
>RFGV01000035.1 GCA_003696605.1 Chloroflexota bacterium | reverse complement strand
CTCATAACCACTCATAGTTACTTTATGTGCTTGTGGAGGTACCCCCTCCTTTGGTCCGAGCCCCACGGGGTAGCCAAATCCCAGATAGCGATGCAACCCTAGCTCCAAGGAGCAAAAGAGGGATAACATCGCAGCCTATAAGGGCAAAAAGCGGGATCACTGGCTATCTGCAGTGGGAGCAGTAGGTCCATTGGATGGATGCCTCCATTTGGCGAAACACCCTTCGGGGTCTCGTAGGGAGATGGCCTACCCTACCTGACGAGCCAGGCCCGCCCGCTAAGACGGGTGACCAGTCACTCCCTCGCGTAAGCGTAAAGCTATCATACGCAGATAATCCAAAAGCAATTTATACGGATCATCGGGGGTGGCTGGTAACTGAGGCTTTCCGTCTCCTTGGATACCTACCTCCGCGGGTACCATGGGGACGTTAAAATCCAATGCGGAGGCGTCCAAATCTCGGGTACTGGTACCAACCTTCCTCGGAGAGGCGGATGACTTGTGGTAAAACGGTACTACTCTGGCAGCGAGAGTTATAAGTAATATCAGCTGCAGGACCGTAGGGGACCTAAACTGGGACGGGAAGGATGCAGGCAACATATTGCGTACGCACACCAAATACTGTTGATAAAAACAGCCTGTATCTGGAACGACTCGGTTTAGTAGTGAGGGCTAGCTGGTTTGCCTCACTCCCCCTACTGTCTTAAAACTATGTCACCAGCTTTTTGCCAGCTGAGTCTGGTCATTAAGGAAGTGGTCCTTCGGGGCCGACACTTCCGGACGGCGAATCGCCGGGTTATGAGTGGGTCTGTCTCTCCACAATTACCGACACTGAATATCTACCACTGGAGAGTCAGTTCATTCATAATTAGATCTCGTGACTCCGGTCATGGGGTGTAATTATGGGTGAACATGAGAAAAACACCCACAAAAGACCAAAAGAGGAAATGATCTCTTTCACCAGTGTGGAAGAGCTCCGAACTGCAATAGAGAATGGTGACATCCTCTTCGACGTGGATCACACGTTAATAGAAGATGGTGTTGCTGTTCTTAAGGAACTAGGAGCAATTATTGTGAATGCCATCAGGCCTTCACAGCTCCACATATACACAAGTCACAATACGTTTTCGCACGTGTGGGCTTTTGCTGCAACCTGAGCCCTAGGT
>RFGV01000398.1 GCA_003696605.1 Chloroflexota bacterium | reverse complement strand
GGTTAACAGGTTTTTATTTTCTCTGAAGGTAAAAACCACCTGCAGTAATGCCATCGGTTGCAGCAGGGTGGCCATCGATTGGCTTTTGGCTGACCGGATGCCTTTGACGATAAAGGGGAGCAACCCGTGCTCACGGGTCAGCAACCTGGCTACCAGACTGGTATTGCTGTATTTTACTGTATGGACAACGAGCGCTTTGGAGCTGGTGAGCATATCGATTTAGCGAATCAGGGTCAAATTGCCGGAAAACACCACGGGCTCACCATTGGCGTACCTACCCTTGATTACGTATTGGTAGGTGCCGATGTCCTGCGGTTCATCGCGGTATTTTCCATTCCAGCAACGCCTGCGATTGGTCAATTGTGCCAGATCATCGGAATAATAGATCAGTTCACCCCAGCGGTTGTAAATAAACACCTCAAGCTCTACAAGGTTTGGGATAAAGAAGTGGAAAAAATCATTATGTCCATCGCCATTCGGGGAAAATGCGGATGGAATGAATACTTTTGGGCAGGTTTCCACCGCCTGCATGATGCGGATGGTATCGCTGCCGATGCATCCATAGTTGTCAACCACCACCCATACTTCAACGGGTGCTTCGCGTATGGTTATTGACGGGGTGACCTCCCCGGTTGACCACAGGTAAGAAGCGTCTCCAAAAGCTGCATTGAGGACGATCACTTCGCCATCGCAAATAGCGGTGTCACTCCCGAGATAGACAAAGGGCTGGCTGAAAATCACCAGGGTGTCCTGCTCGGTGTCCATACCGCAAATACTGTCGGTTACCTGAAGGGTGATGAGGTAGGTGCCGGCACGCGAATATTGATGTGTGGGATTGGGCTGGCTGGATGTGGAGCCATCACCAAACATCCAGTGCCATTGTACGGGGTTGCCGGACGTAAGATCGGTAAACTGGATAGGATCGCCCGTGCAGCCCTGCCTGGTGCTCATATCAAAGGTAGCTGTAATGTTTGACACCACGGTAACCTGCTTGATAACCGTGTCACGGCAGCCGGTATTATCCGTGGTAATCAATCGCACATCGTAAGTCCCCGGGTTGTTGAAGGCATGAAATGGATTGGGCTGAATCGAGCTGGTGCCATCATCGAAGTCCCACTCCCAGCTCACGGGGGTGCCGATAGTGCTGTCGCGGAATGAAACCACGATTCCCTGGCAAATATAGGAGGGTGACCAGGTGAAGTTTGCTTTGTAGACCGGCACCAGCGTAATCGTGTCACGGGTGGTATTGCTGCAGTAGGGATTGCTCACCGTAAGGGTGACCACATAGGTGCCTTTACGGTGGTAAGCATGTACGGGGTTACGTGCAGTATCGATGGTGCCATCGCCAAAGCTCCAGAGATAATTGGTAATCTGCCCGGTGGAAGTGGAGGTGAAATACACACTGTCATGGTGACATTGGGGCACAGTCTGATGGGTGAATGAAGCGATCACCACATCGGGGATAAGGAAGGGAATGCTGTCCACACCATTAAGGGCGGCATTTCCACAATTGTCCTCCAGTGTATTCCCATCTGTGCCGGTTCTGGTTTTCAGGTAATAAGTGCCGGTCACGGAAATCGGGGCTGTAAAATTGAGCACCACCTGCGAGGTAAAAGTATTGCCTGTGGAACAACCGTTTCCGGAGGCTGATGCTATGGTTACCGCTGAAGGTCCGGATATGGCGAAGTCGCTGCCATCAGGGGCAATGGAACTGCACAGCACAGGCTCGGAAAGTTGCACTGTAATCTGATTTGTGCGGTTGCAGTTGACCGGCAAGACAGAATCGATCCGGGGTGCGATATTGTCAAAGATGGTAGCCGTTCCGGAGAAATTGAGGTCATAACCCTGGAATGACCCGGTATTGCCGGAAAAATAATCGACTACCAGGGCATAGGTTTCACCGGCATTAACGGTTAGCGGAGCGCAAAAGGATAGCCCCCCCGAAGGTTCTGATACCCCGCTGTATCCAGCGGCAAGGCCTGTTGGTCCGATGGCGGCAGAATAATTACAACGCACTTCCGGGGCGGTGCCATTGGCGATGTCATTGCAGGTCAATCCGGTGATGTTGAACAAAGCAAAGTCGTAATCATCAAGGGCGAACATCGGGTTTATTACAAACTCCAGCGTGCCACCACTGCTTACGGTGAATATATACCATGCCGTATAATTTTCATTTGTAGCCAGGCAGGAGGTATTGCTGGGATAATCGAGTTCCTGGATTAACCCGGAATCCGGAGGGGCGGTCAGCTGTGTATAGCTCGACTGGCAGACAAAGATTCCCGTCTGGCAATCGGAAAACTGCCCTGATGCCGGATGTGGCAATCCCATATAGATGCTTAACAAACACAACCAGCAATAAATAAAATGGATACGGGATTTC
>RFGV01000397.1 GCA_003696605.1 Chloroflexota bacterium | reverse complement strand
GTATTGGCAGGGTGCAAGTGTGCGCTATAACGGTGACCCGACAAGCTTCTTCTCACCTGAAAACGTGGGTATTGTCGGATATGACTCCACCCGCAATACATATCAATTTGGCAACTACCTGCAGGAATCACTGGGCGGTTTTGGCGGTGATTATTCCGGCAACCAACGTATTAACGCCGCTTATCTGATGCTGGACTTCAAACCGGTCGGCTGGTTGCGCCTGGTTGCCGGCAGCCGATTCGAAGCGACCCGTATGGTTGTGACGAATACCAGTAAACGCGGCACTTTAAACGACGACGATTGGCTGCCATCTGTCAATACGACAGTATTGCTCCGCCCCGACATGAACCTGCGTTTGGCTTACGGCAAAACATTGGCGCGTCCCAATTTTCGCGAAAAAGCCCCTTACACCAGCTTCGAATTCGCCCAGGATGTGCTGTTCAGCGGAAATCCCGAGTTGAAACGCACCTTAATCGACAACTATGATGTGCGCTGGGAATGGTTTCCTCAACCCGGTGAGGTGGTTTCGGTCAGTGGGTTTTACAAACGCTTCAAAAATCCGATCGAACGGACGATTAATGTCGGATTTGCATCGGAGGGGGCACTGGTGGATTACGAAAATGTGGATCATGCCACGGTTTATGGAACGGAATTGGAAATCCGCAAAGCATTGTCGTTTCTCTCCGGGTCGCTACAGTATTTCTCTTTGGCAAGCAACCTGTCACTCATCAAATCGGAGGTCAACATACCCGAAGCAGAACTGCGTTCGTTGCGGGCACTTGATCCCAACGCCTCTGACACACGTGAATTGCAGGGGCAGTCTCCTTACCTTGTTAATGTGAGTCTGAACTACGACCATCCGTTGCGTGGCACTGTTGCCAGCTTGCACTACAACGTTTTCGGAGACCGATTGTTTGAGGTGGCACTGGGGGGCACGCCCGGCGTTTACGAAAGAGCCCGGCACCTGCTGAATTTTACCTTCAGCCAGAAAATCTTTCGGGTGTTGAAAGTGAAGTTTGCCGTCAAAAATATTCTGGACAGCGACAACCGCTATACTCACCAATACAATAATCACGAATACATTCGACAGCTTTACAAAAGCGGACGCAACTTCTCGTTCGGTTTGCAATACAGCATCAATTAAAACAGATCATTCGCGCTACTGAGCGGGGATAAAACCTGACATTCCGGGAGAACAGTAAGATTGCAGTATAAAAACAGAAAACGAACGAATAGACAAATAGATGACACAAACAATCACACAAATCATCAAACAAAAGGAGTCATTTGTATGAAATTCAGACAGTTAGTATTCTGGTTGTTATTACCCGTCATATTGTCTGCCCAGACGATTGTGACGGTCAAGGACGGTGATATCAACGCCAACGACAATGTCACCTGGACGTCCGACAACGAATATCTGCTGGACGGGCTGGTGTTTGTGGAGAGTGGTGCCACTCTTACCATCCAACCCGGTACCATCATCCGCGGCAAGGAAGTACCCACCACCGGCGATAACACCAGCGCTCTCATCATTGTTCGCGGTGCCCAGATCTTCGCCGAGGGCACAGCCAACGCCCCCATCATTTTCACTGCAGAGAACGACGACGTCAACGATCCCAACGATCTGCTGCCAACCGATCGCGGTCTGTGGGGTGGAGTGATCATACTCGGCAATGCCCGCATCAATACCGCTGCCGGTGAAGGACAGATTGAAGGAATTGATCCCAACGAAGTACGTGCCC